>JARFUG010000004.1:0-85243 GCA_029289095.1 Desulfuromonadales bacterium
CGCCGGGCCTTTTTCTTTCAGAGGCGCAGTGGCTCCTGGCTCCTGGCTCCTGGCTCCTGGCTTCCGTCTTCCGTCTTCTGTCTTCCGTCTTCTTCCGTCTCCTGAAGTTCACCCCCTCGACAGAAATAGAGTCAATCCCAGCGAGGCGATGACGAGCGAACCGCTGACGGCAAAGAACGAATAGAGCGCCGTAAAGAGCCTCGGCGAGCTGCGCGTCAGCCGCATCACCGCCCCCCTGGAACTCAGGGTCGCTATCCCCACCATGGAATTGGTCAGCCCCATTCCAGCGCCCAGAGCGACCATCGCCGCCAGCCCCGCCCAGACAATATCGAGACTCAGGGTAAAAAGAAGGATGAGGGCGGCCCCCGGACACGGGATCAGTCCGGCAGAAAGCGACAGGGCGGCCATGCTTCCGGCATCGGCTCTGGTCTCGCTGCCCTCCCCTTCCCTTTTACGTCGTGCGACAAGGTCCCAAAGGGTCTTCACCAACAGGAAGGCGCCGATCAGAAAAATGAAAAGATAACTGTAGCTCTGCAGTCCTCCTTCAACCTCCTGAAAGGAGAAGATGTTCGTCTGCTTGCCGATCAGAGCGAGTCCAAAAACAATGACCGTCGCTGAAAAGACATGCATGAAGGTGATGAGATTGCCGAAAACGAGCGCCTGGCGCAGCGTCCCACTTCGGGAAAGAAAATAGGAGCCGACGATCGCTTTTCCGTGCCCCGGACCCAGAGCGTGAATGACGCCGTAGAGAAAGGTCAGGGCCAGAAAACCGAGCGTCGTCGCCCCCGTGGGGGATTCCTGGATCCGACGGGCGTAGGCCGTCATCGTTTCGCGAATATCTCGCTGCAGAGCGCTCAGCTTGACGAGCACAATGGAGGGCTGCGAGACGGTGGGCTGCTCGATGGTCTGCTTTTCTTCTTCCTTGGCGCCATGGGAGCCAAAAAAAGGATTGGACCAGCCTTCCGGGGGCGCAAGAAGAAGACATATAAAAGCAAAGACCGCAAGGAGAGCACCCTTCATGACGCGTTCCTGAATCGAAGGTTGAGCGACTTCGGTGCGAAAAATCCGCCGAGAGCACCGGAACCTTCCTGGTCGATGCTGTATTCCACCGTGATGTCCGGCGAACTGACGAGGCGCACGGGAGCCTGCGCCGACATGCTGAAATCTACAAAAATTTCGGGATCGCGCACCTGTAGCCGCACAGAACGAGCGCCGGTGCGCGCATCGACCTCACACGGGACGAAGAAATCGTAGACCATCCGGTTATCCTGCACGCGGGCCGTGAAGTCTCTGACGCCTCGGATCTGAAATCTCTCCCCGTCAACCCAGATATGAACGAAGTAGTTGTATTGGGCCAGGTTGTCGAAGGCCTCTTCGCGAATTTTCCGGACCTGCGCCGCTGAGGGGTTGCCCTTTCTCAGACCGACCATTTCCATGATCTGGGCACTGAACATCTCGTCGAAGGTCCATTCGAAACGAAAGCCCTGGAGACCCTGATTGTTGAAGATCGGGTGAACGACATAATCGGTCCAGACGTGAGGATGGGAATAAACCGAAGAGGGAAAGACGATCAAAAAAACAGCCAGGCAGAGGAGGACAATTTTCATTTTCATGGGAGAATCTTCTTCATTGCAGTGAACGGTTTCGGACCGGTGCAAAGAGAGCATCCGGCGCAAGGATTATACCCTCCTCGGGAGCGAGCCTGCAAGCGGACTCGGATCCATTTTAATCTTATTCCCAAGAACGTAATATTTTCGCCCCTTTTCCCTTGCCGTTCAACACCTCATCCATTACCATTTAACGACGCGACTTTAATCCTGGGGTCTAAATGGCTGAAGAAAACATATTTTTTCTCAGAGTCAAAGAGGTCTGCCAAAAGAACGTGGTGACGTGTTCGCCCGACGACGCTCTGGTCGATGTGGCAGAGACCATGCGCCGCAAAAACATCTCCGGCGTTGTGGTGTGCGAGGGGAAAAACTCCGTCGGCATCATCACCGACCGGGACCTGCGCAACAAGGTCGTCTCCCGCGGCGAGGATCCCCGGCAGTTGACCGTTCGTACCATCATGAATTCCCCCCTCATCGTCGTCGATGAAGAAGACTTTCTCTTCGAGGTCCTTTACCGGATGTCCCGGCACACCATCCATCGCGTCGGAGTGGTCGACTCGTCAGGACAACTCACTGGGATCATCACCGATTCCGACATCCTCAGGCTCCAGACCCGATCGCCCCAGCAGATGATCAGGGAAATCGAGGGCGCCCGAACTGTAGAGGAGTTGAAAAGCCTTCACCACCGTGTCCAGGGACTGGTCGTCCACCTTGTCGGAACGGGCGTTCAGACAAGGGATCTGGTCCGGATGATCTCCCACCTCAACGACCAGATCCTCCTTCGCCTGATCATTCTGCTTCGCAAGGGAAAATACCCCGACCTCACCGATCGCTTCGCCTTCGTCGTCCTGGGGAGCGAGGGGCGCAGGGAACAGACCCTGACCACCGATCAGGACAATGCGATCGTCCACGCCGATGACCTGGAGGAAGAAGAAGCTCGACGCCTCGAGGAGTTCTCCCGGGAACTCAACGATTCGCTCATCGCCATCGGCGTGCCTGAATGCCCGGGCGGCATCATGGCCAAAAACCCCGCATGGCGAAAAAGCGTCAGCGACTGGACCCGAACACTCAATCGCTGGCTCTCCTCCTCGAGCCCGGAGAACATCCTGAACTGCAGCATGTTTTCCGATCTCCGCACCATCTATGGTGATCCGGCTTTTGAGCGTGGCCTCAAGGCGCGGATGATCGAGCATGTTCGCGGCGACTCGACCTACAAAATGCGCATGGCGGCCAATGTCATGGGATTTCTGCCTCCCCTGGGGTTCTTTGGACGAATCAAAGTGGAGAGAAAAGGGGATAAAAAAGGGCTGCTCGATGTCAAGAAGGCGGGAATTTTCGCCATTACAGAAGGGATAAAGATCCTGTCGATCGAAGCGGGGGCTCTGGAAGGAGGAACGCGCGAACGTATTCGCCAGCTTGTCGAGAAGGGGGTGATGGGCACGCAAGAAGCCGAAGACCTTGATGCGAGTTTCCACTTTCTCGTCCACATTCGTCTTCGCGGCCAGGTCGAAGCTGTCCGCAACGGCCGGACTCCGACAAACTATGTAGCTCTGGAGCAGCTCAACCGGATGGAGAAGGGACGACTGCGCCTCGCCCTGGAGGGTGTCGCTTCATTTCAGGCTTTTCTCAAGCTCCATTTCAGCCTCGACCTGATGCGCTGAGACGTTGTCGGCTCTCTGGTTTCCCGCACTCCTTCGCAGCACCTGCTTCGGGCTGGAACCCTGAATCTTCAATCCCACCGAGGCGAGAATTTCGTCCACCCGTTTTCTTTCCAGCGACTCCTCCTCCAGAAGAGCCTCGGCAAGCACCTCCAGTGCCTTCTTGTTCTCAGTCAGAAGCCTTTCGGCCGTCTCCTGTCCCTGGCGTACCAGTTTCTCGATTTCCTGATCGATGATCCAGGCCATCTGCGGACTACACGATTGCTCTGTTGCAAGCTTGCGTCCCAAAAATGCGTGTTCTTCGCCGCGGCTGAAAGCAACCGGACCGACGACCTCGCTCATGCCCCACTGGCAGACCATCTTTTCAGCCAAGTCCGTCGCCTGCTTCAGATCGTTCTGCGCCCCTGTCGAGAATTGGCCAAAGATGAGTTTTTCCGCCGCACGCCCCCCAAGAGCAATGGCGATTCGCGAGATCAGGTAATCGCGCTGATAATGGTAACGGTCATCTTCGGGTAGCTGTTGCGTAACCCCCAGCGCATGTCCCCTGGGGATGATCGTGACCTTGTGAATAGGATCAGCGCCGGGAGAGAGCCTGGCCACAAGCGTATGCCCGGCTTCGTGGTAAGCGGTAATGCCCTTCTCCTCTTCCGAGAGGAAAAGTTTGCGCTCAGCCCCCATCAGGATTCGATCCTTTGCTCTTTCCAGATGCTCCATCGTCACTTCTTCGCGGTTCTCACGCGCTGCCATGAGAGCCGCTTCGTTCACCAGGCTCTCCAGATCGGCGCCGCACATCCCCGGGGTCGCCCGTGCGATGGTGCGCAGATCGACATCCGGCGCCAGCGGCGTCTTGCGGGTGTGCACCTTGAGGATCTCTTCGCGTGCGCGCCAGTCGGGACGCTCGACCACAACCTGGCGGTCGAAGCGCCCCGGGCGCAGCAGAGCCGGATCGAGGACGTCAGGACGGTTGGTGGCCGACATGACGATGACCTCCTGGTGCGGCTCGAATCCGTCGAGTTCTGCAAGCAACTGGTTGAGGGTCTGCTCCCGCTCGTCATTCCCGCCGCCGAGACCTGTTCCGCGGGCGCGCCCCACCGAATCGAGCTCATCGATGAAGATGATGCTCGGTGCGTTCTTCTTGGCATTGGTGAAGAGATCCCTCACGCGGCTCGCCCCCACCCCGACGAACATTTCGATGAACTGGGAGGCGGAGATCGAAAAGAAAGGGACGCCCGCTTCCCCTGCAACGGCACGGGCCATGAGCGTCTTGCCGGTCCCGGGAGGTCCGACCAGAAGTATCCCACGGGGAACTTTCCCGCCGATACGGGCGAACTTGCGCGGATTGCGCAAAAACTCCACCACCTCCTGCAGATCCTGTTTCGCCTCCTGCAATCCTGCAACGTCGTCGAAGGTCACCTGGGAATTTTCCTTGGTGGAGAGGCGCGCTCCCGATTTGCCGAAATTTCCCATCATCCCCCCGCCTGCACCACCGCGCTTTCGCATGCTGCGGAAGATGAAGATCCAGATGGCGATAATCAGGACCCATGGAATCAGGTAGATGAAGGCGGACGCCCAGGGCGACGGCGAGTCGGGAGGAAGGATCGTCACCTCCACCCCTTGAGCTTCGAGGTTTTCCATAAGACCTGGATCTTCAAAGGGGGGGAGATAGGTCGTGAACACCTCGAAAAACCGCACGGCTGTAGTCGGATCATTCTCGACTTTCTTTTCAACGGCTTTTCGGAACGCGCCCTGGATCTCATGCTCCTGGACCGTGATGGAGCGAATGTTGTCGCGCCGCAACTCTTCCTTGAAGCGGGTATATGAGATATCCGTCGCCTGGACTTCGGGCTCGGGTATCGAGGAGATGTAAAAATAGTTGAACGCCAGAACAAGTGCGAGAATGATCACGACTTGTTTCCAGATATTCTTTCCCATTGGAACTCCCTCGGCTGATTCCAGAAAGAAGCTAGTCTTCAGCTTATCAGGCATGCAGGATGCCGCAAGCTCAAGGATTCAGGGAGCTTCTACATGAAACGGCGGGATCTCTCCCGCCGCTTCAGTGCATCTCGATCCCTTGCAACTTCTTACTCCTCGAACCATCGGCTCTTATCAGAGCGGAACCATTTGTCGAACCAGGTGCGATGGTCCTTCTCCGACAGGATCTGAAGATCCTTTGGCCCCAGCCAGATCCCGCCACAGTCGGGGCACTTGTCCAGAGGGACTTCCCTGAAGGTGGTCGCCTCGAGCTTCTGTCCGCATTTGGGACAGCGGTTGCGGGGGATGTCACGTTCCTGCTTTTCCCGTTGGGCCGCTCTGAGCTTCTCGATCTTCTCTTTTTCCTTGCGGTGGAAATATTCTTCTTCTTGCGCCTTTTTGCGCTCGTCCCACAAGTTTGTCATACTCTACTCCCTCGAAATCATAAGTGAATTATATAGCACCATTGTACCGAACCGGGACGAAGACGGCAAGATTCGCAACGCCGTTTGTCCGAGCGCGCGCTCTTTTCAGCGATCTTCCACTCGAAAATGTCCGGCGCCGTAGGAAGCCCCTTTGCCGACATTCATCATCGAGGCGAGAGCCAGAACCCAGAAGACCTCAGGCAGGGACTCGCCCTCCAGGAGAACCGATCCGATAATACCTCCAAGATCCTGGCAAGAGTTCTCCCCTTCCAAGGTGCGCCAGTCGCTCCAGCGCAGGGTATTGCGTACTTCGCGAACCTTCGAGGCCTGCTTCAGAAGAGGTTCGGGATCGCCGATGAGATCGATGTCACAGCAGGCATGGACCATCGATGTGACCCGTCGAAGAAAAAAGGGGAAGATGCCGGTGAACGAGGACCTGAACAGAGGACGACCACCAGCAAGCATTCTGGCCGGAGAGTCGAAAACGAGTTGAAGCGAAGTCCTCGGAGAATCGTGACTCTCCAGCCACCAGGCCGCGGACAGGACGGGAGGCGCAAGGTGAAACGGAGAGCGCCCGGCGCTCCAGATGGGCTCGATGTCTCCTGCTGGACCGATCCCCTCAATGTGAACGAGTTCGAAGCGCCCCTCCCCTCGATGCCATCCAACCCGCCCCAATGTCTGAATCATCAGCACGAAATCACTGAGCAGTTGGGAGCCTCTCCCCCAGAAAACGACTTCAAGGTCGAGGGTATCTCCTTTTGCAACATTGCGGGGCAAATCCATTGGCGGCATGATGGCGAACAGTGGCGAGGGACGCTGGTAGCGACGCAGCGCCTGAGGATCCGGCGAAAGGGGAGGATCGAGAAGGGGTTGAAAATACGCAGATTCGGAAGGATCGAGGGCCTGTCGCAGGTTGCGACGCAGGCGCAGAGCTGCTTCAAGCGTAAGCAGATAGGTTTCCTGGAATTCGAGGCCAAACCGTACCCGGACGAAATCAACGAAATGCAGTGGGGCGGGGTATTTCATCTGAGCAATTGACTCCGAAAGAGAGGGGCAATGATACGCCCGCAGTCTCCAGGGAGTAAAGAAATAATCCGCAGATCCCTTGGCAAATCCCCGAGGGTCGCCTCACGTTAGGACATATGAAGCCGAAACCGATCAGCAGCAGTTCGCTCTCTTGGAGTCGCAAAAGGATGTCGATTTACGGGCAAGTTTGATGGGGCGCCGAAAATGAAGGAGTATAAGTGGGACCTGGGCGTAGCAAGGGGCAGGCGAAAACGCCTGCCCCTTGCGAGATCATGGAATCAATTCCTATCTATCCCTGGGGTGGACTCGCAGCGGTCTCTTGCCCGCCCTGAATTTCCAGGTGTATTCACGCGGCAGTTGTTCGCCGTCTTCGAGGGATGCGATTCCCGTGCTCAGAGACGCGGTATATATAGTTTTGAAAACGAAATTGGCATCCGCCTTGAAGGTGACCTTGGCTCCTTCCACCTGCAAAGTTCCGATTATCCGAACGCCCTTGTCGTCAACCAGGCTGAATGTCGAACTATTGACCGTTCCAGGATCGACGGGTTCGGAGAAGACGACGTAAATGGGCTGGTTGATCGCAACATTGTTCCTGTTGGGACTGGGAGTGACGCTCACCACCCCCATGCCCGTTGTAAAATTCCAGGACTCGGGCTCCATGCTGTTTCGCGCCATATCCTCTATGCCGGCCAGGCTCACCGTATAGGTTTCTTTCCACTTCAGTTCAGAAGCCGGGGTGAAATTCACGGTCGCCCCATTCGTTTTCAGAACGCCAATCACCTGAGCCCCGCTCGAATCGCGCACGACAAACGTATCGTCATTCACGGAGTAAGGATTGATGATCTCATTGAAGGTGGCCCAGATGGTTTCTCCCGTCCAGACGCCGGCGCCCTTAGGTCCGAAGGCGATGACTTCCGGGGCGGCGAGATCGCGATCAGCTCTCGTGGTGAAGCTCCACGAGAAGCCTTCAGCCAGGTTGCCGGCAAGATCCGCGACGCCTGGGGCAAGCGTCGGGTAATAGATCGACGATCCAGCCAGGTCCGCGGTTGGAATGAAAATCACCGCATAATCGTTATGGACGTATATCCCCTCCACACCGGCGCCGGTTGAATCGCTGAGGGTCAATGTCTGCGCGTTTATCGAAGCAGGATCGATCGGCTTGGAAAATGTAACCGCAACAATCGTGTTGACCGGAATGCCTGATCCCTCGGGGCTGAAGGAAACGACCGCCGGCGGAATCGTATCCATCGTGGTGAAACTCCAGGTGTAATCTTCCTCAAGCAGAGACTCCCCAGCCAGATCTTCAAGGTAGGTGGTAATGGTCGCCTCATAGACCATATCCGACTCGAGAAGAAAATCAGGGATGAAGGTAATGGTGCGCTCTTGAACCTCGATTGTTCCCTGGACATCGTTCAGATTGAGATCGTTGACGAAGAATGTGTCGACCGCTGCAGATTCAGAGTTGATCTCTTCAACGAATTCGGCTGAGATATAGGTTTCCACACTGACGTTAATGGCCTTGTCAACAGGGGTTGTTTTCACCAGACCATTTGGAAGATTCGGCACACTCGGATCGGGATCCTGCGGCACGATCGGATCCGATGGCGCTGTGGTAAAACTCCAGGAATATTCCTCCGCCAGCGTCTCACCATTCAGATCCTCAACGCCCGTGGCAATGGTCGCCTCGTAAATCGTTCCGAAATCGAGGAACGATGGAGACGGGGTAAAAGTGACCGTGTTTCCATCGAATCCGAAATGTCCCTGAACGGTGGCGCCGGCAGCGGAAACGACAAATGTCGCATTATTTACCGTCGCCGGATCGACATCGTTGGAGAACGTCACCGAAATGATGCTTTCAACATCAACGCCCACTGCCCCGTCAGCGGGGAATGTCGTTTGGACATTGAATTCGGCTTGAGGGTCAGCGGATCCAGGGCTCCCGCCTCCTCCCCCTCCACTGCTGCCACAGGCTGTCATCAGAAAAAAACACGAAAACATCACCACCAACCGCCACACCGTCATTTTCATTTCTCCTCCTCCATCTTTGGTATTATTAACTTTGTCACATTAATTTATATTAGTGTCAATCAATAGTCAAACTCCCGGTTGAGTTTTTTTGTGTACCTCGTCGATTTTTTGTCGCCATGAGTTTTATCTCAGAAGTTGTAAACGCGAAGGGGGCTGCATTTCTCTCCCAAGGGTTAAAATCGGATTCAGATCCTTTTGATTCCCCTATTTCACAGAAGACCTCTTTTGCTGTATGATTCTTCGCTGGGTCCACCCTCCTAAAAAGAAGACGACTCTGTTCGCAACCGACTCCCAGGAAACGGAAAGTGCATGTTTGAATTCGAACTACTGGCCACCGATCGCACATCAGCCGCCCGCCGTGGAAGACTGACGACCCCTCACGGCGTCATCGAAACCCCCATTTTCATGCCCGTGGGGACGCACGCGGCAATGAAGGCGATGACCCCTGCCCAGGTGGAGGAGACGGGGGCGCAGATCATCCTCTCCAACACCTATCACCTGCACCTCAAGCCGGGCGAAGCATTGGTCGAAAAAGCCGGAGGGCTTCACAAATTCATGAACTGGAACAAGCCGATCCTCACCGACAGCGGCGGCTTCCAGGTCTTCTCCCTTCCGAAGAAGCGCATCACCGATGAAGGGGTCTTCTTTCGGCACGAGGTCACGGGAAAAGAGATCTTTCTGGGGCCCAAGGAGGCCATCGCCATCGAGAACGCCCTGGGGGCAGACATCATCATGGCTTTCGATGAATGCATCCCCTTTCCCGCCACCCACGACTACGCGGCCCGCTCTATCAGAAAGACGATCCGTTGGGCGGAGGAGTGCCGCAAGCATCACGCCCGCTCAGACCAGGCCCTTTTCGGCATCGTTCAGGGGGGGATTTACGACGATCTGCGCCGCGAGTGCGCGAAGGAGTTGACGGCTCTCGATTTTCCCGGCTATGCCGTCGGAGGGGTAAGTGTCGGTGAGGGGCTGGAGCTGCTGAAGAAGGTGGTTGAATATACCGCCCCCTTTCTGCCGGAGGACAAACCGCGATATCTCATGGGAGTCGGACTTCCGGCCGACATTCTGGAGAGCATCGAGAGGGGGATGGATATGTTCGACTGCGTCATTCCGACCCGCTATGCTCGAAGCGCCAGCCTCTTTACGAAAAGGGGACGCATTCGCCTGACCAATCGCCGATACCGTCGCGACTTTTTCCCCGTCGACCCCTCGTGCGATTGTTATACCTGCCGAAACTTCACTCGCGCCTACCTGCACCACCTTTATGGATCGAACGAGATCCTTTCGGCGATCCTGGCCGCAATTCACAACGTGCGTTTCTATCTGAGCATGACCGAAGGGGCGCGAAACGCCATCGAGGCGGGAGATTACAGAGCCTGGAAAGAAGATTTCCTGCAGGAGTACGGCGCCGAGGTGAGCGATTCGCCGCAATCATAAAAGGCATGGAGTATGGAATGGATTGCTCCAGCGAAAGATGCGGAAATGGACCTGCACAGGGCGTTGACGGCAGGACGAGACGAGCTCTATTCGTTCATTCACGACACACGCCCGGAAGTGCTGTTCGCCACACTGAAGAATCCTCACCTGTGCGAGGAGCACCTTCTTGTGCTTCTCAAGAGACGGGACCTGCCTGAGGATCTGCTCAAATCGATTCATCGACGCGCCGACCCGGAACGCAGTCATCGTCTCCTTTTCGCCCTGGCGAAAAACCCCGCCACCCCAGGCCCGACCCTTCTGGCCATACTTCCGCACCTTCACCTCTTCGAGGTCCTTAATCTATGTATTTTGCCGGGGACCACGCCGGACCAGAGGTTTGCGGCAGAGCAACAGATCGTAAAAAGACTTCCGACCACCCCTCTCGGGAACAAGATCACCCTTGCGCGACGCGGCACCACAGCGGTGATATCCGCACTCGTGAATGGGGGAGAACCCCAGGTCTTTGCCGCCTGCCTTGACAATTCGGCTTTGAGGGAAGTCGATCTGCTTCAGTTTCTCAACAAGGCTGGAGCCCGGGCGGAAACGATCTCTCAGATTGCCAGACATCCGCGATGGAGGGGACGGCCGAATCTGCGGCTTGCCATTCTCAAAAACCCCCATACGCCGCCTATCTGGTATACCCTTTTTCTTCCGCAGCTCAGCAAAGGCGATCTGCAAGCCCTGGCTGCATCACGTCGCCTCGACAGCGTGCGAAAAAATCTGGTCGCAGAAGAGATGAAGCGCCGCTCTTCAAGATAGCCCCTCATTTCCTCCCATTTTCCCCGAGCAGACGGGGCTCCCCCAGTATGTCTTCCCGGTAGACCGTCCGGATCAGCACCTGCACGACCGCCGCAAGAGGGGTCGCCAAGGCGATCCCCAAAGGTCCCAGAAGAACCGCGCCGAGTATCTGAGCCAGCAGGGTGACGACTGGGGCGAGTTGAATGACTCTTTGGAGGATCAACGGATCGAAGATCGTCCCTTCGATCTGTTGAATCGCCGTGTAGGCGACAAGAGCGTAGATGGCGATGTCCAGCCCCTCGAGGACCGAGACAAGCACGATGGGTATGCCGGCGATGATGGGACCGAGGTATGGGATAAACGTTAGAAGACCGGCGATGACTCCGAGCAGAAGCGCCAGCGGCACTCCGAGAAGCCACAGGACGATGGCCGTACTGACGCCGACCAGGAACATGGCGATGGCCCTCGCCACCAGAAACCACCTCAGGATGCTGCCGATTTCGCCGAGAACTTCGCGCGTCCTGGGACGCCACCCCAGGGGCATGAGGCGAACGAACCCTTCGAAGTAGAGTCTGGGTCGCACGGCGAGGAAAAAACCGACAGCAATGAACGTGATCAGAAAACCGAGACCCTGCACGGTCATGGTGAATAAAGTTCCGACCCCCTTCTGAATCCCCTCGAGCGCCGTCCCGTCTTCGATCATTTCACGCAATTGTTGTCCCCAGCCGTACTCCTTGATCAGTTCATCGATCCGACCGAGAAAAGCAGGGAGGCGTTTGGTGAATTCATCGATCTGTTCAGCAAGTTGTGGCGCGAGAAAGTAGACATGACCCCCGAGGAATGCCAAAAGCAGGACGATGACAAGGGCGAGCGAAAGGAGCTCGGGAAGGCGGGTGTATTTGACAACGAAATCGCGAAGGGCGAGAAAAAAGATCCCGAGAAGAATTCCGGCGAAGGCGACGAAAAGGACGCGAATGGTGAGGGAGGCAAGGATCAGAAGGACCACTCCGGCAAGGAGCATTCCGACCACGACGGCGGCTTTTTTGATGAATTCGCCCATTGCTGGTGATGGAGGATTCCCGCTGGGAGGTCTGATGTCCATCGGCCGTCACTCCTTGGTTGTTTTACCTCCATTCTGCCATGGAAAACCCAATAGGCCAGCGTCTGCCGCAGCGACAGGAAGGAACTGCACGAGGGAAAGGTGCGAGAAGAGGCTCGAAACCTTGCGGCTTCCTGCCCGTGTTGAGAGAAAATCAGGTTTTTTCCAGGAGCGCATCAAGCGCATTGAAGTCGAAACGCTTGTGGGCGAGTGTCCGAATCAAGTCGATCTTCTCCGTATCTTCGGCCGTAAGTTTGGAGACGTCTTCAATGATGTCGAGAAAAATCTCGGTGGTCGTCTTATGGGTGCGCATGTAGGGGATTCCGCTGCGATCGATGATCTGCTGGGTGATCTTCGAGACGGGAGCGACCCCGGGAATCAGCATTCCGACAATTTTTTTCCGGTAGTCCTGCATGTTGTAGAGGTTGGCGAGGGTCACGAGGAGTTCATCGCGCGAACTGGTCACCAGCATGAGGGTGTCGTCCCTCAGGACTTCAACGATGCGCTGGGTGGCGGCGGCGCCGATATGGACGTGATGGACAATCCGCCCGACTTCTTCCTGGTTGCCGTGAATCGGCAGTTCCAGAACGTCGGAGATGCGACGAAGAGTCGGATTGGCGAGAACAGGCTGGTAGTTGAATCCGCCCAGGACGGCGATCCCGGTATTCCGAAAGGCGATATTGAGGTAATGGAGCGTCTCCTCTCGCTTCTCCGGAACGATCTTGTTGGCGACGAGACCACGGATGTCTGCCCCCTCCTGGCGGAAAAGAGCCAAATTCATGTAAGCGGCATCGATGACGTTGCCGACACCTCCGCCGGTGACCATCAAAACGGGGGCTCCGCTCATGCGGGCGACCTGGGCGTTGCTCATGCCGAGCACCGACCCCACACCGCTGTGGCCCGCCCCTTCGATGACCAGAAAATCGCACTCGCGGTCGAGCACTTCGATGGCCCGCATGATCATTTCGCGCAGATTGCTGGTCGAGATCGTCCCGTCGAGGATCTGCTTGGTCATTCCGCGCCGGACAACCACCGGCGACATGAATTCCTTGTATTTCTCCAGGCCGAAGATCCGCGCCACGAGGGCGGCGTCCTTGTCCATCTCCAGACCGTCGAGAACGGAGGGCTTGGGTCCGATCGGCTTGATGAAGCCTATGCGCTCATATTTCTGCCGGGCGAGATGGAGCAGCGACAGACTGGTTGTTGTTTTACCGCTGTTTTGTCCGGTTGCCGCTACAAAGACCTTTTTGGCCACGTCGCCTCCTCAATCGGAACGCCTTGGTTGCATGACCCCATGCCATGCATCATATCAGAGCTCCGATATAGACGAACAAAAAATATGTGCTACTCCATCGCGACAACGAAACTGTTTGCATATCCGCTTCTTTCGAAATCTAATTGCGCCCCTTCGGCCGATTCGAGCGTCGTATACTTTCCGACGCGAACGCGGTAGAAAAGCTGCCCTTTGACCCATCCCTCCTCCACGGAGGCCGAACCGTAACGGGCGCGCATCTCGCCCGCCAGCCGATCGGCATTTTCGCGGACGGTAAAGGCGCCGATCTGGATCGCATAGCTGCCAATGGAATAGCTGCGCGGCTGCCGATAGGCGACATGTCCGGAGCCGTCAGTCTCCCTGAAACCGAGCGCCTCGACCCGCACCGGAGCAGTTCCCGGCCCGACGATGTCGAGTTCCTGAGCCAGGGTATAGGAAAGATCGATGATGCGCCCCTTGACGAAGGGTCCGCGATCGTTGATGCGGGCGAGGATCACCTTGCCGTTGTTCAGATTGGTGACACGGACGGTGACCCCCATGGGAAGCGTCTTGTGGGCGGCGGTGCGGGCGTACATGTCATAGATCTCGCCGTTGCTCGTCTTTTTTCCGTGAAAGTCCTTGCCGTACCAACTGGCATGCCCCTTTTCGACGAAACCGATATGAGCATCGCCAAGCATAGGCTCATATCGTTCGCCGAAAACGACATAAGGCCGCTCCCAACCCCTGAGTGAACGGAGTTCCGCAGGATCTGAAGGAGTGCGGGTTTCTGGCGAGGCCGGAGAAGCCGGGGTCTTGAAAGGGGGATGCTTATACCGTGGGGCGCAGGCCGAAAGGGAAGTGAGCAGGAATGCGGCAAGCAGAAGAAGCGGGTATTTCATCAATATCACTCATGGGGAAAAAGAGCCGGGGCTCGCTGTAAAAAATCTTCGACCTCAGATCGATCGGGAATCGCCGTGCGCCCGCCGAGGAAGCGCGTCTTGAGAGCGGCGCAGGCGGCGGCGAAGACGACGGTTCGCTGCAGGCTCCACTTCTGGAGCAGACCAAAGATGTAGCCGCCGTGAAAAACGTCGCCGCACCCCGTGGTGTCGACGGCTGCGACCTCAAAGGCGGGCTGATGAAAAATCTCTCCATCGGCGCCCCGGGTGAGGCACCCATTTTTTCCCGATGTCACGGTGACGGCGCGCGCGCCGTAGCGCAGAAGAGCCTCAAGCGCCTCGGATGGTTTGTCGGCGATCCGCCGAGCGAAGGTTTCGCTGACGACGAGATGGTCGATATGGGGCAGGAGCTCATCCGTCCCCTCCCGCCAGCTTCCGCCGTCGAGGACGGTGACGATGCCGCGCGCCCGGGCGAAACGGGCCGCTGCCAGGGAAGCGACCCGCTGAAGTCCGTCCAGATGCAGAACACGAGCCGAAGCGATGAGGTCCCGCGGGATCTCGGCTTTTTCGAGGGGGCGGGCGCTCCCCCGGGTCCAGAAGATGTTTCTGCGGGCGCGCTCCTGCTCGACAACGATGAAGGCGACCTGACTGCTCCCTTCGGGATCGGTCGAAAGAGCGCGGCAATCGACCCCCTCGGAAAGAAGGCCAGCTCGGATCTTCTCTCCGAAATCGTCGCCGCCGACGCGTCCCGCAAAGGCGGTCGAAACTCCCAGTCTTGAGAGAGTCACCAAGGCTGTCGCCACCGGCCCCCCGCCCTGCACCAGAAAGTCCCCCAACTCCGCCTTCTGATCGACCTCGGGGTACTGCGCCACCGTCCCCAGGATATCGAGAGAGCACTGCCCGAGGCCGACAACGTCGAAGAGCGGAGCGGATGTCAGGGTTTGCGAAACTGGCATGGCGCCTTCCTAGGTCCTGGGTTCCAGGTTGCAGGCTTTCTCCTGGCTTCTGGATTCCGGCTCCTGGCTCCTGCCTTAACTATTCCGTCACCCGCGTCATGGCGCGGAACTTGTCGTACCTTTGCACTACCAGTTCCTGGGGGGAGAGCTGCTTGAGTTCATAAAGATTCTTTTTCAAATACTTCTTGAGGTTGCGCGCCGCTTCGGCGTGGTCGTTGTGCGCTCCCCCCACCGGCTCGGGGACGACGTCGTCGATAACGCATCCCAGTGAAGCAATGTCCGACGCGGTCAGTTTGAGGGCATCGGCAGCGATCGACCCCTTGGTGCCGTCGCTCCAGAGGATGGCGGCGCACCCTTCGGGGGAGATGACGGCATAGACCGAGTATTCCATCATCAGAACACGGTTGCCGACGGCGATGGCCAGGGCGCCCCCCGAGCCCCCTTCGCCTGTAATGGTAACGATGATCGGAACACTCAGGGCAGCCATTTCGCGAAGGTTGCGGGCGATGGCTTCGGCCTGTCCCCTCTCCTCGGCGCCGATGCCGGGAAAAGCCCCGGGAGTGTCGACGAAGGTGAAGATCGGAAGACCGAACTGTTCGGCCATCTGCATCACCCGCAGGGCCTTGCGGTACCCTTCGGGATTGGGCATGCCGAAGTTTCGGTAGACCTTCTCCTTGGTGTCCCTCCCCTTCTGATGACCGATAATGCAGCACGGCTCACCGTCGAGACGGGCAAAGCCGCAGACGATGGCCGGATCGTCCCGGAAATTGCGGTCGCCGTGCACTTCGACCCAGTCGGTGAAGATCTCCCTCACAAAATCGAGGGTGAAAGGACGGTTGATGTGACGGGCAAGCTGGGTGCGCTGCCAGCGCGAAAGGTTGGAGAAGATATCCTCGCGCAGCTTTTCGACCTTCTTCTCCAGCTTGCGTATATCCCCGGAAAAATCAACATTGTCGGTTGAATACTGCCGCAGTTCCCGGATCTTCTGCTCGAGTTCAGCGATCGGTTTTTCAAAGTCGAGAAAGAATTGCATTTAGGACTCCTTTTTATGAGGCGATAGGCAATGGGCCATGGGCGATAGGCTGGTTTACCCTGTTGCCTCGTGCCTATTGCCTCGTGCCTGCTTTATTCAAACGTCACCACGTCATATCCGAATATTTTCTTGCTGTCGTCTATGATTTCGTCCGTCGCCGCGACCTTGAGGGTCTCGGGGAGGGCGATAAGCGTTTCGCTGCGGTTGGGAATCGTCAAATGGAGCAGCGCCTCGCAGGCGCCGCGATGACGGTCCATCACCGCCCTCAGGGAGCGAAGCTGCGCTTCCTCGAGCCCGGGGGTCGAGATACGGAAATGAACGCGCCTGGTCAGGCGCTCCTTGACCTCGCGCAGCGAAACGATCTCGTTCGCCATCAGCTTGCAGGTCTCTTCCCCCACATCGAGAGTGCCGGTGACCAGGAGAGGCTCGTCGCTTTTGAGCAGTTCGGCGCTTGCCTGGTACGTCTCGGGAAAGACAACCATCTCGACGAAGCCGGAGAGATCCTCCAGGGTGACGAAGGCCATCCGGTCTCCCTTCTTGGTAGCAAGTTCCTTCATCCCCGCCACGATGCCGCAGATCTTCACCTCCTCCTTGTCCGTCCTCTCGGACAGACCGGCGGTGTCGCAGGTAGCGAAGCGGCGGATGGTGTCGGCGTGCCGGTCGAGGGGGTGGCCGGTAATGTAGAAGCCGAGGGCCTCCTTCTCGAAACCGAGGAGGATCTTTTCCGGCCATTCCTCCATATCGGGGAGCTTGCCGTAGCCGTTCCCGTTCACGGAGATGACCTCCTCCACTCCGAAGAGCGATTCCTGCCCCATCTGCCTTTCGCGCTGTACCTTCTGCCCGAGTTCCATGGCGTCTTCGAGCACGTGCATGAACTGCGCCCGTCGACCCTTGAGCGAATCGAAGGCGCCGCATTTGATGAGAGCTTCGACGACTTTCTTGTTGACCTTGCGCAGGTCGACCCGCTCGCAGAAATCGTGCAGCGAGGTAAACGGAGACTCCTTGCGCACCTCGAGGATCGATTCGAGAGCCGCCGATCCAACCCCTTTGACGGCGCCGAGACCGAAGCGGATCGATTTATCATGAACGGTGAAGAAGCGGTCCGAGGCGTTGATGTCGGGGGGGAGCACCTCGATCCCCATGGAGCGCACCTCGGAGATGTTCTTGATCACCTTGTCGGTGTTCTCCATGTCCTCGGTGAGCAGGGCCGCCATGAACTCCACGGGATAGTGGGCCTTGAGATAAGCGGTCTGGTAGGCGATCAGGGCATAGGCAGCCGAGTGCGACTTGTTGAAGCCGTACTCGGCGAACTTGGCCATCAGATCGAAGACGGCCTCGGCTTTCTTCAGGTCCAGTTTGTTCTTTTTGGCGCCCTCGAGGAAAATCTCCTTCTGTTTCTCCATCTCCTCGGCCTTCTTCTTCCCCATGGCGCGGCGAAGAAGGTCGGCGCCTCCGAGGCTGTAGCCTCCGAGGACCTGGGCGATCTGCATGACCTGCTCCTGGTAGACGATGACGCCGTAGGTGTCTTTCAGGATCGGTTCGAGCTGCGGGAAGTCATAGGTGATCGCCTTCTTTCCATGCTTGCGCAGGATAAAGTCGTCGACCATCCCCGAGCCGAGGGGACCGGGGCGATAGAGGGCGCAGATGGCGATGATGTCCTCGAAGCACGAGGGCTTGAGCTTGACCAGAAGCTCTTTCATCCCCGACGATTCGAGCTGGAAAACCCCGGTGGTTTCTCCTGCGGAGAGAAGCCGGTAGGCCGCCGGATCGTCATCGGTGACGAGGTTCAAGTCAAAATGAGGCGTTTTTCCGGCCCGGATGAGACGCACCGCGTTGTCGATGACGGTGAGGGTTTTTAGCCCCAGGAAGTCGAACTTGACGAGGCCGATCTTCTCCACGTAGCTCATGGCGAACTGCGTGACCTGCCCCCCCGACTTGGGGTCGGTATAGAGGGGGAGGTACTCGGGAAGCGGCTTCGGCGTCACGACCACCCCGGCCGCATGGGTCGAGGCATGGCGGGTGAGCCCCTCCAGACAAAGGGCGATCTTGATCAGTTCCTTCCCTTTGGGATCCTTTTCGGCAAGCTCCCGCAGCTTCGGCTCCTGCTGCATCGCCGCCTGCAGGGTGATGTTCAGAACCCCCGGAATCAGCTTGGCGACCTTGTCCGTATCGGCGAAGCTCATCCCAAGGGCGCGCCCGACGTCGCGGATGACCCCTTTGGCCTGCATGGTGCCGAAGGTGATGATCTGCGCCACGTTTTCGACCCCGTACTTCTCGCGTACGTAGTCGATGACTTTTTCGCGGCCGTAGATGCAGAAGTCGACGTCGATATCGGGCATCGAGACGCGCTCTGGGTTGAGGAAACGCTCGAAGAGGAGGTTGTACGGCATCGGGTCGATATCGGTGATGCGGATGGCGTAGGCGACGAGCGACCCCGCTGCGGATCCGCGCCCGGGGCCGACTGGAATGTCGTGGTCCTTGGCCCAGTTGATGAAATCCGAGACGATGACGAAATAACCAGGAAAACCCATCTGCTTGATGCAACCGAGTTCCGTCACGAGGCGCTCGCGGTAGATGGCCTCTTCTTCAGCGGAGAAGTCCGGGCGCTTCTTGCGGATGTCGGCCAGGCGCATCTCCAGCCCTTCGAGGCTCATCTCCTTCAGGACGTCGTCAAGGGTCTTCTCCGGCGGTTTCTCGTACTCGGGGAAGTGGTATGTCTTCAAATCGAGTTCGAGATTGCAGCGCTCGGCGATGGCGATGGTGTTGGAGATCGCCTCCGGGACGTGAACGAAGAGATCCTTCATCTCCTGCGGCGACTTGACGTAGAACTCATTGTTCGAAAACCGCATCCGGTTCGGGTCGTCCATCGTCTTGCCGGTCTGAATGCACAGCAGGACTTCGTGAGCGTAGGCGTCCTCGCGGGTAAGATAATGGCAGTCGTTGGTCGCCACCAGAGGCAGATCACAGGCCCGGGCGATCTCGATGAGACCCTTGTTGACCGGCTCCTGCTCCGGGAGGAAGTTCTCCTGAAGTTCAAGGAAAAAGCGGCCGTCGTCGAAAATCTCCGACATCTCCTTCGCCCGCTGGGCCGCTTCATCGTGCCTGCCGAGGGTGATCAGGGTCGGGACCTCGCCGCCGAGGCAGGCGGTCAGGGCGATGAGCCCTTCGTTACGCTCGCGCAGCAGGTTCCAGTCGATTCGGGGCTTGTAATAGAACCCCTCCCGGTAAGCGGCAGAGACGAGATGACAAAGGTTGCGGTACCCGGTCAGGTTCTGGCACAGGAGAATGAAGTGATAGGACGCTTCGGAAGAGCCCCGGGCGTTCGCTTTTTCGAAACGCGACCCGGGGGCAACATAGACTTCGCAGCCGATGATCGGCTTGACCCCCCCCTCGCGCGCCTTGAGATAGAATTCGAGAGCGCCGAACATGCTGCCGTGATCGGTCACGGCCAGAGCGGGCATCTTGAACTCTTTGGCGCGCTTGACCAGGTCGCCTATCTTTATGGCGCCGTCGAGAAGGCTGTATTGGCTGTGCAGATGCAGATGAACAAAATCGGAGTGTTCCATATAAAAGCAGGCTCGAGGCGCCAGAGCGATGGGCTCCAGGCTGAATTTTAATCACAGTAAAATATCGGCGGATGATACCACTGAGCAGAACAGAAGGTCAAGAAATCCGGATTAAGGATAAGCGGCGGAAATGGAAAGCATTTTGGGTCCGGGGGTCATTTCTTGAGCCGAATGGACGCTATGGGACTCATGGAATTTTCATCTTTCATCCTTCATCCCTGAACCCAGCACCTCAACCCCGCAATGCCGCAGGAACTCGGTCAGCCGGATGAGCGGCAGACCGATGAGGCTGGTGTAATCGCTCCCCTGCATCCCCTGCATGAGGGCGATCCCGAGCCCCTCGATCTTGAACGATCCGGCGCAGTCGACGGGGTTTTCCCGCTCCACATAGGAACGGATTTCGGCGTCGGTGAGTGAACGCAGCGTGACAGTGAAGGGGACGCAGTCCGAAAATGATTCGCCGGTGGCGGCGTCGATAAGGGCCACTCCCGTATAGAAGGTGTGGGTTCTGCCTGCCATCGCCCGCAGTTGTTCAAAGGCCTTTTCAGGGGTCAGGGGCTTGCCCAGGATGCGACCACGATAGTCTACGAAAACCTGATCCGCGCCGATGATGAGCGCATCGGGAAAATACTTCCGAAGAGATTCGGCTTTGTGGTAGGCGAGATGCTTGACCAGAAGCGAAGGCGCAACCCCCTGGTCGATTCTCTCCTCGAAGACCGGAGAAGCGGTGACAAAAGGGATCTGCAACTGCTGGAGGAGTTGCTTGCGGTAGGGGCTGGTCGAAGCGAGGACGATGGAACGCATGAAGGAACCTCCCGTGGATGGACGCTCCTTTATACTCTCGTACAATGGTTGAGGGCAAGAAGGGATAATAGCAATTTTGAATGTTGAATGTTGAATTTTGAATTAAGGCGCCTGGCTCATGACTCCTGGCAAGTCGTCCGGGTTCGAGCTCGGTTTCAGGGGCGGCGGCGACCAAAAGGCCTGCTGCGCTTGCTCCATTTACCAGGCGGCAAAATTTCTTACAACGGCACCTCAACCACCTCCATATGCAGAAGGTCGATGGAGAGCATGCGACCGCGCAGGGGCGCCCCTTCGCCTACGAGAATTTTGGAGACCTCGGCCACCTGGAGACTGGCGACGACGGCCGGAGTAAAGGAGGGATTGCCGAGCCTCTGCTCGGCCCCTTTCCCTTCTTTCCAGTGATTGTAGATGCGCCGCACCGCGCCGTCCCCCGGAAAGACCGAGGCGATATGCCCGTACCATCCGGCAATGGCGCCGTGCACCAGGGGCAGGCCGAGAAATGCGCAGACCTCTTCGAGTTCGAGACGCACGGGGATGCTGTCGAGGGCATCGACGACGACGGATGCACCGGTGAATAGTTCGGCCCCGTTTTCGCTGGAGAACGCCTCGCACACAGGATGAAAAATGACCGCGGGATTGATCTCTGCGATCCGCGCAGCCGCCGATTCGACCTTTGCCTGAGCGAGCCTCTGCGGTGATGAAAGGATCTGACGGTTAAGATTGTGCTCCTCGAACGTGTCGGGATCGATGCCGACGATCTGTCCGACCCCCAGCCGTGCCAATTCCTCGAGGACATACCCCCCGAGGCCCCCGCAGCCGACCACGGCCACGCGGCTGCGAAAGAGCCGGAGCTGCTGCTCGATCGAAAGCATCTGCCGGTTTCGCTGGTAACGTGCGGGTAAAAGTCCCGCCTCCAGAATGACCTCCTCGATTTCGGCGAAGCTCCTTCTGAACTCCCTGGCGGCGGCCGTCTGTACCGCCCACGAAATCAGGTCCCCCTCGGCCCTTTTTGCCAGGAAAGCCCGGACCTCTTCCAACTCACCCTCCCCCGACGAGCGGAAAGAGCGCCAGGGTATCCCCTTCGCTCAGAGCGTGTTCGACACTGACATGTCGGCTGTTTACGAGGATGATCCCCAGTTCGTGCCTCGAGATGCCGAGTCCGTCGACGATTTCCCCTACCATTGTCCCTTCCGGGCACTCCCTGTCCTCGATCTCGAACCGATTGTTGCGGAATGTGGCAAAAAGCTTGACGGTCACCCTCATGATTTCAGCTCCTCGAAAACGACGCAGAGCCGGACTCGTTCTCCGGCCTGCGGGATGCCCTCCCCCTTTATTAAAGCTTCCGGCAAAACGGGCCGCCCGTCAAGAGTCGACTCCGAGCATCCTTTCCAGAACGCGGGGTCCTGACGGGCGAGAAAATCTTTCATTTCCGATAACGGCAGCACGATCCCCTTCAGAAGAAAAATCGGCCCGAGCTCTTCCATCATCAGATTGAAGAGCTTGACTTTGATCTCCCCCTCTCCCGAAGGGACGGCGCTCTCCTCACCGTGGGAAATGCCTCCACGCATAGCGGAGTAGAATCCCCCGCGCCGCATGGTAGCCCCAACCAGCCCCGGCATTGCTCCTGAGAGGGCAAGGGTCGAGCCGTCGCGCAGCACGGCAGTCTTAATGTCGTCGACCGGTTTGTAGTCGAGGAAGATCGTGGTAATCCGCCCCCTGACGAAGTCGGGATCGAGACGCAGTTGCCGACAGAGAAGATCCTCCAGCGTCGACCCCGCCTCCACGCGAAAGGAAAAACCTTGCTGCACTATCGCAGAGAAGGCGCGGACCTGTTCCCGATGCAGAAAGAGCTGAAGAGTGCTGCATGCCTGACTCATTTTCCTCCTTCTCTCGAGATCCCCAATGATCGGAAATCAATCAAATTCACAGAGATCAAGGAGATGCAGGGGGTCAAGATGTGTGCCGGTTTTTAACTCCTGGCTCCAACTCCTGACTCCTCGCAGAAAAAGGGGGAGAAGCCCATCGGACTCCTCCCCCCTTTTTCAGCGGATTACCAGTTGAAGACCTGATCCATCTCCTCATCGCTGACGGAGAATGTCTGGTTGTGCGGTGCGATCGGGTCGGTGTAGAAGAAGCGCGGCAGGCGGTCGTGCTGAGCGGTGAAGCCGGCCCGCTTGTTGAAGTCGCGCTCTGCCGAGAGGACCTTCTTCCCGAGGGCCACGACATCGTCGCCGGTGAGGTTGGTACCGTAGAAAGCATTGAGCATGTCGAGCAGAGCCTGGAACGTTTCGGGCTGATCCATGATCGCGAAGGCGATGAAGAGGCACATGCCCGTGGAGTCGATGGCGGCCGTGGCGATCTGCAGATCGCGCGAGAGGGCTACCTGTCCCTCGGTCTTGAGAGGATCGACATCCCCGCCGACCTTCAGGATGTTGGTGGCGATGGCGTAGCCGGCGGTGTGGTCGGCGCCCTGAGTGCTGGTGGCGTAGGTGACGCCTATTCCCTGGATGGGGCGGGGGTCGTAGGCGGGGATCGCCTGCCCCTTGACGACGGGCACCTTCTCGACGCCGAAGACCTTGCCGGTAATCTCGGCCCCGCACCCGAGGATGCGCCCGAGGGGCGTTCCCTTGGCGACCTCTTCCACGAGGCGAATGGCGGCTGCGCCATCACCGAACTCGGCCAGGCCTGCGTCCATGGCAACGCCGATGGTCGCTCCCATCTCGATGGTGTCGACACCGATGTTGTCGTCCATATAATCAAGGCGGGCGATGACGTCGAGATCATCGATGCCGCAGTTGCCGCCGTGCGACCAGACGGTCTCATACTCGGGCTGCTTGGTGACGTAGTTGCCTTCGGCGTCGTTGAAGATCCCGGAGCACTGGATGACGCAGCCGCGGTGGCAGCCGTGGGTGGCGCTGCCGCCGCGCTTGACCTCCAGCTCGGCCTGGGCCTCGCCGCTGATCTTGGCGCCGTTGGGGAAGACACCGGTCTTGAAGTTGTAGGTCGGATAGCCGCCGGCCTCGTTGAGAACGTTCGTGAGGACGTTGGTGCCGTAAGCGGGGAGCCCTTCGCCGGTGACGGGGTGCTTGCGCAGCCCTTCGACGAACTTGCGGTTGGCGTCGCGGTACTTCTCGGGATTCACGGGGGTACGGTGCTTCAGGCCGCTGTCATCGAGGATGATCGCCTTGACCTTCTTGGAACCCATGACGGCGCCGACGCCGCCGCGGCCGCAGTGCCGGGTGGGGCGAAGCTCGGGGTCGGTGCAGGCGATGGAAGCGGCAAGAAGCTGACGCTCACCGGCCGAACCGATGGTGACGTAGGCAGGCTTGTCGCCGTACTCGCCGCGCAGCTTCTCGACCAGGGGATAGTTGTCGAGGAGCTTCAGGCTGTTGTCGACGGAGATCTTCACGCCGTCCTTGTTGATGAAGATCTTGTAGAGCTCGTCCCCTTCGGGCTTGCCTTCAAGGATAATCGCTGCATAGCCGAGGCGCGCAAGCACCTGGGCGGCCTGCCCGCCTGCATTGGACTCCTTGATGGTGCCGGTCAGGGGGCTCTTGCAGCCGACCGAGAGGCGGCCCGTCATGGCGCCGGTGGAGCCGCTCAGCATCCCCGGGGAGATGACGAGCTTGTTTTCCGCCCCAAGGGGATGGGCGAGCGGGTGCACTTCCTTGTTGACGATGAGGGAGGTCGTCGCTCTGCCCCCCAGTCCGAGGTACTCGCCGACCGGTTCGGTCGTCATCTTCGGGCCGCCCTGGGCGCCCATGTCGATTCTGAGAATCTTGTCCATTGCTTCTCCTTTTCCTTTCATCCAGTAGTGGATAGAAAAATCTCCTTTCCCCAGGGAGGCTCGACCGTTTCCCGTCGAACCCGGTGGCCGGGCGCCATGAGAGATGATCTCTTTTAGGCGCTCAGGCTCGGAGATGTGAACATGTCCTTTCAGAAAACAAGGGGCATGCGCCTTTGAAATTGAAGTCTGTAGCTGGCGAAGGTCCTCTGGGCCATGCAACCGCGAAAGACGCCGCTTCCGTACGCGAGGTGCTCCGAAAGATAGAAAAACAGAAATACGGCGGGATTCAGATCGGGACGGCGCACGTACCAATCCACGGCGGCAGGCCACAGCACAACGATAAGGAGTACGGGCCACGCGGCCGGCCATGTCAGTGCAAGAGCAATCAGCGGTACACCGTAATAGCGTACCAGATGGAAACCTAGGTAATAGACGAGACTCGCGAATGTTCGAACACGAGATGCGATCACCTGCAGAAAGCCGAGGGAAAAGCCCGGCCTTTTCGATTCCGACCGGATGACGACCGCGTCGGCAGCCAGAAGGATCGCCGCACCGAGAAACCAGCTCAGTCCCCCTGCGAGGAGGCCGACGACGCAACAGGCCAGGACGCCGCAAAGCAGCGGCGGGAATGCCATCTTCTTGCGCCGTTCGGGGTGGAGGGCCTGCAGGAGCCCCTCCGAGGTGCCGTATTCGAAGCGCCGCTTCAGAAAAGCCGGAAGATAGCTGCGGTGAGCATGCCAGACTCGTCCCTTCGGGCGATAGATGATACGAAAGCCGCCGTCGCGCAGACGCCAGGTCAGGTCGACGTCTTCGCCGACGTGCATCTCCGAGCGGAATCCGCCGACCCGTCTGAACGCGTCGCGACGCACCAGCAGGTTGCAGCTTGGCAGGTAGAAGGTGTCGTCCCCCCCCTGCCCGGAGCGTTCGTGCTTGCCGAGGCTGAGACTCGACATGACCGCTTCGTAGCGGTCGAGAGCCGAGGAGCGGTACATGCCGTCCACCAGTCCGCCGATCGCCGCCACCTCGGGATCGGCAAAGACGTCGATCAGCTCCCTCAGCCAGGGGACCGAGGCGGTGCAGTCTGAATCGATGAAGGCGAGAATCTCGCCTGTCGCCGCTTCGGCGCCGCGGTTGCGGGCCGCGGCCGGCCCCCTCCCACGCCCACCGGAGGGCAGGACCGTGGCCCCGAAAGCGCGGGCGACGTCGGCGCTGCCGTCGCTGCTGCCGTCGTCGACGACGATCACTTCCAGCAGCTCCGCAGGATAATCGATCAAGGAGAGGGAGGTGAGGCACTCGCGCAGCTCCTCTTCCCGGTCCTTAACAGGGATCACGACGCTAACCCTCGGCAGGTCCGCGGAAGTCTGTTCAACCGCCCCGATCCGCTGCAGAAATCCGCGTTTGGCCAACTCCTCCAGGGCACGGGCCGCCCCCTCGGAAGCCGGAGAGAGAGGAGCCTCCGCCATCTGCCTCACCAGCGAGAGGAGCGCTCCGTTGAGTCGCACCATGCGCAGAGGACGGGGCGCCACGAGAAAGGTCCCCTCGGCCGACTCGCGGATGCTGATGTCGGAGGCGAGAGCGTAAGTCATCCCTGCGTCTCCGGGAGAAGGCCTTCGGCCTTGATGATCCTGAAAAGCCCGTCTGCGACGTCTTCAACCGAACCGGTGTGCATCTTCCCTTCCCGGGCCTTGATGCCGCCGGAGAGAAGCGCCAGAATCCGTTCATAGGCGGGAAGATTCGCATCCGGGGTCGTCACCCGCAGCGGGTTCGGACGGGGCAAGCCGTACTCGGCCTCTTGAAGCAAAGCCCCTGTTCCCCCGAGCTCCCAGAAGGGAAGACCGAGTTCCGGTAGCCCCCACGACTCCACCTTTCCCTCGACAGAGCGCATGAGCGCATCCTGACTTGGATAGCGAGGATCGCGAAGACCGTCCTCGAAGAAGACCGCGCAGGGGATTGAAGTCGCGACCTTGAGCCGGGCGCCCTTGTCTCCCTTGCGCAAAATCTCGAGTCCCCCCTCGAAACGGGCGAGGGAAAGGGCCGCCGTCACGTAGGGGATCCCTCTGGCGGCCGCAGCGACGGCAGGAGCGGGGTCGCTGCCCCGGTCGAGGAGGCGATTGCCGCAGAAGAAGAGATCGGGCTTGAGGATTTCGATCGCCCGGGAGAGGACCCTGGCCTCGGCCACCGCGTCGCCCCCCTTCAGACCCCCGTCCCAGATGCGGATGACACGGTCCGCCCCCATCGACAGGGCGAGGCGCAGGGAATCGTCGAGACGCTTCGGACCCACCGCCACGACCGTCACCTGAGCGCTCCCCGCATCGCGGAAGCCAAGCGCCTGCTCCAGCGCGCCGAGGTCCGCAGGGTTGGGGATCCGCCGCACCTCCTTGTCGCGAATTCCCGCACCCTTTTCCATCAGACGCACGGGGGTGCGGGGGTCGCAGACTTCACGGAGCAGGACGAGTATGTTGAGTTTGGAATTGGACATAATAAACCTCAAAATTGCTTTCTCAGGTCATCCTGAACGACACCCCGAACCCCCCCCGGGGATAGCGCCAGAGCTTGAACGCTCCCGGGCGGCAGACGACATAGCAGGTGCCGCATTCGAGGCAGCCGTCGTACACGAAGGTCATCTTCTTCTCCTCCTCCGACCAGGTGTAGCAGCGCGCCGGGCAGGAGTTGGTGCAGGCCCGCTGGTCGCAGCGGACGCAGATCGCGGGGTCGAGAACGATGTGCGCCTCGCGATCGATGTTGAAGCTGGTATAGTCGAAAATTTCGTCGATATTCATAGCGATCTCCATCCCGAGTAGACGTCGGCCAGCGCGTTCTTGAGCCCGACCTTTTCTTTGACGGCGCGCATCAGCAGTTGGGTCATCGTGCTTTTGGGGTTGCCGTCGATGCGGTAGATCTCGTCCATGATGCCGCAGACCAGTTCTGGATAGCTGGTGTAGATGCGATCGTTATGGAGCATGTGCGGTGCGCGCTTGTAGAGCTTGAGATCCTTCAGGACGAAGCTCTCCTCCAGCATCCGCCGGTAGATCGAGAGTCCCGATTTGGTGAAGTCGCGGCTGTTGTGAGCCTCCAGCGCCGCCTTGCCGGCAAGGACCCCCGACTGGGCCGCCAGGTTGATCCCCTCCAGGTTGAGCCCGGTGACGATGCACATGGCCGCGGCGTCGCCCGCTACCATGATTCCGTCGCCGACGAGTTCGGGCATCATCTCGTATCCCCCCTCCGGGACGAGATGCGCGGAGTATTCCAGAAGCCGCCCCCCCCTGAGGAGTTTGGCCATCTGAGGCTGGGCCATGAAACGGTTGAGCAGGTCGTAGGGGGTTTTGCCGCTATCGGCGAGGCTCCCCAGATGCAGGACGAGGCCGAGAGAGAGGGCGTCGTAGTTGGTGTAGAGAAAGGCGCCGCCTCGAACCCCTTCGGTGCAGCCGACGATTTCTGTGGAGGCCCCCTGGTCGCGCACCAGTCCGAAGCGCTCGTCGATCGTCTCTTTGGGCATCTCGATCAAGGCCTTGACTCCGATCGCCATGTGTGAACGATCGAATTTGGGACGACGGAGGCCCGCCTTCTCGGCGGTGAGGGAAAGAACGCCGTCGGCGGCGATCACAATCGGGGCCTTGAGCGCTCCGCCGTCGCGAAGGGTCGTCACGCCGGTGATCTTCCCCCCTTCCCGGATGACGTCGTCGACGGTGGTGCGGGTGATGAGGGTCGCACCGGCTTTCTGCGCCTCTTCGGCGAGCCAGCGGTCGAACCTTGGGCGATGGACGGTGTAGCCGTTGTAGGGGGTGCGGTCGCTCGCCTGGGTGTCGAAGTTGACGTTGAAGGTCGCCTCACCGGTCATGAAGGTCAGCCCCTTCTTGACGATGTGACGCTCCAGGGGGGCCTGATCCCAGAAATCGGGGAAGAACTCTTCAAGCGCCGTCAGGCGGTGAAGAACTCCTCCGAACATGTTCTTTTCGCCCGGGAAGGCGCCCCTCTCGAGGAGGGCGACGTCGAGCCCGGCCTTGGCCATGGTCAGCGCCGCCGAGGAGCCGGCCGGACCGGCGCCGACGACGATGGCGTCAAAGTTTTTCTTCATGCGGCACCTCCCATGACCGACTTGACCCGCTTGAGCAGCAGCGGCAGGACTTCACTGACATCGGCCACGAACCCCTCGTCCGCATTGGGGAAGATCGGAACCTTGGGATCGATGTTCACCGCGACGATCTTCTTCGAATCCTTGATCCCCCCCAGATGATGCATCGAGCCGGAGATCCCGAGGGCGAGGTAAAAGCGCGGGGCAACCGAGCGGCCGGTCTGTCCGACCATCCGCTCGAAACCGGTCCAGCCGAGGTCGTACACCGGGCGGGTCACGCCCAGAGAGACGTTGAGAAGGCGGGCCAGTTCCTGGAGTTGTTCAAAAGATTGACGATTGCATCCGAGACCCGCGGCGAAGATGACTTCGGCCTCGGAGACATCCACCGTCTGGGGATCGGGGGGGATGCGTTCGACGATGCGGGTCGGGGCAGCGCCGGGAAGAACCTCGGGACTCCAGACGCTCACTACGGGCTCTCTGCGGTGCATCGACGGAAGAACGACAGCGCTGATCACCCTTGTATCCATCGTCAGGACCAGGGGGACGCTCCCATCCCACACCCTGGCCTCGGCGACCTGCCGGCCAAGGGCCGGACGCCGGATCTTGAGCCCCTCTTCCCATCGCTCGAATGCGATCGCTTCGGTCACGATCCCCCCTTGAATCTCGGCGGCGACCAGCGGAGCCAGGGCGGCCCCGAGGTCGTTGTGAGGAAGAAGGAGGACCTTGGCGCCAAGATCGCGAACCGCCGCGGCCAAGAGCTTCCCCTGGACCTCGAGGAAATCGGCGACATCGCTTTCGATCACCGTCACGGCAGAGGCGCCGTAGGGGGCGAACTCCGAAAAAATCAGGTCGGCAGCGTCGCCGAAGCAGATCGCTCCCCATCCTCTCTGCAGCGCCCCGGCAAGGCGGGAGGCCTCGGAGAGGATCCCTTTGCCGGCATCGTCGAGTCCGCCTTCCGGCAGATCGACAAACGCAAGGATGGTAGGGTGCGTCTCGGGAGAAATCGTCGCGGGCATCAGATCTCCCTCCCTACCCGATGCCCTTCCCAGATGGCCATGTCGACCTTGCGGGGGGCAACCGAGTCGCCGATGCGGTAGAGCTCCTTGACCTTCCCTTTCAGCTCCTTATAGAGGGCCTCCTCCACCCTCTGCCCCATGGCCAGGACGATGGAATCGAAGGGTCCCCACTCCTCCCAGACGTTGGAGTAGACGTTGAATCCCTTGACGGTCTTTGCGCCGGTCTCGCCGCCGATCTCCATCACTGCGATGTCGGGAGTGAACGTCGTCCCCTTCTGCAGGAGGCGCTGACGGGTCAGGTAAAGGTCCTGGGTCGGTCCGAGCTCGGCGCCGATAAAGAGGCTGGAGGTGATCATGTGCACCGTCTTCCCCTGGTCGGCGAGAAACTCGGCGGTGGCGGTGGCCCTGTGATGGCCGTCGTAGTCGATAAGGCAGACTTTCTGGCCCAGTTCGGGCTTGCCGTCGAGCACCTGCCAAACGTTGTAGACCGATGGGCCGTCGGCCCCGCCGACCGGGTGCTCCTTGGGGACGCTTCCGGTGGCGACAATGACGACTTCGGGCTTGTCGGCCAGGACCTGCCCTGCAGTCACCTCGGCCCCGAGCTTCACCCTCACCCCGGCCTTGTCCACCTGCTCCTTCTCGTTGCGGATGATGACTCCGAACTCGTCGCGGCCGGTCCCCTTCATGGCGGTGCGGACCTGTCCGCCGAGGGTTTCGTTACGGTCGTACAGGGTGACGTCGTGGCCGCGGCGGCCAGCCATCTTTGCCGCCCACATGCCGGCGGGGCCACCGCCGACGACCGTCACCTTCTTCTTCACGGCCGCCCTCTCCAGCGTCCCTTCGCCCCACTCCTTCTCCCGTCCGATAGCCGGATTCTGCACGCAGCCAAGTGACTTGTTCATGCCGATGCGGCCGATGCACCCCTGGTTGCAGGCGATGCAGTAGCGGATATCCTCGAGCCTTCCCTCCTGAGCCTTCTTCGGCAGGAAGGGGTCGCAGATCAGGGCACGACACATGCCGATCATGTCGGCCTGACCGCCGGCCAGGACCTTCTCGGCCATGACCGGGTCGTTGATACGCCCGGTGCAGAAGACAGGCAGTTTGAGTCTTTCGCGAACGCCGGCCGCCAGGGGAATGGTGTACCCCAGGGGGGTGTGCATGGAGCCTTCCACCAGGTAAAGGTTGTAGAAGGTGGCGATGGAGAGATCCATAAAGTCGATGAGGCCGCTCGCCTCGAAGCGAGCACAGATCTCCTGCACCTGGGCCAGGTCGAGACCGCCCGGGATCATCTCGTCGGCGCACATGCGGATGCCGACCGGGAAATCGGCGCCCACCGCTTTGCGCACCGCGGAGATGAACTTGAGGGGGGCCCGCATCCGGTTCTCCAGGCTCCCGCCGTACTCGTCGCTGCGGAAGTTCGTCAGAGGGGAGAGAAACTGTCGGGCGAGGCTGGAATGGCCGAACTGCAGCTCAATCCCGTCAAAGCCCCCTTCCCGCACGTGGACGGCGCTGAGGGCGAAATAGCGCGCCACTTCCTCGATGTCCTCGTGCTCCATTTCCTTGGGCGTCTCACGGAAGAGGACGTCGGGGATCGGAGAGGGCGCCCAGACGGGAAGCCGCGAGATGGAACCGTCCCCCTGCTGGCCGTTGTGGTTGAGCTGGGCGAAGATCTTGGCGTCGAACTGGTGGACGTAGTCGGTGACCTTCCTGAAGCCGGGGACCACCTCCGCATGGTAGACGTCGATCAGCTTCTCGTAAGCCATGTCCGTGGGGTGGACGGTCAGTTCCTCGGTGATGATGAGGCCGGCGCCCCCCTTGGCCCGCTCTCCCCAGTAGTACATCTGGCGCTCGCTGGGTAGATTCTTCACCGCCAGGTTCGTCAGGTGCGGCTGAAAGGAGATGCGGTTCTTCACCTCGACCGAGCCGAGCTTCAGGGGGGAGAACAGGTGTTGAAACATCATGGCAGAGAATCCTTATTCACAGTGGGTTCGTAGGGGCGATCCTTGTGATCGCCCTGGCTTGGGTGATCGCCCGCAGTTCCGGGCGAACACAAGGTTCGCCCCTACGTCAATGTTTCACGCCGCTGCCGCCTTCTCGGCAATGGACGTCACGCACCTCTCCAGACATTCGGGGTCCCCCCCCTCGATGTCGTTCTTGAGGTGATAGGCCACCGCCGGGCAGCCGCCGTGGCACTGATCGAAGCGCCGGCAGTCCTCGCAGGAATGGATGCGCAATCCGCGCAGGGAGGCGAAAATTTCCGAATCGTCCCAGATCGCCTGGAAGTCCCTTTCACGCAGAGATCCGGCCTTGAACTGGTCGAGTTGCATGAAGGCACAGGGGTAGACGTTCCCCGTGGGGCCGACACAGCAGGTCAGCTTGGCGGCTCCGCACAGATTGAGCCCCAGCCCCTGGCGCTCCTGGGCCGTGAGAGAGAAGAAGCTGTCCCCGGTGCGCACGTCCCCCCGGCTCTCGAGCCAGTTGGAAAAATCGAGGAGCTGCTGAGGCGAAGGGCGCAGGGCTTCCCAGTTGTCGCTGCCGCGCCCGGAGGGGCGGAAGCGACTGACCCGCAGAGTAACTCCAAGCCTTTCAGCCAGATCGTAGAGGGCCGGAACCTCTGTGGTGTTCTGTGCGGTCAGCACCGTGTTGATGCTCGTCGGGATCGGGCTTGCCGCAAGAAGTCGCAGCGCGCGCAGCGCATCGTCATAGGTTCCAGCGCCGCGGATCGCTTCGCAGGTCGCCTTTTCCGCGCCGTCGAGACTGACCTGAATGGCGACAAGTCGGGTGCGCGAGAGCCTCTCGACCAGACCGGCATCGATGAGCGTCCCGTTGGTCGAGATGCAGGTCATGATCCCCCGGGCATGGCAGGCATCCAGTATCTCTTCGAAGTCGGTGCGCATGAAGGGCTCCCCGCCGCCGAAATTGATCTGGAACACCCCAACCTTGTGCATCTGGTCGACGAGTGAAAGCGCCTCTGCCGTGGAAAGCTCCCCTTCAGCCGGCTCTCCGGAGGAGGAAAGACAGTGCTCGCATCGGAGATTGCACGCCAGAGTGACTTCCCAGGTCAGGTTCACCGGGGCCCGTAGCCCGGCCTCAACAAATCGGTTGCTCACGGAGAAAACCCTTTTCTATAAGTTGCGCCAGGAAACTGCGCAACGTGTTCTTTTGCCGTTCCGAAAGCCCCTCGGGAAACTCGTCTTTGCGACGGACCGTCCCGAAGAAGTCGGCGGGAAGAAGGCTGCCGGTTTCGGCGAAGAGAAGGCGCGGCCCCCTGGAATCGTAAAACAGGAGGCCGAACCCTTCTTGCCTCACGCGGCAGGCCGGGTGCAGCTTGATGCCTGCCGCCGCCATCTCAGTAGACCCCGCAGATGCCGTCGATGGCGAGCTCTTCGATCTGGATTTCTTCCAGGATCTGAGGCTCTTCGTTGCAGGTGTCGCAGGTCTCGTTGATCTGTCTTTCGTTCTCCATGTGTATCTCCTTCCGTCTGTTGGTTCGGCCCGTGATCAGGCCCTCTTTGGGGAAGTCAATACTGCAACCGCAGTGCCAAGAATCAAACATTGATTTATTATGTGTTTTAGACAGTTAGCAGATAAAGAACGGAAGCGATCCGGCAAAGCTTGTGGAGAAATTGGACAATGGCGAATACTCCATTCACTCTCCCTCCTCCCTGCAGTGGGGATTTGTTCTACATGCATGGAGATTCTCCCCAGTTTCCATAAACCGATGTTCTGTATTTTCAGGAAAATTCCTTGCGGCGAAATGGAATAAAAAATGCTATCCCTTCCACAGGCCATTCCCCCTTCAGGCCCGGTCGATGAGCCCTTTGCACGGAGTGCCGGCATGCACGAAAAGAATTCCCACTGTTCATATTGCGGAACCATGTTCCTCGATTTGGACCGCGGCCGGCGCCATTGCAGGTCGTGCGGCAACATATCCTACGTGAACCCCCTCCCGGTCGCCGTCGTCATCCTCCCCGTCGCCGAGGGCGTCGTCGTCATTCGCAGGAATACCGAACCGCGCAAAGGGACTCTCACCCTTCCTGGGGGATACATCGATATCGGGGAAACCTGGCAGGAAGCGGCGCGGCGCGAAGCCCTCGAAGAAACTGGAATAGAGGTAGAGGCCGGCCGGATCATTCTCTATGATGTCCAGAACGGGTTCGACGACACTCTGGTCATTTTCGGTCTTGCGCCGAAGCAGTCCGGAGATGTCCTCAAGCCGTTCAGCTCGGAAGAGACGCAGGAAGTTTTGCTGATCGAAGCGCCGATCGAGCTCGGGTTTCCGATGCACAGCCAAGTGGTGGAACGATATTTTGCGGAAAGGGAGGCTGGCGAGGGGCACTAGACCCTATTCCCCGCAGGCCGGCAGCATCACGGTAAACTCCGACCCCTCGCCGACCCTGCTCTCCAGCCGGATCTCCCCTCCGTGCCGCTTTACGATGTTGTAGGAGATGGCAAGGCCAAGGCCGACTCCTCTGCCGACTTCCTTGGTCGTGAAGAACGGCTCCCAGATCCGATCGACAATGTTTTGCGCCATGCCGCACCCGTCGTCGCGAATGACGATGGAGATCATTCCCTCGTCGATCTTTTTGGACGTCACTTCCACCGTGCCCGGCCCTTCGAAGGCTTGATGAGCGTTTACCAGCAGATTCATGCAGACCTGGCGCAGCCCTGAAGGATCCCCCATCACGCCGGGGAGATTTTTCTCCAGGTTTGTCACAACCCTGATTCGCCTGTAGTTCGACTGGTATCTGACCAACTCGAGAATTTCCAGCAGCACTGCGTTCATGTCGACCTTGACGGCCAGCCCGTCGGACTTGCGCCCGAAGGTGAGCAGATTGCCGATAATCCCCTTGCAGCGATAGGACTCTCGGACAATGACCTCAAGATAATGGGGAAAGACATCGAGGCGCGGGTCCTCCTTCAGTGCGGATTCATCGCGAAAACGGCGCAAAAGCGCTTCGGCAAAACCGGCCACGGAGGTTAGGGGGTTGTTGATCTCGTGTGCAATGCCTGTTGCAAGGACGCCGATGCTCGACATCTTTTCCGTCTGGATCAGGTGCATCTCCTGGAGGCGCTTTTCCGAGACATCCCTGAAAAAGACGAGAGCCCTGTTCTTTTCTCCCAGGGCATCCTTGATGGGGGTGGCTGTGATATCCACATAACGGGTCTTGTGACCATCGGCGCGCACGACGAGAGAGGAATCGACCCGCTCTCCCCTGAGAGCTCTCTCGACGGGACACTCCAGCGGTTTGGAAGCGCACTCCGGATGAAAGATCTCATGGCAGGGATTGCCGGACCGGGTCTCGGCGGGAAAGAGCTGGGGGCTGATGGCGTTGTGATGCTGGATCAGGCCGCTGCTGTCGTAGACCGTGATGCCGTCTCCGATCGAATCGAAGATCGTCTGAAGCTCGTTCGTCTTGTTCCGAAGGTCGACTTCGGCCTGTTTGCGCTGGGTGATGTCCTGCGTCGTGCCGTAGAGCTTCACGACCTTGCCCGCCGTATTGACCGACGGCTCGACGATGGTGTAGACCCATTTCAGCGTGCCGTCGCCAAACAGGAGACGGTGCTCGATCTCGTAACTCCTGCCGTGCTCGACTCCCATCCGCAGATGGTCGATGACCATCGGGTGGTCCTCAGGGTGGACCACCCGAGCGAAAGCTTCCTGGGTCGTTTCTTCCGGTTGCAGCCGCATGATGCGCAGCAGTTCTTCAGAAGCCTTCACCTCGCCCGTCGCGGGATTGAAGCTCCATGAACCCACATGCGTCATGGCCTGTGCTTTCGCCAGGTTGTACTCGCTCTCGGCCAGCGCCTTTTCAGCCCTGTTTTTCTCGGTGATGTCGACGAGAACGGCCAGACACTCCTCGCCCGATTCGGTCGCCATCGCCTCGATGCGCACATGCCGGGGACGCTCGGTCGCAAGCTGCAGCCTGCAGGTTTCCTTACCCTCCGACTGGAAAACGGTTCGAAGATAGTTGCCGAAAAGGAAGCGGTCCCGGTCGGCCACGCAATCCTCGAACCTGCGCCCGATCAGCGATTCGCGCTCCATCCCGAGAAGGCGGACACCGAAAAGGTTTACCGACTGGATGATCCCCTGCCGATCGATGGTGAAGTAGCCCACGGGGGCAAAATCATACAGCAAGGCAAATTTGTTGCGTGACGCTTCCAACTCCTGCCGTGAGCGGCGCAATTCTTCAATTTTGGATTCGAGTTCGCGCTGGTGGGCGCGTAGTTCACATTTGGCCTTGCTCGTCATGCTCACTCCGCTCCGACCTGTCACCAGTGCGTACGCCCTTCAGGATCAAGGGCAGGCGCCGCCCCCCCGCCACCGCGCGTGTAGTACTCGCGGTAATCGTATGCCTCTTCTTGTTCAACCTTCTTCACCGATCTCATCGACCGGTGCTCCTCCTCGAGATAGATACTGCGGAAAAGGTCTTCGACAATCGCGTTCAGCTCCTCGACACTTTTGACGACTTCCACCCTGTCGCACCAGGCGCCGTAAGTCTCGATCACGCAATCGCCCCTCTTCCACAACGAGCGCTCTTCAGGCGTCAGCCAGAGCATGTATCCTGCCTTGTCTCTCACCTGTTCAAGCACCCAGTCGTTGGTCTTCCCGTAGTTGTTGCGGGCATCGCCGAGGAAGATGACTGCCGGTCTGCCGCGCAGGTTCTCGAGATACTTCTCCTTGAATTTCAGCAGGACCTTTCCGTAGTCGCTGTTGTCGTCGAGGTTGACGATCTTTCCGCCGTCGATCTCCTTCATCATCGCGTTGATCGGGGAGTTGGAGAGCATTTCGGTGATCTCCGCCAGTTCCGCGTTGAAAATGAAGCTCCTTACATCCATCATCCGATTGTGCAGCGTGTGCAGCAGAAGGAGCATGAACTTCGAAGCGTGGCTGACGGAGAAGCTCACGTCGCACAGAACGACGAGACGCGGCTTCTGCTTGCGTTTGCGGCGCAGTTCGAGCAGAAAGGGCACCATGCCGTTGCGGTAGTTCTTCTGAATCGTGCGGATCACGTGGATCTTGCCGCGGTTCTCGCGGTTCTTAACCCGCCGGATATCCTTCTTCAGACGCAGGAGCATGCGCGTCACCGCATCCTGCATCGCATCGAGTTCCTGCTGGGAGAAGGTGACGTCGCGCTTCTGCCCGGCGGAATCCTTGAACGCCATGGTGACGGGATTTTGCGGCATCCGCATCGAGGGCCTGGGCGCCTCCATCGCCCCCTGGTAGTCCTTGAGCTTTATCTCGATTTCCGAGCCATCGAGCTGATCCAGATCCGTTTCCTTGAGGCTCTGAAGATCCTTCAGATCATTGGGGCTCAGGCCGGCATCGACCCCCGCCAGCGACATGTTGTCGTTGATCATCTCAGGATTGGTGCCGAGCATCTCCCCTTCCATGCTGATGATCGCTTCTTTCAACAAATCGTCTGGATCAATTCCCATGCCGGCAGGGGCTGCGCTGAAGAAGCGATTGAACACTTTCTCGAAGATTGGAATGTCATGAACATTTTTCACCAGCGTCAAACGCAGCAGACTGCTCACCTGGCCGCGCCCTTCAAGCCCGCCGTAAGCCAGGGCGCAAACGGCATCGAGGCTCTCCCCCGGAGAGACCCGCAGACCTTCCTTTCTCAGTTCAGCCACAAAACGCGTGATGACGGTTTCCATGCGACTAACCCAGTTCCGCCGCCGCCAGTTCTGTCACCTGTTTCAGGTCGGCCTGGTGCTTGGAGATCACACCGACGGTATTGGCGACCACCTCCGGCGTCAGATTCGTCACGTGCAGGATGGAGAGGACCTCTGCCCAGTCGAGGGTTTCCGATACGCTGGGAGGCTTGCGCAGGTTGAGTTCACGAACCTTGCGAAGAAAGCCGACCATCTGCTGGGCGAGTTCATCGCAAAGGTCGGGGAACCGGGCGCGAACGATCATCACCTCACGCTCCATTTCCGGATAATCGATATAGAGATAGAGGCAGCGGCGCCGAAGGGCGTCAGAGATCATTCGAGTCCCATTGCTGGTGAGGATCGCAAGAGGCTTGTTGTTAGCTTCGAGTACGCCGAGTTCGGGAATCGAGACCTGAAAATCGCTCAGGCACTCCAGGAGCAGCGCCTCGAATTCGTCATCGGAGCGGTCGATTTCGTCGATCAGCAGCACGGACCGTTTCTCCGAAAGGAAGCTGCGCAGCACCGGGCGCTGCACCAGAAAATTCTTCGAAAAAAAGAGGCTCTCCTCGCTTGCCAGACGATCGACGGCCTCCCGCAGGTCGGAGGCGCCGCAAAGCTGATTGTCTAGCTGCGTACGCAGCATCTGGGTATAGAGAAGCTGCTTGCCGTACTCCCAATCATAGAGAGCCTTGCCTTCGTCTATCCCTTCATAGCACTGCAAGCGCACCAGAGGGAAATCCATGACTTGCGAGAGAGTCTTTGCCAGACCAGTTTTGCCGACGCCGGGAGGACCCTCGATCAGGATCGGCTTTTCCATCCGCAGTGCCAGGAAAACCGCCGTAGCAATAGCCTCATCGGCAATGTAGCCCCCGGAGCGGAGAAGTTCTTTGACTTTGTTTTCGGTCATATGAAAACCTCGTGATGGGTGAGGCGTCAGGAGTGAGGAGAAAAACCTTATTGGTGAAGAGAAAAGCTGTCTCCTTACTTCTCACTCCTCACCCGGAAAAAAGCTGGCCCCGGAAATGAACAACTCTCCGGGGCCGGCAATCGTTACCTCACATTACGGTGACTACATGCAGCCCTTGAAGACGGCGCGCATATTGTCGAAGCCGATGTCCACGGGATTACCTTCGGAGCAGATGTCGGCGGCGGCGAACTTGGCCAGACCGTCGAGGTCCTTTTCCTGCAGGCCGAGGTCGGCGAATTTGGTGGTGATCCCGAGATCGTCCTTGAGCTCCTGGATCATGTCGATGAACAACTCGCCGGCCTTGATGTCGGAAATATTTCGCGTGTCGATTCCGGCGGCGCGGGCCATCATGGCGAAGCGCTCGGGGCACGCCGGCAGATTGAGGCGGCAGACGTCGACCAGGGCGATGGCGTTGCACAGGCCGTGGGGAGAGTCGTAAAGACCGCCCATGGCGTGGGCCATCGAGTGGACGATGCCGAGACCGGCGCTGTTGAAACTGTAGGCGGCCGCCATCTCGGCCCAGACCATCTGCTCGATGGCCTTGTCGTTGTTGCGGTTGCTCGCAGACTGACGCAGGTTGGCGAAGATCTCGGTGATCGCCCAGAGGCCGGGGCCGTAAGCCGACTGCACGCACAGGCGCGATGCGATCGCTTCGACGGCGTGGGTCAGGGCGTCCATCCCGGTGTAGGCGGCGAGATCGCTCGGCATGCACTGGTGGAGCAGGGGGTCGTTGACCGACTTGCTCGGTGTGCAATTGGGATCGAAAAGGGCCATCTTGTACATCTTCTCGGTGTGGTTGATGATCGAGAAGCACGAAATCTCCGAACCGGTTCCCGAGGTGGTGTTGATGGCGAGTTGGGGGATCTTGTTCTTCTTCGTTGCCTTAAAGGCGCCTTCGAAGGAGCGGACATCCTGTCCGTCGTGGCTGTAGACGAGCTTGATCGCCTTGGCGCAGTCGGTGGTGCTGCCGCCCCCGATGCTGATGATGCCGTCGAATTTTCCGGAGGCCAGGACCTTGGCCCCTTCCATGACTTCATAGTCTTTGGGGTTGGGCGTTGCCTTGTCGAACACCTCGGAAGCCACCCCTGCGTGCTTCAGAACCCCCTGGATCGCCTCGATAATGCCGGTCCCCTTCAGGCCGGTGGTGACGATCAGGGCATTGGTCATCCCCAGCGCCTTGGCGTCGTTGCCGACCATCGTGTGAGCACCCCAGCCGATATTGACTGAAGGATAGGCGTGCTGCATCCGGATAGGGTATTCCTGCCTTTCGAGCTTGAGGGTCCGTTTTGCGTCTCTGAAATGTGGCATCTGTACTTACCTCCTTCTGTGTGGGTGCTTTGGGTTGGATTGCACTTGCATCGACCATCGGGCGCCAGAACTAGCCTTCGTTTCCGACCACCACCTCCTTGCAACAATGTTTTAAGCAGCCCCTTCAGTCGTAGAAGAATGAATTCCTGAAATGACCGCGCCTTTCTTCACATCGTGTCAACGGATAGAGCAAGGAGAGTGCCAAGAAAGGAACCTTGGCTATAACGCTATTTTAGGCCATGCGAATGGAGGGACCGCAGGTGGACGGAGGCAGGACGGGGAATTCTGTAACAGTTTTATAAACTCAAAGCCGTAGAGGAGGTATGGAGATTGTCTACAGTGGGGAATAAGGAATCAGGGCAATTTGAATTTTTGAATTCAGAGATTTGAATTTAAAGGCAAGAACCCCCGTCCCGTAGCGCTGCACAGACAAGAGCCGATCGTGGTTGATGGCGCCGAAAGGTTGGATTTCCAGGTGATTTGCTTTTGCTCCAACAATTCAAATTTAAAAAATCACAATTCAAAATTGCCTTATTACACGTCCACCTGCGCCCGCTGGAGGCGTCCGCTGAAGTCGCGGTAGACGGTTTTGATGCGGGTGTAGAAATCGATAGCTCCCATGCGACCGCCGCATTCGGGATGCCCCGATCCCGAATGCCGATAGCCTCCGAAAGGCAACTGAATTTCGGCGCCGATGGTGCTGGCGTTGATGTAGACCAGGCCGGTGTCGAGCTCTCTTTCGGCACGGGCGCTGAGATTGACGTCGCGGGTGTAAATGGCGGATGAAAGGCCGTAATGGCTGTCATTGACGATCTGCACTCCTTCCTCAAAGGAAGAGCAGCGAAGCAACGACACCACTGGGCCGAAAATTTCTTCGCGGGCGATGCGCATCTGCGGCTCAACTTCGGAAAAGAGTGTCGGTGCGATGAAATATCCATGCTCAAGCTCGCCTTCGGTTACCTGCATTCCTCCGGTATGCAGCTTCGCCCCCTCCTCCTCGCCGATACGGATATATTCAAGGACCTTTTTCACGGCGGGCTCGTTGATGACTGGTCCGATCTTCGTCTCCTCCTCCAGGCCGTCGCCGAGCCGCAGGGGCGCGATGGCCGCTAGGAGCATCTCGAGAAATCGGTCGTGCACATCCTGGTGGACGATGACTCGGCTCGAGGCGGTACAGCGTTGCCCCGAGGTGCCGAATCCGCCCCAGAGAACCCCTTCCACCGCGAGATCCAGGTCGGCGTCGGGCATGATGAGGATGGCGTTCTTTCCCCCCATCTCCACGGCGATGGGGCGGTGAAGCTCGGCCGCCTTGCGTTCGAGCGCCTCACCGACAGGGCTGGAACCGGTGAAGGAAATCCCTGCCACATCAGGATGGAGGGCGAGCGGCTCGCCGACCGCCCTCCCCTCCCCCATGACGAGATTCAGAACGCCCGCAGGAAGGCCGGCTTCTTCGAGAATCTCCACCAGGCGCACGGCGCACAGGGGGGAATCGGAGGAAGGTTTGAGGACAGCGGTGTTGCCGCAGATCAGTGCGGTGAAGACCTTCCACACCGGAATGGCGACAGGAAAATTCCAGGGAGTGATGAGGGCGAAGACCCCGTGGGGAACGCGGATCGACCTGGCATCCTTGTTCGGCAGCTCGGCCGGGACGACCTCGCTCACCAGACGGCGCCCCTCTCCGGCCATGTAGTAGGCGAAATCGATCGCCTCCTGCACGTCCCCCTTCCCTTCCGGGAGGACTTTCCCCATCTCCCGGGTGACGAGCCGGCCGAGTTCGTCTTTGCGGCCCCGGAGGGCTTCCGCCGCCTTGAACAGAATCTCCCCCCGCCGCGGGGCGGGCGTCAGGCGCCAGGGGTCATAGGCCTTTTTCGCAGCGGCGACGGCCCGATCAACATCCTCCCGAGCCGAGAGAGGAAAACGGGCGACCACATCGGAGATCCGCGCAGGATTAATGCTTTCGCCGTATTCGCCGGTGGAGGGCTCCACCCATTCGCCGCCGATGAAATTCCTCAGCAATTCCGCCATGATCGCCTCCTCTTCCTTGTGGTTTCACCATTTAAGAATATCAGGAGGCGCCTGCGGCGCAATGCTGCGGATTAAGAGAAAGCCCTTGTTCCGAGAGTGGCGGAGGTGATATAAATCAGGCTCTCCCTGACAATCAGATCTACAGGGACGGAGGGAGACTTTCACCGCCCGTTCGCTCCGCTCACTCAAGGCGCAAAGTCCGCAAAGAAGAACCTCAGAACTTAGAAGGTTTTCTTTGCGCTCTTCGCGCCTTTGCGGTGAAACGGTTTTTTTCTCATCACCCGCTTTTCAGATCTTTATCCGCAGGAGACCGTATGCCCGAAATTCACCCCAGCGCCTATGTCCACCCCTCGGCCCGCCTAGCCGACGACGTCGTCGTCGGCCCCAACGCCTTCATCGATGCCGACGTCACCATCGGCAAAGGGACCCGCATCGATCACGGCGCCCATGTCGCGCGCTGGACGACTCTCGGAGAGAACAACCGTCTTTACCCGGGCGCGGTCGTCGGCCATGAACCGCAGGACATCGGCTACAAGGGGGAGGAGGCCTACACCGTCATCGGCAACGGCAACATCATCCGGGAGGGGGTGACGATCCACCGTGGCAATCGTGCCGGAACGACGACGAGCGTCGGCAACAACAATTTCCTCATGGTCAACAGCCACATCGGGCACAACTGCATCGTCGGGAACAACGTCATCCTCGTCAACGGCTGCCTGCTCGCAGGGCACGTCGAGATCGGCGACCGAGCGATCATTTCCGGCAATTGCATGATTCACCAGTTCGTGCGCATCGGCTCGTTCGCCATGATGCGCGGCGGCTCCGGCGCCACCAAGGACGTTCCCCCCTTCTGCATCAACGACGGGCTGAGCTGGATCCGCGCCATCAACGCCGTCGGTCTCAAGCGCAACGGCTTCGACGCCTGCCGCGTCCGCGCCATCAAGGAAGCCTTCAAAGTCATCTTCCGGGCTGAACTCCCCTTGAAAGAAGCCCTGGCGAAGGTAGAGAGCGAACTCGACGTCACCGATGACGTCAAAAAGATGCTCGACTTCATCCGCGCCAGCAAACGCGGCATCGGCAACGGACGAGGGTCGAATCGGGAGTAGATTCTCAGCTTCGATTTTGCTTCCCTGAAACCTTGACGAAAACGACGCGGCCATCTCCTCGGGCGAGAGATGGCCGCGTCGTCCGCCTTGCCCCTGCCGTCCTTCTGGCATTTCATCATTGTTCAATGCCCCCGCTCCAACTCCTTACGGTTCCATCCCCCGAGATCGGCGGCGGCCTCATAGGTGCTCTGCAGGAAATCGAGGAGCATCTCATCCGGTGATGCCGCCTTCCGAACGGCCTCATAGGGGAGGACGAATTCCTTGAGGTCCGGGTGGTAACAGGCGGCGTCCGGGGCCACCCGGGCGCTGCCGAATCCCTCGGGCTCCGGATAGGCGTAGGAATAGAAAGCGGGTTCGGGGAACTGCTCGTTTCCCGGCCAGAATCCGCAGCTACTCACCTCGTGCGAATAAGCCTCCCGGGCGACCCAATCGGGAAGGTGCGGTACGCCACCCGGGTGCTCGGGGGCTCGGCGACCGGAGAAGCGCGTGACCGCCAGGTCGAAAGAACCCCAGAAAAAATGCACGGGGCTGCTCTTGCCGATGAAGCGGGCCCGGAACTCCTTGAATATCCTGTCGGCCTGGACCAGGGTGCGCCAGAACCGGTTCGCGTAGTCAGCATCGTAGGCTGCATGCTGTTCGTCGAGGTCGAAGGGAATGGGATCAGGGAGTTCGGAAGGTGTCGTGTGAATATCGACCTTCAGATCGAGCTCAACCAGCATGGCTGAGACCTTCCGGTAGAAATCGGCCACTGAGCGCGGAGTCAGAGACATGGTCCTGACTGAGCCGTCGCTGGTCTGGAGCAGAAGGCGGTGGTCTAGAAAATCGAAGTCGACCTGAAAGGTCCGGCTCCCGTAAGGAATCGGTGAAGTGGAGAGACCACGGGAGGTGAGGTAAAAGACTACATGCCAGGAGTGATTGACCCAGGGAGTCTTCACGAGCCGGATCTTGCCGATAATCTGAGCCCAGAGGTGGAGGGTCGCGCAGGTGTCTTTCCACTCCGCGAACGGGAGGGTCGGCCAGACATCCACTTCATCGATGCGTCCGCGTTCCGACATCTCTTCCCTCGAATCTTCCGCTGTAACCGCAATTTACCTATATCAACTCCAGTCGGAGGCGCAACCGCTCCGGGGCGGAATGGAGTGTCCTTGGGGTCAAGTGGTCGGCTTCGCAGAGCAGAAAGAGGAGAATTAGGTCATCCGAGGCGGGCGTTCCGGGTTCGCTTGGCTCGCTGGCACGCCAAGGCGAAGCCCCGCAACCCTTCAGGGTTGCGGGGCGAAGACTGGTGGAGGTGGCGGGAATCGAACCCGCGTCCGAACGTCTTTCACGTAAGGCTTCTACATGCTTAGTCCGTATATTGATTTGACTCGCCGGAACTCCCACGGACAGGATTTCCGTCGAGCGAGTCCGCTAAAGTTTCGCTTCGGCGCCGCGGACAGGCGCCGTTGCTATCCCGCATTAATGACGTCTCAAGCCCCACACGGGCGATGAGTCAGGAGACGCGGCTGCAATTAAGCAGCCAGTGCGTAACGAACGTCGTTGTCGGCGTTTGTGTTTGTGCCAGTTTTTTAACGAGGCCAACTGGCGTCCCCGGCATGCCACCTTCGCTTCCAACCTCCGTCGAAACCAGGTCACCCCCGTAAAATCGTGCGAAGTCGGTAGTGAGGTGTGAGGAGCAAAAAACCAGGATCCTTCGCTCCTTACGTTCGCCCATTATGGCATAACGGGCCGAATATTCCTAGGGGAAAAGGGTATTTCACTCCTCACTCCTGACGCCTCACGTCCTTGATCGCCTTGGCCACTTCCCGATCGGCTTCCTTGCGCTTGAGGGTCTCGCGCTTGTCATGGAGCTTTTTCCCCCGCGCCAGCCCGATTTCGAGCTTGGCCCGGTTGTTCTTGAAGTAGATCTTGGTCGGCACCAGCGAGAAGCCGCGCTCGTCGACCTTTCGGATCAGCTTGGCGATCTCTTCCCTGTGCAGCAAAAGCTTGCGCATCCGGGTCGGATCGGCGGGGTTCTCACGGTTGCCGTGCACGTAAGGGTTGATGTTCATGTTGTTGATGAACACTTCGCCGTCCTTGATGCGGCAGAACGCCTCCTTCAGATTGACCTTGCCGTCGCGAAGGGATTTCACCTCGGTGCCGGCCAGAACGATGCCCGCCTCGTAGACATCTTCGATGAAATAGTCGTGATAGGCTTTTTTATTCGTTGCGATGATCTTAATGCCCATTTTTCTTCAGGTCTTTCACGAAAACCTCCTCCTCGGGCAGAATTTCGGCGATGCGGGGAAGATAATTCTCCCGGGGGATGGCACGGCTTCCGACGCGGATGACGAAAAATGAGCCGACGAGGAAAGTCGTTCCGAAAATCGCCGAAAACAGATCCGGGTCGAGGGGTGTATCGAGGCGCTGCCCGATGAGATTCCCCAGGATGGCCCCGAGAACGAGAGCAAGCAGGGGAACGATATAGAGGATGAAGGAGGACTGCAGAAAACTTCTGGAGCTTGTGATGATCTTGACCCGGTCTCCGACCGATGCGCCGATGGGGTTGTGGGCTTCGACCAGCATCGAGCGGTTGTCGTCACCTATCCTGCAGTTCTCCATGGAGGCGCAATGCTTGCAGAAGCTCCCCTTTTCGCCGTGGACGACGGCGAGATGCTTTCCCTTGAGTTCGACCACATTGCCGACTTCTTCAATCATCCCGGGCCTCCTTTCCGACGCGCCAGACACAGGGCCGTCTTTTCTATTCCATTATAATATAACAGTGTATTGCAGATATGAGTTTTCGGGGGCGATGTAAAGGAGGGAAATTATAGGCAGCTTTTACGCTCTTTGCAACACATCCCGTCCATCGAGGAACAGAGCGCTGATCTCTTCGGTACGACCGGAAGTGCAGAGAAATTCTTCCAGTTCGAAACGGGTCGGAAGAGCGGCGGGGGTCAGGACCTGGAAATGGGCGCCGGCCCCCCTGGTGAGAAATCCCATTTCGCCTCCCATTCCAAGAGCGTGCGCTCCTGCGAATGTGGCCATATTCAACAGATCCCGGGGGGAGAGCTCGCCTGGAAAGTAGCGGCGTGCAAAGGCGATTTCATCCCAGATCGACAGGGAGTCGCTGCTTGCCATGCTGTCGGTTCCCAGGGCGAGCGGGACCCCTGCACGAAGGTAGCGCTGGATGGGCGCCTTGCCGACGCCGAGCCGAGCATTGGAGCGGGGGCAGAGGACGACGGTCGCCCGACTCCGGGCGATGCGTTCGATGCCTTCGGGATCGACATGGACGCCGTGGACCAGCAGGTTCGAGGGGATGAGACCGCCGCGCTCCGCCAGGTAGACGACGGGAGAAGAACGCGTTGCAGAGGGAATTTTCCATCCGGCGGCAGGAAAGAGCTTTTCGGCGAACGCTCCCCTCCCCTCGGACACCAGAAGCACCTCTTCCTGTGATTCGGCGAGGTGCGTACTTACCGGAAACCCTCTGTCGCAGGCGACGGCATAGACCTCTTCGAGGAACGCGGATGTCAGGCTGTAGGTGGAATGGGGTGAAAGGCCGGCGGTGAGGTGCTGGGCCGGCTGACGGGCGGCAAGATCGAGAGCGCGCTGGAACCTGGGTCGAAATATTTCGGGCGTTCGGCCGAGGATTTCGAGGTAGACGCGCCCCCGAAGGGGTGATCCCCGATATGCGCCGTAGCTCTCGTGGCGAGAAAGGATATCGCCAACCGCCCCCGTGCCGGCCTGGAGAGACTGGACGATGCCAGCCTGAAGGGAGGCCGCCAGTTCGGCCGGCGCGAGCCCGCGCTTGATGTGGACGAGACGCAGAATCCAGTCGACGAACGACTCCGGCGGCGAAGTCTCACCCGCCCGCTCGGACCAGACCCGGAAATTGGTCAGTTCGAGGTGGGTATGAGCATTGGCAAAGGGAGGCAGAAGGATCGCCTCCCCGAAATCGACGAGTTCGGCCCCGGAAGAGGCGCTCTGCAGTTCCCTTCGGGCTCCAAAGGCAGCGATCCGCCCCCCCTCGACGAGCAGTGCGCCGTCTTCAATGGGCTCTGCAACCATCGGCAGCAGGTAGCGGGCAGTGAAAAGTCGTGCGTTTTTCATGGATCCCATGGGACTACTATGTCCTGCAGGTTCTTTCCGAGTCAAATAGCTACGGCGCAATGAGTGATGTGTGGGGTGACGCCGGGTTCTACGCAGAGCGTTTCAATCTGCTGGATAAGGGCGCGGATCTCCGACTGCTGCACGATCTCACACTGCTCGGCAAGGACCTGCGAGAGAATATCGTCGGTGGTCAGGGGATTTGCGAGCACGACGCGCAGGACGGTGATGAGCTGACCGCCGTAGGCGCTCGACGACAGGCGGGTCCGGGAGACGAAGGTCTTGCCGGCCTCGCGCTGGGCTTTCTGCAGCATCTGATTCACCTGGTCCAGCACCTCGTTGATGCAGGCGCGCTGATCGGCTGTCGCCGCGCTCAGCTTCTGTCGCACTGCCGGTGGGCAGTAACGGTAGGTCAGAATATTCAGCTCCGGAGTGCTGGTCAGCTCGAAATCGGGATGCTTTTCGATCATCCGGGCAAACGTTCTGGCCCGCTCGATCCCGAGGTCGATCAGCAGCTCGTACCCTTTGCGTCCGATGATCGAGAGACCGGCATGCACCAGCATCGCCTTGCCCGGACGCGAGCCTTCCAGAGTATGACTGCCGAGGTCCTTGGAACCGTGGCGCAGGATATAGGCGGCATGATGCTCGATGGCGGAAACGGCCGTGGGATCCTTGAAGACGACCATCCCCGCCCCCATCGGCACGTAGAGCTGCTTGTGCGCATCGATGGTGACCGAGTCGGCGCGTTCGATACCCCTGAGAAGATGGCTGTAGCGCTCGGAGAAGAGGGTCGGGCCGCCCCAGGCGGCATCGACGTGGAAATGGCAGCCGATCTCGAGGGCCAGATCGGCCATCGCCTCCAAGGGGTCGACGGTGCCGGTCTCGGTCGTTCCGGCGATGCCGATGAGCGCCAGCGGTCGGATGTTCTCTCCCTGAAGCCGTCGGCACTCCTCTTTGAGCCGGCCGAGATCAATGCGGTTGTTCGCATCGGTGTCGACCATCACCAGGTGGTCGCGTCCGATGCCGAGGAGATCGGCCGCCTTGCCGAGCGAATAGTGCCCCCGCTTCGAGACGAGCAGGGCGATGCCGTCGCAGCCGAGGCGCCTGAGAGAGCGGACGAGCCCCTCCTGCCCGATGCCGCGGAAGGTTCCGGACGGGGCAAAAAGGCGGTTTCGCGCCACCCACAGGGCGGTCACGTTGGCAATGGTCCCTCCGGAGCAGAACGCCCCCAGGGCATTGCGGCTGTCGTGGATCCATCTATCGTAGAAAGAGTCCCCCTCCCGGTAAACGAGGCGGTGGAGCATGGCCAGCACCTGGCGCTCCAGCGGGGTGAACGACTTGGACGTCTCGACCTTGACCAGGTTCTGATTGAGCGCGGTCATGATCCGCGAGAGCGGCAGCATGAAGTAGGGGAGCGCCGAGGTCATGTGCCCGATGAATCCGGGGGAGGCGGTGTGCACCGAGTGGGCGACCAGTCTTTCCTTGACGAAGTCAGTGTACTCGGAGACGAAGGTCGGCTCCTCCGGGATGCGCGATGAAGTGAAGTCCGCCTCGATCTCCTCGATCTGCCGCTGCAGAGCGACGATATGGGTCTGCAGAAAACCGGCGACATCGCCGGTAATCGCCTGGTCGATCGCCCCGAGGGTCGAGTCGGGCGCTTCCGGAACGGTGAAGATCCGATAGAGGTTTTCCAGGTTTGCGCGGGCCGTTTCTCTGTTTTTGGGCATGGTCGCGTCCAGTCGAAGGGGTGACCGGTAACTGGTCACCGGCACGGGTCACCGGTCTCCAAGAAGGAAACCATTGTCGAGCAGCCGGGTCTTGCCGATGAAGACCGCCAGCAGCAGGACCGAATCTCCGTCGACCCGGTCCTGATCCTGCAGCGTCGCTTGATGGCAGATCTTCAGATAATCAATGCGAGCGGCGCTGTGCTGCTCAATGGCAGCGCGCAATACCGCAAGAATTCTGGCGCAATCGTTCTCCCCCTCGCGGGCCATCCGGCGAGCGGAGGCGAGCGCCTGCGACAAGGCCAGGGCCTGGCGCCGCTCCTCGACCGAGAGATAAACGTTGCGCGAACTCATCGCGAGCCCGTCGTTTTCCCGAACGATGGGCATGCCGACGATCTCGATCGGAAGGTTCAGATCGGCGCTCATGCGACGGATGACCGCCAACTGCTGAAAATCTTTCTGCCCGAAGAAGGCGAAATGTGGCTGGACGATATTGAAGAGTTTCGCCACCACCGTCGTCACACCGCGAAAATGTCCAGGTCGGCTCTCTCCGCAGAGGCGCTCCGTCAGCCCCTCGACGTCGACATAGGTGGAGTACCCTTTGGGATACATCGCGGCGGCTTCGGGGGCGAAGAGGAAATCGACTCCCATGCTGCGGGCCATTTGGGCATCACGCGTCAGGTCGCGCGGATAGCTTTCGTAATCCTCCCCCACACCGAACTGGGCCGGATTGACGAAAATCGAAAGAACCAGGATATCGGCGCGGCGCCGCCCCTCCCGCAGAAGAGAGAGATGGCCTTCGTGAAGATACCCCATGGTCGGAACGAAAGAGATCTGCAGCCCGCGCCTGCGCGCCTCGACGCAGCGCATCTGCATCTCTGAAATATCAGTGATGATTTTCATATAATAAAGCTCTTAGCTCTTGGCCTGCTTTTAAAAACTATGCTCGTCTCCGGGGAAGGTCCCTTCCTTCACCTCGCGGATGTACGATTCGATCCCTTCCCTGATGATCCCGGAGACATCGGCGAATTTCTTGACGAACCTGGGCGAATACTTCTCGCACAACCCGAGGATGTCGTGGATGACGAGAACCTGGCCGTCGCAGTGGACCCCGGCGCCGATGCCGATGGTGGGGATCGAGATCGAAGAGGTGATCTCTTCGGCCAGTTTCGCCGGGATCCCCTCGAGGACGAGGGCGAAGGCGCCGGCCGCCTCGACGGCGCGCGCATCGTTCAAAAGCTGACGGGCCTGCTCTTCGAGGCGTCCCTGCACCCGAAAACCGCCCATGCGGTGCACCGATTGCGGTGTGAGGCCGATATGCCCGACGACCGGGATGTCCATGGCGGCTATGGCGCGGATCGTCCCGGCGACATTCTCTCCCCCCTCCAGCTTGACCGCATGGGCGCCCCCCTCCTTCACAAGCCGCCCCGCATTGCGCCGGGCCTCCGACAGGTCGACCTGATACGAGAGAAAAGGCATATCGGCCAGGACCAGGGCTTCCGAAGTCCCCCGCACCACCGCCCTTGTGTGGTAGATCATCTCGTCCATCGTCACCGGCAGGGTCGTATCGTAGCCGCACACGACGGTGCCGACCGAGTCGCCTACCAGAATCATATCGATCCCCGCAAGATCCATCAGACGCGCCAGGGGGTAATCATAGGCCGTCAGAACGGTGATCTTCTCCCCCTGCGCCTTCATGCGCTGGATATCGAGAATCGTCTTCTTTTTCCTTGTTTCACTCATAACGAAAAAAACCTTTCAGACACGGTCCGAAAGGCTCTCGGGCATGGGACGGTTTCCTTACCCTTCGCTATCGCCTCCCGTCCCGGTCCTCGTCGAATCCAGGCGGTATCTGTGAGTCGTTTTTTCTCTCCGGAAAACCGGCTCCGGTACGTGTTCCGGGCCCTCGGACGAGTCTGAAAAAACATCTAGCGTATACTATAATTTTTCAGAAAAATCCACAACATTCTCCCGTATGATCCGGGTCGTCATTGCGTCCGGCAGGGTTGCACATCGAGCCGTACGCGCTATATCTATAAATGAAATGATTTTTCAGAAGTCATGCGAAAGGAGGTTCACATGCTCGGACTTGTCATCAGGGACGAGGTGCGCTGGCATGACAGTTGGTCGTCCGAAATCGGCAAAAGACTCAAGGTCGTCGACAGCACAAACAACATGTATATTTTCGATGAAAAGCACAGCCGCGACGATATCCTCGCCATCATCGAAAACGCCCCCGGCGAACTCTATGAAATCTTCGAATTGGAGAAGGCGCCCCCGGATAGCTGCGATTTTCTCCTCGATTCGGGCAGATGCTACAACAAGCGGCATTAGATTTGCGCCGACCGCCGGCTCCCTTTCGAACACGAAAGCGTGTAGAGAGGGGAGCCCACGGCAGAGAATCCGAACCTTCCAGCTTGAAAAAACCTGACCGACGGATGAAGAGGCCGTCGAAAACGGCGCAAAAGGAGCTCAGATCGATGCAGATGGCAACCGTTCGACTGCAGATGGTCGATGGACACGAGATTTATTTTCGAGCCCCAAAAAATGAAATTCACCGCCTCGTCGTCCGCCGACACGGGAGGGATCCCGAACCGGGAGATGAGCACATTGTCAGGACGGAGAAAGACGTTCCGATCACCGTTGCGTGGAGACAGATCCGCACCATCCATATCTCATCCGACGTCCATTGACTCTGAAACGCCGGATCTTCGTTTCACCCGCCAGAACATCATCGATGAACAAGAAAAGCGGCCCTCTCCCCCTCGGGAAAGGGCCGCACCTTTGGCTCAATCCTCGGATCGCAGATCTTCAAGGGCGGTCAGAAGAACCGTAAAGGGGTGGAAATTGGCGGGAGTGATCTGGCGAACCTGCTGTTGAAGGGTGCGAAGGGAGCGCACCTTCGAGCGACGGCGGGCAAAGAACGTCTCGGGATTCCCCTCGGCCTCTCTCCAGACCCCTTTCGAGAGATCGAAGACGACGCTGTTCAGACGTTTGGTCACGGCCTGCGAGCTCAAGCGGTCCCATCGATCTCGAATCGGAACGTCTTCCATTCGCTGGAGCAGGTCTCCGATTCCGGCAAAGGAGCGGACTTCCCCGTAGATGCGCGCGACGGGATAAATGTCGTCGTCGAACTCCGACGCGATGGTCGCCACCGGGAGGAAGTCCCCCAGGTGGAGCAGCATTGCCTGAAGGCGGGCGGTTTCGGGAGAAAAGCCGTCTTCTTCGAGCTGCTCCATCTCCCTGCGCCTCAGGGACCACTCCTGTTCGGGGAGGAGGCTGGCGAGACTCTTGAGATACGACGACATCTTCTGCTTCCAGAGTTCGATCCCGTCCTGCTGGGCTGCAATATCGAGGCCGTGGTCGAGAGCCCAGAGCGAGAGGGTCGCAAGGGTGTTTTCCAGGTCGAGCAGATAGCGGTACTGACGCGCCGCGGGGACGCGGTTGTCGAGGGCGTTCACGTGCCGCCGGATGCTCTCCCCCTCAAGGACGCGATCGAAAGCGAGATAGGTCCTGACGCCCGCGACGAGCGATGCGCCGGTTCTGCGGGTCAGTGCCGCGAAAAAGGCGCTGCCGCACTGGCCGACCACGGCATTGGTGATGACCGTGGCGCAGATCTCCCTGGCCAGAGGATGGGAGGGTATGAACTCTGCGTACTCCCTCCGGAGGCGCGTCGGAAAGTAGCTCTGCAGGAAATCGCCAACCTCTTTCGATTCACACAGGTCGCTTTCGACCAGGGCCTGAAAGATCTGCATTTTCGCGTAGGCCATGAGGATGGCGAGTTCGGGCCGGGTCAAACTGCGCTCGGAACGGGCCATGACTTCCTTGGCCGAGGGGAGAAATTCCCCCCTTCGGTCGAGAAGTCCCGCATCGGCGAGCCGGTCGGCAAGCTGCAGAAAGGGCTCCACATCGTCTGCGCTGCGAAGTACATCGAGAGAGATGCACAGCCCCTGCCCGTAGGTGTTCGCCAGAACGGCCTCACAGACCTCCTCGGTCAGTTCCCCCAGAATCCGGTCCCTGTCCGGACCTGCGGCGATCACCCCTTTTTGCTGCAGATGCTGCATGAGGATCTTCAGATTGACCTCGTGATCGGATGTGTCGACGCCGGCTGAATTGTCGACGGCATCGGTATTGATTCGCCCTCCCTGCAGGGCGAACTCGATGCGCCCGCGCTGAGTCAGTCCGAGATTTCCCCCCTCGCCGACGACCTTGGCTCGCAACTGCGAAGCGTCGATGCGAAGGGCGTCGTTGGCCCGGTCGCCGACGTCATCGTTCTTCTCGGTGCTCGCCTTCACATAGGTTCCGATTCCGCCGTTCCAGAGCAGATCGACTTCCGCAGTGAGAATGAGGCGCATCAGCCCCATGGGATCGATGGACGTGTGACGCACGCCGAGCCAGCGCCGAAGCTCTGAGGAAAGGGGGATCTCCTTGGCGCTGCGGGGCCAGACGCCACCTCCTTTGGAGATCAGCTCCGGGCGGTAATCGGCCCAGGACGAGCGGGGCAGGGAGAATAGGCGGCTGCGTTCGCGGAACGAGATCTCCGGATCGGGGTCGGGATCGAGAAAGATATGCCGATGATCGAAGGCGGCCAGCAGACGGATCTGGCGCGACAGGAGCATCCCGTTTCCGAAGACGTCTCCGCTCATATCGCCGATGCCGATCACAGTGAACGGTTCGCGTTGGATATCCCGCCCCATTTCCCGAAAATGGCGCTTCACGCTCTCCCACGCGCCGCGGGCGGTAATCCCGAGTTTTTTGTGATCGTAGCCGTGGGAGCCTCCGCTGGCGAAAGCATCTCCCAGCCAGAAATCGTATTCTCGGCTGACGGCGTTGGCCGTGTCGGGAAGGTGAGCCGTTCCCTTGTCGGCCGCGACGACAAGATAGGGGTCCTCCTCGTCATAGGCTACCAGGCCGGCCGGGCGCACGATCCGGTCGGCGACGCGGTTGTCGGTGAGATCGAGGAGGCCGCGCATGAGGGTCCGATACGCTTCCTTCGACAGTTCCGCCCCTTCTTCGCGACTGTTCCAGGGAGTTTTTACGATGAACCCCCCTTTGGAGCCGACAGGAACGATAAGGGCGTTCTTCGTCATTTGTGTCTTCATGAGGCCGAGAATCTCGGTGCGGAAATCGTCTGGGCGATCCGACCACCGGATTCCCCCCCGCGCCACCTTGCCGCCGCGCAGGTGAATTCCCTCCATCCGAGCGCTGTGGACGTACGTCTCGAACAGCGGCCGCGGTGCGGGCATATCGATGATCCCGATGGCGCTGATCTTGAATGAGAAGAAAAAATCGCGGCGCCCGACACGCAGAAAGAAGTTGGTGCGCACCGTCGAGTCGATCAGATTGAAGAGGGTGCGCAGAATGCGGTCTTCGTTGAGGTCGTTCACCTCCTCCAGAGCCTGGGCCAATTCCATGCGCAGCGGAGAGAGGGTCTTCTCTTCACGGCGCCACGGCTCCTCCTCGTCGTCGCCGGGATGAAACCGCGCTTCGAAATAGCGATAGAGAAGAAGAGCGATCTTCGGATTGTTGATGAGAGCGAAGGCGACCCGGCGCTTGCTGAAAGGGGATCCGAGCTGGAAGTCGTAATTGAGGTACCCGCGAAAGATATCGATCTGTCTCCAGGAAAGACCGGTCAGAACGAGCAGACGGTTGAGGTAGTCGTCTTCGGTCACCCCCTTGCGCAGAGCCGTCAGCGCATCGAGCAGCAGAGGCTTCAATTCCGATAGCCTCAGAGAGCCCTCGACCCCCCGGATGGAGAAGCTTTTGATGAAGACTTTGCGACGCTCTACGCTCAGCGTAAAGTCAACCTCGTCGACGATGCACAGGTTGAGGTTCTCCAGAAGAGGCATCAATTCATTGAGATAGCTTTCCCGCAGGCTGTAGAACTGAAGGCGATAGAACTCCTCGCGGCTCCTGAAAGGCCCCCAGAGATCAAAAACCTCTTCACCGGATTTCAGAACCCCTTCGATGCTGCGGATGTCCCGAAGCGCGAGGCGAGGGTGAATCAGCAGGCGGTACTCCCGTGAGAAACTCTCGGCATAACGCCGCCACGCCACCCTCCCCTCTTCTTCGCCGAAGTGACGAATGAGCAGAAGGCGCATCCTGAGCTCCCAGGGGCGGATCAGGTTCGTCAGGCTCATTTCGAGCCTGTCGAGATCGACCCTGAACTCCTCGTCGCGGGGATGCAGCGTCACATGAAGGCTCAGATAGTCGGGTGAGATGTGAATGACGCGACTCTCGATCTTGTGTGCCCGGAAGTAGCGCTTCAGGTAGCGCTCCATCCTTCTCTCCCGTTCGACATGGTAGAACTCGCGCGGCATGATGAGCAGCAGCGTGAGGCCATGGACCGCCAACGAACGAGTGGCGACGACTTTCACCATTCCCTGACGGTAGAGCAGCGCAAAGGAGCGCACGATCTCCATCAGTTCGCCCTCTTCCATGAAAAAGAGCTCGACCTTGGGAAAGGAATTAAAAATTTCTACCGTTTTTCGATAGTCATGAGAGTTGTCGGGGATGCAAAGGGAATCGAGAGCCTTTTCGATCCGCCGTCGAAGGGATGGGACGTTGAAGGCCGGTTCATCCACGCTCTTCTGGGTGAATAGGCCGAGAAAAGCGTGTTCGCGCACCTCCCCTTCCCGGGTCTGCTCGCGAAACCCGAGGTAGACGAGCGGCTCGTCCCGGTGAATGGGACTGCGCCGGGCGATCGTCTCGACCACAATCGGCCTGTGCCGTCGGATGCGCTCGCGAAAAGGTCCCTCGAAATCGTCCAGAGGTCTCTGTCGGCAGCAGGTCAGTTCCTGCGGATCGGGAGGGAGCCCCATCGCACTCCCCTCCACTTCCTGGATGTGACCCCCGTTTTCAAGCCGCACCTGCAGGCAGCGGTACGAGAAGGGAAGAAAATTACCTTTTTGAAGCCACTGCAGAAAATCCCTGTAGATGCCGAGCTCGGACGAGTCTTCGAGGCTGCGGAGGCGCTGCCGGATCGTTTCGCGGTCACGGTGGGCCAGTAAAACCGCATGGAGCACTCTTCGGACGGCCCCCTCCAGGGAGGCGATTTCTTTCGGGGAGAGGCGTTGGAGCTCGACAATGATGAACGATTCGCGCACCCCCTCAGCGCCGACGCCCCCAAGCCGAACGATCTTCCCACGACGCCGGCGGATCGAAAGAATCGGATGCGCCAGAACGCGGTTGCGAAGGTGTCTGCGGGCGAGGAGGTTCTGCAGTGAATCGAGAAGGAACGGGGCATCGGGGGTGTTGGTCAGCAGCACGACTCCACCGGGGGTGGCCGCGGGGACGATCCGGATCGAGATCTGCTCCTGACGCTCATCGAGAAAGCGCAGAAACTCTTCAATCCATGCGGCAATCTCGTCGGCGGGAGGAGTGTCGAGGATGTTCAGGGGGGTGTGCGCGCGAAGGACGTGGGCAAGTTCGATGAGCAGGGGGTCGTTTCTCTTCGCCAGCAGTTCAAGGACATTCTCGAGTTTCCGGGCAACCTCCTGCGGTGAAACTCCTCGACCTCGCGATTCAAATACAATCTTCATGACCTCTCCCTGTCGGACAGAGGAACGAAATATTATTAAATAATAGAACCTCCATCGCCGGATAACAAGCGCCGCGCGCCCAGAGCCTGCGACAGACGGGCGAATTCTTCGAGGGTCAGCGTCTCGCCCCTGCGCCCCGGGTCGATGCCGTTGGCCGCCAGCACCTCATCGAGACCGTCTCCGAACCCGGCAGCGTTCAATGTGTTTCGAAGCGTTTTTCTGCGTTGGGCGAAAGCGCCCTTGACGACTTTCCGGAAAAAAGCCTCATCGTCGAGAGGAACCCGGGGGGCCTCCAGAGGTTCAAAGGCAAGGACAGCCGAGGTCACTTTGGGGGGAGGATAGAAGGCGCCTGGAGGAACGATGGCGATGCGACGGATATCGAACCAGAGCCTGCAGAAGACCGACAGAATGCCGTAGTCCTTCGTGCCGGGGTCTGCGGCGAGACGGTCCGCCACCTCTTTCTGGAACATCAACACACAACGCCGGAAAAGGGCGCGGTGATCGAGAATCTGGAAGACGACCTGACTGGAGATATTGTAGGGAAGATTCGCCACGAGAGTATAAGGGGGATTCGGCAGCAGATGCGGCCAGTCCATACAGAGGCAATCCCCCTCGTGGATGATCAGACGGGGCTCTTTTCTGCTCTTGAGCCTCTCGACCAGGTCCCTGTCAACCTCCATGACATGCACCTCGGCGCTGCGATCGAGAAGGCGTCCGGTCAGAACCCCGAGTCCGGGCCCGATCTCCAAAACGCGGGAGTCCTCCTCCAGAGCGGCGGCGGCAAGAATACGATCGACCACACTCTGATCACGAAGAAAATTCTGGCCGAAACGCTTTTTGGGACGATAGGTCATAAGGCAATTTTGAATTTTGAATGTTGAATTTTGAATTGAAACCCCAACCTTGAACCTTGAATCTTGAACCTTTGGCCTCGAGCCTCCGGCCTCGGATCTTCAGCGCGGTCTTCGGGGCCTGGGCCATCTTTGGATGCGCCAGGTGCGAAGGACCGGGAGAAAGCGCAGGGCCAGGGCATATGAAATGGCGGCGCAGATCGTTCCGAGGATGAGGCTGCCGACGGTCAGGGGCAAAAGCACCCCCCAGCCCAGATCCCTGACGATCCCGAAAGAAAGTTCCTCGGGAAGGCGCGCCCGCTCCATCCCAAGGAGCATTCGCCCCATTTCGTATTCGAGGGCGTAGATGAAAGGGGCGGTCAGGGGATTGGTCACCCACACCCCGAGGGCGGCGGCGAGTTTGTTTTCCTTCAGAAGAAAGGCAAGAAAGATCGCAATGGGGATCTGCACCCCCATGGTCGGAGTCAGGCCGACGAAAACGCCGAGTGCGAACCCTTTGGCGATCTCGTCCGGTGAATTCCGCAAACGGATGAACCGCAGCACGTTGAGTTTGAACTGGCGGATGTAGGACCAACGCTTCCAGATTCCCACGGCGACTCCGTTATGAACGCGCAGGTCCGACCTGGTCGAGAGGCCAGTTCGCCGCCCCGTTGAGATCGAGAGAGGCTCTCTCTCCCCGGCTGAGGTAGAAATCTCCCGCGACGGCGAGCATCGCGGCGTTGTCGGCGCACAGGATGGGAGCCGGGAAATGCACAAGGAGGTCGCGCTGGGCGGCAGCCGCTGCGAAGGAGGCCCGCAGTCCGCTGTTGCAGGCGACGCCTCCGGCCACGACGATCCTTGAGAGCCCTGCCGCTTCGGCGGCTCGAAGGGTCTTGACGGTGAGCACCTCGACCACCGCCGCCTGGAAAGAGGCCGCAAGGTCGCTGAGATGGTCCCCCGAGATCGGCTCACCCTGGCGGCGCACGTAATTGAGAACGGAGGTTTTGATTCCGCTGAAGCTGAAGTCGTAGCCTTCCTGATGCAGCAGAGGCCGGGGGAAGTTGATGGCGCCGGGATCTCCCTTGGCAGCCAGGCGATCGATGACGACGCCCCCCGGATATCCGAGACCAAGCAGCTTTGCCACCTTGTCGAAGGCCTCCCCGGCCGCATCGTCGAGGGTGCGTCCGAGAGTGGTGTAGCGCCCTATGCCGTCCACCCGGTAAAGATGGGTGTGCCCTCCTGAAACGGCCAGCGCCAGAAAGGGAAATTCGATCTCGCGCTCCAACAGGGGCGCAAGGATGTGCCCTTCCATATGATGCACCCCGATCAGGGGAAGATCGAGAGCGAGCGCCATCGCCTTGGCGGCGGAGATCCCCACCAGCAGCGCCCCGATGAGTCCGGGTCCCCGGGTCACGGCGATACCCTCCACATCGTTCAAGGTGATGCAGGCCTTCTCGAGGGCCTCATCGACGACGACGGAGATCGCTTCGATGTGCCGGCGCGATGCCAGTTCGGGGACGACTCCGCCATAGCGGGCATGTACGTCGACCTGGGACGCGATCACGTTGGAAAGGACCTGACGCCCGTCCCGCACCACCGCCGCGGAAGTCTCGTCGCAGGAAGTTTCAATCGTCAGTAGAAGCATGGGATCCGGGAGTAAGGAGTTGGGAGCTGGTAGTCGGTAGTAAGGCAAGAGACGAAGATCACAATGATCTCCCCACTCCCAACTCCCAGCTCCTGATTTAAAGAAGATTCGCCGCCAGTTCCGCCAGGGGGGAGCGCTCCCCTTTGTTCAGCGTGATGTGGCCGGAGATGGACTGTCCCTTGAACTTCTCCACCACGTAGGCGAGTCCGTTGCTGGACGAATCGACATAGGGATTGTCGATCTGGTACGGATCGCCGGTAAGGACGATCTTGGTCCCTTCCCCCGCGCGGGTGATGATCGTCTTGATTTCATGGGGAGTGAGGTTCTGGGCCTCGTCGACGATCATGAACTGTTTGGGAATGGAACGCCCCCGGATATAGGTGAGAGGTTCGATCTCGAGCAGCCCCATATCGACCAGTTCGCGGTACCCCCGCTTGCGCCTTCCGCGCTCCTCCACCGCTCCGAGCAGAAGCTCGACGTTGTCGAAGATCGGCTGCATCCAGGGCGAGAGCTTCTCCTCCACGTCTCCGGGGAGAAATCCGAGATCGCGGCCCAGGGGGAAGATGGGGCGGGAGACGAGCAGGCGGCTGTATTTTCCTTCGTCGGCCGACTTGAAGAGCCCCGCCGCGATGGCCAGCAGCGTCTTGCCGGTGCCGGCCTTGCCGACCAGAGTGACGAGCTGGATCTCATCGTCAAGTAGCATGTCGAAGGCGAACTGCTGCTCCCGGCTGCGCGGGTGTATCCCCCAGATCCCTTCCTTCGGGGCGCGGATGAGGGGAAGCATCTTCTGCTTCGCCTTGCTGAAACGGCCGATGGCGGTGTGGGATGGATTTGAGGCGTCGATGGCGGTAATGTACTCGTTCGGATAGAGGTCCTCTTCGACGGGGATCTCTCCCTGCGAGTAGAAGGCGTTGACCGTCTCGGCCTTCACGACGATCTCCGTCGTCCCCGAGTAGAGCTCATCGATGGGAACCTTGTCGGAGGCATAGTCCTCGGCTACGAGACCGATGGCGTCCGCCTTGATGCGCAGATTGGTGTCCTTGGTCACGAAAATGACAGGACAGTCGCAGCGCTCCTTCAACTCCATCGCCACGGCAAGCATCCGATTGTCCCCCTGGTCGCCACGCAGTTCGGGAGGGAGGCGCTTCATCGCCTCCTCGGTATAGAGAACGACCCGCAAAAAGCCGCCCCCCTGCAGCTCCACTCCCTTCACCAGCGGGTTGTGTCTGCGCAGACCGTCGAGTATGCGAGAGACGTGGCGTGCGTTTCGGCCCGTTTCACTCTGGTCTTTCTTGAACCGATCGATCTCCTCGATAACCGTGATGGGAATGGCGAGATCGTTGTCCTGGAACTGAAAGAGCGCTTGCGGATCGTGGAGCAGTACGTTTGTATCGAGGACGAACGTTTTCTTCATAAAAACCTTTCACAAACGGGAAACACACCCATCAGGGGTGCGATGCAAGGGAGGCCACCGAGGCGATGAAATAATCGATCTCTTCCGGCGTGTTGAAATAGCCGGGGCTGACCCGCACCGTGCCTCGGGGGAAGGTTCCGATCGTCCGGTGGGCATCGGGAGCGCAGTGCAGCCCCACCCGCACCGAGATGCCGTGTTGGTGGTCGAGAAGAAATCCGATTTCGGACGGATCACGTCCGGCCAGATTGAAGGAAAGAACCCCGCCATGAAAGAGGGGATCGAGGGGACCGTAAAGTTCAACTTCGTCGATCGACCTGAGCCCGTCGATCAACTGCTCCATCAATGCGCTTTCGTGGGAACGCACCGCCGTCCCCTGGGTCAGGAGGAAATCGAGCCCGGCCTTCAGCCCGGCCAGCCCCGGGGTGTTGAGAGTGCCGCTCTCAAGGCTTTCAGGCATCTGGAGGGGAGGCAGATCGGAGTGGGAATGCGCCCCCGTTCCTCCGTACATCAGGGGGAGCGGATTCAGGCCGGGACGGACGTAGAGACAGCCCGTTCCCGGCGGCCCCATCAGCCCCTTGTGCCCGGGGACGGCCAGCAGGTCGATCCCCATCGACTCGACATTGAGCGGGAAAAGACCGGCGCTCTGCGCAGCGTCGACGAGAAAGAGAATCCCCTCGCGCCGACACCACGGGCCAATCTCTTCAATGGGCTCGACGGTGCCGGTGACATTCGAGCAGTGGGTCAGCACCACCATGCGGGTCGGTTCGCTGCAGGCTTCCCGCACGGCGGCGGGGTGGAGAAAACCCCTGGCGTCCGCAGGGACCTTGACGACCTGGACGCCGCGCTCCTGCAGCATGCGCAGGGGACGCGTGACAGCATTGTGTTCCATGCTCGAGGTCACAACGCGATCGCCGGGACGCACAAGGCCGAAGAGTGCGATGTTGATCGCCTCCGTCGCACCGGAGGTGAAGGCGATGCGTTCAGGATCGGTCACGTGGAAGAACTGTGCGACACTCTCGCGCACCTCGAAAAGAAGGCGCCCGGCCTCGAGAGTCGGGCGGTGCCCGCCCCGTCCGGGGTTCGCTCCGATATGCCTGAGCGCATGATCGACCGCACGGTAGACCGACTCAGGCTTGGGGAAGGAAGTTGCCGCATTGTCGAGATAAATGCTTCGAGTCATCGTGTTCCGGCAAGAAAAGGCACTCCGGCGTTACACCCGGTCGAGCGCCCCGGTCCGTACCGGTGGGGCGAATTAGACCAAACGCCACAATACCACAGCTCACTGCAGAGACTAAAGGATTTTCAAAAGGGGAGTCGATCGGAGGGATCAGCCCGAAAGGACGGTGGAATTCAACGCGGGGGCGACGCTCAGGGGATCCTGGACATAGTGAACAAGGTTTTTTCCACGCCTTTTGGCCATGTACAGGTGGTCGTCGAGTTTCTGCAGAAGGGGTTCAAGCTCCTGTCCGTCCTGTGGATAGGAGGCGACGCCGATGCTGACCGTCAGACCTCGATCGGCGATCTCCCTGAGAGCCTCGGGAGACTTCTCCTCGATTTCATGCCGACTGCGTTCGGCGGCGACCAGCGCTTCTTCGATCTCGGTTTCCGGCAGCAGGGCGACAAATTCTTCTCCGCCGCAACGAAAGAGGATATCGCACTCGCGCAGCGACTCACGCAGGATCTGTGCCGTCGCGGCCAGCGCCTTGTCCCCGGCGGGGTGTCCGTAGGAGTCGTTGAAGAGCTTGAAGTTGTCGATGTCGAATACGATCAGGGACATCGGTTTGCGATAACGGCTCATGCGGCTGAGTTCGTCTTTTACCAGGTGCCTGAACATGCGGTAATTGTACAGACCGGTGAGACCGTCGGTCGAAGCGAGCTGACGCGTGACCTCATGGGTCCGTGCATGGTCGATGCTCATGCTGGCGAAGGATGAAAGGACGGTCATCTGGGCGAGTCCGGCTTCAGAAAAACGACGAGGGACGAAATCGTCGAGGTAGATGATTCCGAGGGGCTTTCGTTGCAGGATCAGCGGAATGACGACGATAGCGCAGACCCCAGCCTCCCGGACCGGGCGGCTCGTGGGGGTCGGGGCGTGCCGGACGTCCTCGACGACCACGATCTCCCCACTCTCCAAAGCTCGAGAGGCCAGATCTCCTGGACGCAGCGGCCAGCATCCCTTCGACGCCAGGGGCGCACCTAGTCCGGCGTGCGCCTTGAGATGGAAAAAACCGCTCCGCTCGTCGAACAGTGCAACACTCCCGGCCGGCATGTCCAGTGCCGCCATGGAACAATAAAGGATATTCTTCGCCGCCTCTTCCATCTCGAGCGCGGAGACGACCACCTGGGCGATGCTCAGAAGGCCCATGAGGCCCCGGGCCTCATCGTTCGCAGGGGGTATCCAGTCCGAATCGATCATTCATGGCTCTATAATGAGTTTTCGTTTATTCGGGACATTTTTACCATTCTCCCCGCCTTTGTAAAGAACTTTTCTCGACCTTCTGCCAAGCTCTCTTGACAGACACGAGATCTTGTGGTTAATAACAAGACTCGCCACACAATGTAGTGTCTCCGTCTTCCACCCGCCTTAGCCAATGAACTGTTCGAATCCAGAGGGAAAAGGAATGAAAAAGTCTGCCAGCAACCTGCAATTGTCCAAGAATGCCGTCACTGTCCTCGAGCGCCGTTATCTGAAGCGCAACGACAAGGGAAAAGCTCTCGAGACTCCGAACGACATGTTCCGCCGGGTCGCCGAGACGATCGCATCGGCCGAACAATCTTTCGAAAACGGTCAGGATCCCGCTGAACTCGCGGGTCGGTTCTACGATGCCATGACTTCACTCGAGTTTCTCCCCAACTCCCCCACCCTGATGAACGCCGGGCGCGAACTCGGCCAGCTCTCGGCCTGTTTCGTGCTGCCCGTCGGCGATTCGATGGATGAGATCTTCGAGTCGATCAAGCACACGGCCCTGATCCACAAGAGCGGCGGAGGGACCGGTTTCTCCTTTTCCCGCATCCGACCGGCCAACGACGTGGTGCGCTCGACCAGCGGCGTCTCCTCGGGTCCTCTGTCTTTCATGAAGGTCTTCGACGCCGCCACCGAAACGATCAAACAGGGGGGAACCCGTCGCGGCGCCAACATGGGGATCCTTCGGATCGACCATCCCGACATCATGGACTTCATCATGGCCAAGCGCGATCAGAGCGTATTGACCAATTTCAACATTTCGGTCGGCATCACCGAAACTTTCATGGAGGCGGTGGAAAAAGACGCTGAATACGACATCGTCAACCCGCGCACCGGAGAACCGCTGAAAAAGATGTCCGCCCGCAAGGTCTTCGACCACATCGTCGACCTCGCCTGGACCAATGGGGAGCCGGGCATCATCTTCCTCGACCGCCTCAACCGCGACAACCCCACTCCACATGTGGGAGAGATCGAGGCGACAAACCCCTGCGGCGAGCAGCCGCTGCTTCCCTATGAATCGTGCAATCTCGGATCCATCAACCTGGCCCGAATGGTGACCGACGAAGGCAAAATCGACTGGGATCGTCTGCGCGCAGTGGTGCGGCTCGCCGCACGCTTTCTCGACAACGTCATCGAGGTGAACAACTATCCGATCCCGCAGATCGACGAAATGACCCGTGCCAACCGCAAGATCGGCCTCGGCGTCATGGGTTGGGCCGACATGCTCATCCTGCTGGGCTTGGCATACAACAGCGACGAGGCGGTGGCTCTCGGTGAGAAGATCATGCAGTTCATCACCGCCGAAGCTCGCCGCACCTCCGTCGAACTCGCCGAGGAACGAGGGGCTTTCCCCAACTTCAAAGGAAGCGTCTTCGATCAGCGCGGCCACGCTCCGCTTCGAAACGCCACCAGCACCACCATCGCCCCTACGGGGACGATCTCGATCATCGCCAACAGCAGCAGCGGGGTCGAGCCCCTGTTCGCCGTCTCGTACGTACGCCAGGTCCTCGACAATGACATTCTGGTCGAGGTTCATCCCCTCTTCGAGAAGATCGCCCGGGAACGGGGCTTCTACTCGCAGGACCTGATGAAGCGCATCGCCGAGCACGGCACGGTGCGCGATCTGGAGGAGATCCCCGAAGACGTCCGCCGGATTTTCGTCACATCTCACGACATCACCCCGGAAGACCATATCCGGATGCAGGCCGCCTTCCAGAAATACACCGACAACGCCGTCTCCAAGACGGTCAACTTCTGCCACGACGCGAGCCGTGACGATGTCGCCACCGTCTATCGTCTCGCCTACCGCCTGGGGTGCAAAGGGGTCACGATCTACCGCGACGGCTCCCGCGACATGCAGGTTCTCTCGGTAGCCAAAAAAGAAGAAAAAACATCGGAAAAATCGGTGCCCGCCGAGTCGCTCAAGGCGGGACGCAAGCGCGACCGTCCCCGGGCGCTGCGGGGCGCCACCTACCAGATGGAGACCGGCTGCGGCCCTCTCTACGTCACCATCAACGAAGACAACCAGGGGCTCTTCGAGCTCTTCACCACCATGGGCAAGGCCGGCGGATGCGCCGCCAGCCAGTGCGAAGCCATCGGGCGCCTCGTCTCTCTCGCCTGGCGCAGCGGCGTCCAGGCCCGCCAGGCGGTCAAGCAGCTCATCGGCATCACCTGCCACAAGCCGGCCGGCTTCGGCGAGAACAAGATCCTCTCGTGCGCCGACGCCGTCGCCAAGGCGATCCAGATGCACATGAGCGAAACCCTCGGCGAAGTCCACAATCAGAACGGCGGCGCCTGCCCCGAATGCGGCGGCCCCGTCGAACACGAAGGGGGATGCTGCGTCTGTCATGCGTGCGGGTACAGCGAGTGCGCATGACGGGATGAGATAACGAGAAAGGCCCCCTGGCGACAGGGGGCCTTTTTTCATCCTTTAGTTGTCCTGCCGGGCATCAGCGCGCAGTCGCTCTAGCGCAGGCACTGGAACAGCCCCATGCACCAAAGGCAACTGCCGCAGGGCTCCTCGTTGATGTGGCAGTCCTGCTCAAAGGCCTCTGTTTGCACGTAGTCGCAGGGGGCCAGGCTGCAACTGATGCAATAGGGATAGTCGTAGCGCAGGACGCTCCGGCGAAACTTTTGGAACGGCTCGGAATTCCAGATTTCCAGGATCCCCTGCTCCGCCAGGTTTCCGAAGACTTTCGGCTGAACCATCTGGGTCCAGCCGCTGGCGAAGCAGTTGTAGCGGTGCCAGAGGAAATAGCACGGATGGACGCCCCCCTCCCATGAGACGAAAGCCCCCCCTTCCTCCACGAATTCACACTGGCGCTCCCCTCTCAGAGTCACCTCCGGCAGACGCAGATCGATGCCGTGCTGCGCGGCGACTCCCTTCGCCTCGGCAAAGACCTCCTTCATTTCGTCCAGCCACCCGAAATCGAGCCTGAAAAGCTTCTTCAGGTCCAAACCGATGCCGCGCAAGGCCGCCTCGGCCTTCATCTGCTCGACGAAGCGCAGAACGTCCTGCTCCTGAGGCGTCTTGGAATATTTCCAGAGCACCTGGAAATACCGGGAGATGTCGACACCGGCGGCCTCGGCCTTGCGGCGCCATTTCTGGAAAAGTTCGATGGAGTGGTCCGTGCAGTCGAGATAGGCCGCCTCCTGCGCATGTCCCTCCTCGTAGGGGAGCACATGGGTCACCAGGGCGAAGCTCGCTCCCCGGGAAGCCGCCCATCGCAGGGCCGCCGGGAGCTCGTGCAGGTTGCGCCGCATGAGAACGAACTCCACTCCGATCTGGAAACCGCTTCTGCCCGTGTCGCGCCGAGCCTGATCGAGAGCGTCGAGGGCCCTTTCGACGGCGCTGATCTCTCCCCCTTCGCGAACCTCCCGAAAAATGTCGGGCGACACCGCGTCGATGGAGAGACAGATCCGGTCCAGCCCCGCCTCCAGGAGGGAGCGGGCTCGTCGTTCGTTGAGAAGGAGGGCGTTCGATTGAAATCCGATCGACCCTTTTTCCGGCATCCGTTCCCTGGCATATCGGATGAAATCCTCGAGGTGCGCGTTGAGCAGCGGCTCACCGACCCCGTTCAGGATGAGCGCCTCGAGATGAGGAAGGGCCGGGCTCAGCCTCTCGAAGAGTTCGAAAGGGATGTCCCCCTCGTCAATGCAGCACTCCCCGGACTGTTTTACGCACATGAAACAGCCGAGGTTGCAGCGGGTGGTCGTCTCGACGAAAAGTTTTGAAGGATATTTCCGGAGGGCGGGATGATTGGACGGTTCCGAAAATTCCATGGGCGGCGCGCTCTGATTCGTTCTCATATCTCCTCCATTACTTCCCGGACAGGGGGGACAGGGGGGTTCTTGTGTAACAATGTTCTACTAATAGAACCACTCGGCCCCCGTCAACCTTGATGCAGATCAAAAAAAGAGGTATACGGTTTCTGAGAGAAGAAATAATCGGACCATTGCCCTGGGTCGATTCTCACCCTAGACTTTGGCGTCACCGCCTATGAATGAAATTGAAATCGGAGTTTGCAAAAAGCATGAACCTCTTCGATGACATTTGCCACAGCCTGACAGAGGAAGAGACTCTCCCCCTTCTCACCTCCGGCAACGTGCGCATCGAGCGCATCGTTTCCACCGGGCAGGCGTCGGCGCCCGGCTTCTGGTACGATCAGCAGGAGCACGAATGGGTCGTGGTGCTGCGGGGGCGCGGGATCATCGAATACGAAGACGGCGAGCAGGTATCCCTGTCGCCGGGCGATCATCTTCATATCCCCGCCGGGGTCCGGCACCGTGTACGCGAGACGAGCCGGGACGAGCCGACCGTCTGGCTGGCTGTTTTCTGGCGGGATCAGGCAGACTGAATGGAAAAGCCTTCCCGAAGAAACGGGAAGGCTTGGGAACTGCGCGGAAAACGCCGGATCAGGCGACTTCCAGAAGCTCGATTTCGAAGGTCAGTTCTTTGCCGGCGAGGGGGTGGTTGGCATCGAGGGTGATGCTCTCGTCCGTGACCTCGATGACGGTCACGACCATCGACCGGCCGTCCTGCTGGTTGGCCTGCAACTGCATGCCGACGACCGGTTCCAGATCGGGCGGGAGCTCTCCTCGAGAAACCTCGGCCTTCATCTCGTCCCTGCGGGGACCGTATCCCTTTTCCGCGGGGATCTTCACGACCTTCTTCTCCCCGGGGGACATGCCGTTGACGGCCTCATCGAAACCGGCGATGAGTTGGCCCGAACCGAGGGTAAACTCCAGGGGAGCGCGTTCGACAGAGGAGTCGAAAACGCTTCCGTCCGCGAGGGTGCCGGTATAATGTACCTTTACGGTGTCGCCTTGTTTGGCCTGTGCCATCTTTTTCACCTTTCATCCGGAGTTTGAAAATGTGGGGAAACAGCAGGCTCAGGCTGCAGCCGCAAATCCATCCCCCCTGCGACCGGCGTACACTTCTTCGCCGGAGCGCGCTTCGGGTTTTTCACCCTAACATACCCCCTTGCGACCCGCAACCGCCCGACTCCGATTAATCCGGAACGTGACGAGTTGGGAGACACGGCGGAGAAACTCACCGATTCGTGGTAATGCAAACGATCAAGGAAAGGTTTCACCCATGGACAATCCGCAGCACACCGTCGTCGTCGGCTGTCTGGTGCGCAACGATGCCGATGAGGTCTTGCTGATCCGACATCACCGGCGCGGCTGGGAAATCCCACAAGGGCGCGTCGAGCAGGGCGAAGGTCTTTTCGAAGCGGCCCACCGTGAAGTGATGGAGGAAACGGGGGTGACGATCGATCTCGGTCCCCTGGCTGCCGTCCACTCGAAAGTATCGGATCCGCCGGCGATCATCTTCACCTTTCTCGCCCGCCATCTCGGCGGTGAGCCGAGAGCCTGCGACGAGACCCTGGAGGTCGGCTGGTTTCCCGCACCGCAGGCTCTTGCCAAAATCGCAAACCCGGTCAACCTTGATCGCCTGCGAACGCTGCTCGATTATTCAGGGAAAGTCGTCTACCGCAGTTACACATCCAAGCCCTTCCGGATCACGTCCGAGGGGGTTCTCGGATGAATCCTCATTGAGGAAAGATGCGCGAAAACAGATCCGTCACCATCACCTACCCGCTCACCGAAGATCTCTGGCGGCGCTTCTACGAAGCGCATTACGCCGCTGATCCGGCGCTGAAGACGAGGTATTTCTGGGGAGCGCTCTGCATCGTCATCGGCGCCCTCGGATTCGGGGGACTCTACGAAAGCAGGATCGTCGCCGGCCTGCTCCTTCTGACCGGGTTCTACGCTGTTCTCTCCCGCCAGATATTCCTCGTGAAATCCGTTGCCGCCGCAAGAAGGCACCCGTTTTTCGGCAAGGAGATCACCGTCACCTTGAGCGACGAGGGCGTCGCCGTGCGAAGCGGCGCCTCGGGGTACATGCAGGCCTGGCAGAACTTTGCAGGCTGGCGCAGGACGAAGCCCGGCTATATTCTCTACCTTGACCGGAACGCCTTTTTTTTCATTCCAAAGTCGGCCTGCTCCCCGGAAGACGAAAAGCGCATCGATCTCTTTATGCATCGCCTGGAGGAAAGGGGTCGCACATGAAAAAGACGCAGGGAAAAACCGTTAAAGGGTCTTCCCTGCGTCTCGGTTGTCTGCTTTCACTCGGGGGGTCAGAAATCTCCGCCGACGAATTCCGCAAACGGTACGGAACGGTACTGTGCCGGCACGCTGAAGGCGTCGCTCGGCATGCTTTTCGTCTCGACCTTGACGATCTCTTCGTCGATATTGGCTCCCCCTGCCTGGAGCGAGACGACCTTGAGCGGATAACCCTCTTTATAGAGAGCCTGATACTCCGGAGTGTTCTCCGGGTTCGCCGAAAGATTCATTCCCATCGCGTCTTCCATGCAGGCGCTCATCTCGGCGGTCAGCGCCAGCAGCTTTTGCAGACCGCCAAGCTCCCGCTCAAGCACCCTGTCGCTGGAGAGCCACAGCTCGGCATAGGGTGCGCCGTCGACGTCCACACGGTATTTCGTCGTTTCAAGCCCTGCGATTTTCCCTCCGCTCCCCTGTGACGCAATGGAAACGGCCGGTCTGGGGGACGGCGCGCCCTGGCTTGCCCCCATGAACTGTCTCATCATCTCCCGCTCTTCGGGAGACATCCCCGCCATGACGGAATCCATCAGGTCTTTGCCGGTGCGGCAGAAATCGTTCACCGTTCCGCGGGCATAGATCCGGCGATTGTCGTCGATGAGGATGATCTCCCCCTTCTCGGGGAGAAAAACCTGCGACTGCCCGTCCTGGCTGACGAACTTCATCCGCCCGTCCGAAATATAGGTCCGATCCCCCGAGATATCGGTCAGAACGACCCCCGCCAGTGCGAGCGCAGGCAAAAAGGGAATCAGCAGAATGCTCCATACGATTTTCTTCATCTTTTCCTCCTCTGGATTGAATGCCCCGAGCCGTGTCGGAGAGTCGGTACGAAAGATTATAGGTGATGCTTCGATTATGTCACTCTAGTGTCCCGATTGGTTTATTCCCTTCATTAATTCTGGTCCTTTTGCCCGCTGGCTGCGTTGCGTCTCCTCGGCTTAGTGTTGGCTAGACCTGCGTGCCGCGCCTTGCCAGCGACCAAAATGCCTCAGAACTATCTAAACGGACTAACCCAAACGGAACACTAGTTGAACTCCGCCTCGACCGATGATAGTAATATAGCGTGCATTCTTCTTTCCGCCTGCCGAAGGGATCTCCGATGAAAAAATCAGCGTTGTGGGGCGTCTTTCTTCTCGTCTTGGTCGGCTTCATCGCCGTATTCTACCTGCGTCAGCAGGACAGAGCGCCTGAGACCGACATTGCAGACGTCGAGACGATTACGGTGGTCGAAGAGGCGCCGGCAATCCGTCATCCCGTTCCCGATGCGCCTCCGGAAGAAAAGGAAAAGCCCCTGCCCCTCCTTGACGATAGCGATCCCGCCGTTCGCGCAGGGTATCCTGCCATTTTCGAACATCGGGAGTTCGGGCAACTTTTCCTCGATCAGATCATCCGCCGCATCGTCGTCACGGTCGACAATCTCCCTCGAAGAACCGTTCCCCAGAAATTCGTCCCCCTTCAGCCTCCTCCCGATTCCTTTGTTCCCGAGGCCGAAGAGGATGTCACCTTCATGTCCCCTGAGAACTACAAACGCTACACCATCTACGCCCGCCTGGCCGAAGCCGTCGACCTGCAGAGGCTCGTTCCACTCTACGTTCGCCTGTACCCCCTGTTCCAGTCGGCGTATGTGGAACTCGGTTACCCGACGGCCTATTTCAACGACCGGCTCATCGAAGTCATCGACCATCTTCTGGAAACGCCCCGCGTCGAAGAGCCCGTGGCGCTTGTACGACCCAAGGTCTTCTATCTCTTCGCCGATCCTCAACTCGAAGCGCTCTCGGCCGGCCAGAAGATCCTCATTCGCATGGGTCCGGAGAATGCGGCTGTGATTAAAGAGCGTCTGAGACAGTTCCGTCACCAGATCAGCGATCTGCCTGATACGCGGGAGATGACGCCGCAGCAGCAGACCTGAACGAATCATTCAACCCACTTCCGACTCTCCCAGTCGAACCATTCCCGGGGACGAAACCGGTCCTTGTAGGCCATGCGGGAGCATCCTGGCACATAATAGCCGAGGTAATAATAGGGAAGGCCGAGAAGGCGGGCGTGCTCGATTTCCTTCAGCACGCTGAAGATGCCGGGGCTCATGCGGGAGAAACGCGTATCGTAGCAGAAGTAGACGGTGCTCAGGCAATCTTCCCCATGGTCGAGAAATCCGGCGCCGATGAGTTCATCCCCGAAATAGATTTCCGTCTGCAGAGTAGGACATGAAGGCAGGTAGAAGTTGAGAAGGAAATCGTCGCGCGCGACATTCTGACTGAAACGTTCGAGAGAGTGCTCGCGGTAGATGTCGAAAATCCGTTCCTTCATTCGAAGCGCCCCGAACTCCACCCGGAGACGATCCCCCTTGTTCAGAACCCGCTGCTGGCTGCGCGACGGGGTGAAAAGCCGGGTCGGCACCCGCACCGGTATGCAAAGGCGGCAGTCGGGACAGGCGGGTCGGAAAAAGTAGAACCCGAACTTGCGCCATCCCCCGGCCAGAAGAGCCCCGATCTCCCCCCCGCTGAGAAACCCGGCAAGAAAATATTCGTAGCGCTTGCGCCGCCCTGGAAGATACGGACATTCGGTGATCTCTTCGATCTGGGAGGTCTGGATGATTTGCATGGGCAGAATTCAGAATTCAGGAGCCAGAAGCCAGGAGCAGGAGCCAGGAGCCAAGAACCGGGAGCAGAGATGTATCCTGTGGCGGCCTTTATGCTAAATTGATAGAAACTGTTCGGGATATCTTCGCATGGAATTCGATCATATTGTACAAATAATCGCGCTGACTCTTGGGATGGCGTGGGCCAGCGGCATCAATCTCTATGCCGCACTTCTCGTTCCCGGGATCCTCGGGGCGACGGGACACATGACGCTCCCCCCCGATCTGCAGATCCTGAGCGATCCCCTGGTGCTCTGGGCCGCCGGGATCATGTTCGTGATCGAGTTCGTGGCGGACAAGATCCCGGGGGTCGATTCGGCCTGGGACACGGTGCACACCTTCATCCGCATACCGGCAGGGGCGGTGCTGGCGGTCGGCGCCATCGGCGACGTCTCGCCGGCGCTGACGATGGCGGCAGCCATCATCGGAGGGAGCCTGGCCGCCACTTCGCACCTGACCAAGGCCGGAACCCGCCTCATCATCAACGCCTCGCCGGAACCCTTCAGCAACTGGTTCGCTTCGCTGAGCGAAGATGTGCTGGCCATCGCCGTCCTTTTCCTCGCCCTCTACTTTCCCTGGATCTTTTTCGCTTTCCTGATCGTTCTGCTGCTCCTGACGATCTGGTTTCTGCCCCGGATCTGGAGAGGAATCAGGGCTCTTTTCTCCGGAATCGCCCGGCTCATGAACAGGGGGGAACCTCATGGCCCGCCGGGACGGGGTTGATGGGAGTACCGACATGCTCTACCGGCCAGCGCCGCTGCATTCGCTTGATGATATCGCCAAAGCCCTCGATATGCGCCCCGCCCACATCATCGCCCCCGGAAACCACAGGGCCGCCGCCGTAGCGATGATCCTGAAAGAAGAGGCGTCATTTCCTCACGTCCTCTTCATCGAACGTGCGCGCCGCACCGGCGACCCCTGGTCCGGAGATCTGGGCTTCCCCGGGGGAAAGGTCGAGAAGGACGATTCCGGCTCCCGAAACGCCGCCATCCGGGAAACCTACGAAGAGATCGGTCTCGACCTCACTGATTCGCACTGCCTCGGACGACTCGACGACATCGCCGGGGAACACCTGCCGGTGCTGATTTCGTGCTTTCTCTTCCACATCGAAGAAGACCCTCCGTTCACCCTGAGCGACGAAGTGACTCGCGCCTTCTGGGTTCCTCTGTCAACGTTGTGCGATCCGGCGCGGCACATCGAAACGGTCGTGCATTTTTCAGGAAAGCCCCTCACCCGGCCGGCTATCGATCTGCTCGGTCCGGGAGAAACTGTCCTGTGGGGGATCACCTATCGCCTCGTACGCCAGTTGCTGGAGCGCCTCGGTGAAAGTGCTGCATTCCAGCCCTTGCTAGGAGTGAAGAGAGGCCGGATATGAAGATCCGAAAGGAGCAGATCGATTGGGAATCTCTCTGCAGGCGCTGTGGGGAGTGCTGCTTCGAGAAATGGATTGAAGATGACGGTACGATCATTCCCACCGGCGTCGCCTGCCGCCATCTCGACATCGTCACCAGGGAGTGCAGGGTGTACCACAAGCGTTTCGACGTCGGCGAAGACTGCGTCCTCCTCACCCCGGAGGTGGTCAGCAGCGTCCGGTGGCTTCCGGATACATGCGGATACGTCCGACACTTGAAGGAGTAAGACGCAAAGTTTTACAATTCAAAATACAAAATTCAAAATTGATGGTCTCGCAATTCAAAATCTACCGCCGAGACACCAAGACACAAAGAGAACCTATTGATTCAAAAAGATTTTCTTGGTGCACTTGGTGTCTTGGTGGTGAAACAATGCTTTTTGCATTGATCTTCAGAGGTATTCATGGACTCACGCTACTTCACCCCTCCCCGCCCCCGCTTCTTCGCCCATCGCGGCAGCAGCGCCGCCTTCCCGGAAAACACCCTCCCCGCCTTTTCTGCGGCCGTGAGCATCGGGATAGGATACCTGGAGCTCGACGTATGGGGGAGCCGGGACGGGCGCATCTTCGTCCATCATGACGAAACCCTGGATCGCACCTGCGGCGACCCCCGACGCATCTGCGAGGTCGATTCGACGGAACTCGCCGCTCTGGACGCCGGCTACGGCTTCACCATGGACGGACGGATCTTTCCTTTTCGCGGGCAGGGAATTTCTCCACCGCTGCTGGAGGATGTGCTGAGGTCTTTTCCGCAGGTACGGGTGAACATCGAGATCAAACAGAACGAGCCGCCCGTGGAGAAGGAGGTTCTCGAGGTGGTGAAAAAGACGGGCTCTGAAGACAGGGTCCTGCTCGCGTCGGAGAAGGACGCCGTACTTCAGCGGATGCGGAAGATCTGCGGCCCCATTCCCACCGGGATGAGTGCGGGCGAAGCGGCCGGATTCTTCGGATGGGTCAAGGGGGGATGCAGCGCTTCGTACCGGCCGCCGGGCGCCGCACTGCAAATACCCGAGGAATATGGCATTGTGAAGCTCGTCACTGAGGAGACGGTTGCGGCGGCTCATGCCGCAGGCCTTGAGGTGCACGTCTGGACGGTGAATCAACTCTCGGATATGCGCCGCCTGCTCTCAGTCGGTGTCGACGGCATCATGAGCGACTATCCCAACCTGCTCATGGAAGTGAGCGCAGAGATTTGATTCCTGCATGATCTCAGCAGGAACTTGTCCATGCTTGATTCAAACCGGCAGCTTCAGAGTCTTCCTCGTCTCGAAGTCGAGGATCGCTCCGGCAAGCCCGTAGACGATCTCCTCCGGATTCCTCCCCCCTTCCCACCAAGTCAGGTCGAGCTGCCACGCCTCCCCCTCCCATCCGCGGATGACGGCCCCGAAGGGATCGCTAAGCTCACCAAGGACGGTGCGTATCTCGGCGCAGAGAAAGGCGTTCAGTTCTCCATCGAGCACAGCTCCAGGCTGCGTCCCCCGGTGAGCGAAACGGCGACGGGTCTGCTGCGCGATCTGCGCCACCAGTTCGGCACGATCATTCATGACGCCTCCTGTGGATATTGTAACGGTTTGTTCTGGTGTCCCGTGCGGCAAGGGACGCCGGTGCACTAACCGGGTGCTCCTCTGGACCGGAAACGCTTTTTAAACTCCCCTCCCTTGATGGGAGGGACAGGGGGAGGGTAAGCTTGAGCCCCCCTCTCCCCAACCCTCTCCCACGGAGGGGAGAGGGGGCTGGTGGGCGGACCGTTCCCACCCTCGGATGCTAAATCAGCTCCCCAGGCAGGTGCAGGAGAAACGGACGAAAATCGTGCGGCAGCGGCGCGACGATCGAGATCTCTTCTGCGCTTTCAGGGTGGTGAAATCGCAACCGTCGCGCGTGCAGCAGATACCGGCCGGCGCTCAGCGCTTCGCCCCCGATCCGCACCCCCGCCGGACCACCGTAGAGAGTGTCGCCCACAATAGGATATCCCTCACCCGCGAGATGGGCGCGGATCTGGTGGGTTCGGCCGGTCCGCGGGCAGGCTTCCACCAGGGAGAACCCTGCGCCCCGCCCCAACGTGCGGAAATCGGTGTGCGCCTCCTGCCCTCTTCCCTCTGCAGCGACCGTACGCCCACGGACACCCGCCAGAAGCCGGTTGCGAACCGAAAAATCCTCTGGAGGAAAACCGGCGACCAGGGCGAGATAGTCCTTGGAAACCTCTCTCTGTGCAAACTGTCGGGCCATCTCGCGATTGGCCGTCTCCGAGAGGGCGAAGAGGAGGACGCCGGAGGTGTCGGCGTCGAGGCGATGCAGGAGGATCGGCATCGAACTCCCCTGCATCGGTTTCACCAGGTCGAGAACGCTGGGATGACCCGGCGCGGCGGGGTGGACGGCAAGCCCCGCCGGCTTGTCGAGCGCCAGGAGGTGGGGATCGCGAAAAAGGATGACCCCCTCGGAGATTTCCGGAGTGGGAGGCGCCCCCTCCAGGGTGACGGTGATCGTCTCTTCCCCGGAGAGAAGGCGTCCGGCGCGCCTTTCGACACGGCCGTCGAGAAAAACCCTTCCGCCATCGAGAGCCCGCTTGATCGCCTTGCGGGAAACGTCGGGCAGAGAATGCACCATGAAGAGATCGAGACGCACTCCGCGAGCGGCCCGATCGGTCACGATCGTCTCGCGCCGGGTCCGACTCATAGGCGCTCTCCGAAAAGTCCCTTCGGCGTCCATTTTCTGATGAGAACCCTGGACGTTCGCCCCGGATCTCCATCGTCCGGAAAGCGGATCGTCAGGTAGTTGCGGGTCAGTCCGCGCCGCTCCCCTGCGTCCCTGCCTCCCTCCACGACCACCTCGACGTCCTGTCCGATGAACCCTTTGGCAAACGCGCGTTCTTTCGCTTCTCCGAGAGCACGCAGGCGGGAGGCGCGGCGCCGAATCTGCTCTGGAGGGACCTGCCCGCTCATCTGGGCAGCGGGGGTTCCGGGGCGTCGACTGAAGGGGAAGACGTGCAGATGCGTGACCGGCAACGCCTCGATAAGTCGGAAGGTATTTTCGAATTGGGCATCGGTTTCGCCGGGAAAGCCGGCGATCACGTCGAGGCCGATGGCCGCATCGGGAAGACGCCAGCGGATGTCGTGCACAAGATCGGCGAAAAAACCGGCGGTATAGGTCCGGTTCATGGCTCGCAGAATGTCGTCGTCACCCGACTGCAGGGGGATGTGGAAATGCGGGCAGATGACCTCGGAGAACGCCACGGCCTCGATCAACTCGGATGAGATTTCCGTCGGTTCGATCGAACCCAGCCGCAGACGCTTCACATCCGTCTGCGCCTCGAGCTGCCGCAGGAGGGAGAGAAGTGACTGCGGCGGCTGCAGGTCCGAGCCGTACCCGCCGATGTGGATTCCTGTCAGGACGATTTCGGGATACCCCCCTTCGACGAGATGTCGAACCTGCTCCACAATTTCGGTGGTGGGAACCGATCGGCTCCGGCCGCGGGCGTAAGGGATGATGCAATAGGCGCAGAAGGCGTCGCAGCCGTTCTGGATCTGAACGAAGGCGCGGCTGCGCTCGGTGAAGACGGAGATGGAAGGAACCGCAGCGACTTCCGTAAGGCGGATGTCCGAGACCCGCGTCCCCTCCTCGGCGAGAAGCACCAGAAGATCGCGTTTCTCTTCGTTGCCGATGACGAGGGAGACGCCGGGGATGGCCGAAAGGGAGGCGGGGTCGATCTGGGCGTAACAGCCGGTCACCACCACCCGGCAGGAGGCGTTGAGACGCCGTGCCCTACGAATGAGCTTGCGCGACTCGGCATCGGTGGCCGCCGTGACGGTGCAGGTGTTCACGATCACAAGGTCCGCCCCCGCCTCGAAAGGGACCTGAGAATATCCGGCCCCCTGAAGACGCTCCTCCATGGCGGCCGATTCGAACTGGTTCGTCTTGCATCCGAGGGTGGCTATTGAGAAGGTTTTCAAGGCAGTATCCAGGAGCCGGGAGCCAGGAGCCAGAAGAAAACCAAGAACTTCTGTTCAAGTCCTGATCTCGGTGTTTCGAAAGAGGAATGGTTTCTTGTCACGATTTTTAGCCCTTACTCCTGGATTCTGGCTCCTGCTTTCTCTATCCACCCCCCGCCGAGGACCTTGTCCCCCTCATAGAAGACGGCCGCCTGCCCGGGGGTCACCCCTTTCTGGGGTTCGTCGAAGGAGACGGTCGCCCGGCCGTCGGGGAACGGAGTGATCAGAGCGGGGACTTCGGTGTGGCGATAACGGATGCGGCACCGCGCGCGCAGCGGCTGCGACGGCGGGGGAACGGTCCAGTTCACCTCGAGGCAGGTGAACTCCCTGACCAGCAGGTGCTGCGCCTCCCCCACCACGACCTGCCGTTTCGTCGCATCGATCCCGACGACGTAGAGCGGGTCGGGCCAGGCGATCCCGAGGCCGCGACGCTGCCCGACGGTGTAGCGGTACGTTCCCTGATGGCGCCCCAGGACCTTTCCGCCGACGTGAACGATCTCACCGTCCATATGCCCGCTGCCGCGCTCCTCTTCGAGAAACCGCACGTAATCGCCATCGGGGACGAAGCAGATATCCTGACTTTCCGGCTTCTCGGCCGTCCGAAGGCCGAGCCGCACAGCATGAATGCGCACCTCCTCCTTGGTCATCCCCCCCAAGGGGAAAACGACGCGTTCCATCTGCTCGGGGGTGAGGGTAAAGAGGAAATAGCTCTGATCCTTGGCCGCATCGAGCCCCTTGCGAAGAGCGAAACCTTCCCCCTCGCGAAGAAGCTGCGCGTAATGGCCGGTGGCGAGACAATCGGCCTCGAGTTCCCGGGCGCGGCGCAGCAGCAGATCGAACTTGAGAACCTGATTGCACAGCACGCACGGATTCGGTGTGCGTCCGGCGAAATAGTCATCGCAAAAACGGTCGATGACCTGGTGCTGGAAATCCTTCTCGAAGTTGACGACATAAAAGGGGATGTCGAGCGATTCGGCGACGCGACGGGCATCGTAGACGTCGTCCAGCGAGCAGCATGTGCCGAACGTTTCTCCATGCTCGGCGGTGAAGGCCGAATAATCCCAGATCTGCATGGTCATGCCGATCACCTCGTGCCCCTGCTCCTTGAGCAAGGCCGCGGCAACCGAGGAGTCAACCCCGCCGCTCATGGCGACAACGACCCGTTTTTTATCATTTGTCATTTTGTTCATTGGTCAGCCGCCGGCGCGGCGTCAGGCCGCTACGCGGCCGTCATTGGTTCAAGTCAATCGTCAGTTGCTGGTGCAGCCGTCATGTGTCAAAGCATTGTACGAATGACACCGCGAAGCGGTCGACGGCGCGAAGCGGCTGACAAATGACAAGGAGGGCATTCGTGTTGAGACGAAAGCCCTCCTCTGCTCAAACGGCAAGTTGAAAGTTACGCCTTGCCTTTCTCCATATAATTCTTGATCGCCTCGTGCAGCGCGTCCGCGGCGAGATTCGAGCAGTGCATCTTTGCCGGAGGGAGTCCGTCGAGAGCCTCGGCCACAGACGCATTGGTCAGCTCCATCGCCTCCTCGAGCGTCTTTCCGATCGCCATCTCGGTCACCATCGAAGAGGTCGCGATCGCCGCGCCGCATCCGAAAGTCTTGAACTTGATCTCCTTGATGACATTGTCTTCCACCTTCAGAAAGATCTTCATGATGTCGCCACAGGACGCGTTTCCGACCTCTCCGACACCGTCCGCATTCTCGATCTCCCCCACGTTGCGGGGATTGCTGAAATGATCCATCACCTTGTCGGTATACATAAGGTTCTCCATGGAATAATGGGCTACAGGCAATAGGCTATGGGCTATGGGGGGGCAAGTGATTTGCTATCGCCTATTGCCTATAGCCCCTTGCCTTCTCTTTAGACGCGCTTCACAATGCTGCACTCTTCACAGCTCATCGGCGTACGGCAATTGTACAAGGGACTCATCTCCCGCAGGCGCTGCACGATGGGAGGAAGGACTTCGAGAACGTAATCGATCTCCTCCTCCGTCGTTTCAGGCCCCAGGCTCAGTCGGGTGCTCGAATGGGCCAGCGTCACCTCGACGCACATCGCTCCCATGACGTGCGACGGCTCGAGCGATCCGGAGGTGCAGGCCGAACCGGAACTGGCGGCGATCCCCTTCATGTCGAGATTGAGCAGCAACGACTCCCCCTCGATATAGGCGAAGCTTACGTTCAGCGTATTGGGAAGGCGCTTCTCGGGATGCCCGTTGAGCTTGATCTCGGGGACCGCTGCAAAAATCCCGCGCTCCAGCTTGTCGCGCAGGTATCGCACCTTCTCCATCTTCGCCGTCAGATCCCTTCCGGCGATCTCGCAGGCGAGCCCGAGCCCGACGATCCCCGCGACGTTGTGCGTTCCGGCGCGGCGATTGCGCTCCTGGTGGCCGCCGTGAAGCAGCGGGGTCATTCTCGTCCCTTTGCGAATATAGATGGCGCCGACTCCCTTGGGCGCCCCGATCTTGTGCCCCGAAAGGACGAGCAGGTCGACCTGGGCCTTCTGCACATCGACCGGCACCTTGCCCACGGCCTGGACGGCATCGGTGTGAAAGCGGATCCGGTGCTTGCGGGCGACGGCCCCAATCTCTTCAATCGGAAAGAGGGCGCCCGTCTCGTTGTTCCCCCACATGGCCGAAATAAGAATCGTCTTGGGGGTGATCGCCTTCCCGAGGACGGCGATATCGAGCATGCCGTCCGAGTCGACGGGAAGGTACGTCACCTCGAAACCGCGCTTCTCCAGAAACTTGCATGTTTCGAGAACAGCCGGATGCTCCACGGCGGTGGTGATGATGTGGTTTCCCTGCTCGCGAAGGGCGTCCGCCGTCCCCTTGATGGCGAAGTCGTCTCCTTCGCTGCCGCAGGAGACGAAAACAATCTCCGCCGGCGAAGCGTTGATCAGGCGGGCCACCTGTTCCCGCGCCCTTTCGACAGCGCCGGCGACCGCCCTTCCCGCCCAGTGCACGCTGCTCGGATTCCCGAAGTTCTCTCGGTAGAAAGGCAGCATGGCTTCCAGGACTTCAGGAAGAACCGGGGTTGTTGCGTTGTAATCGAGGTAAATGCGTTTCACTAAGTGAATCCTCCGGATTAAAATCAGGCACGGGGCGCGAGGCGATGGGCTCCAGGTCAGATCGCAACCTCACTCTCCAGCGATCGCCTTTAAAAACCGTACCATTGCCCCTCGCCTATTGCCTATTGCCTATTGCCGAGTTTTTCTTTCGCTTCCCGCGTCAGATCCTCCAGAGTGATGGAAGAGAGGAAATTGCGGATGCGCTCTCCCAGCCCCTGCCACACGCCGTGCGTCACACATTGGGAAGGACAGACGCAGCGCCCCCGTTCGTCCATGCATGAGACAGGGACGAGGGTCTCCTCGACGCTGTCGATGATCTCGTCGACCCGAATCTGTTCGGCAGGGCGGGCAAGAAGATAGCCGCCGCCGGGACCCCGGACGCTTTCGACAATCTTCCCGCGACGCAGCTTGGCGAAGAGCTGCTCGAGGTAGTGCAGCGAGATGTCCTCCCGCACCGAGATGTCCCTGAGGGAGACGGGAGCGCCGTCTGCCGTCAGATTAAGACTCACCATGGCCCGTACGGCGTACTGGGCTTTGGTCGAGAGCCGCATCGACGTTCTCCTGTCCTTGCTGCGTCAACTGTCGTTTGAGGGCGAGTTGCTCTTCGGTCAGCTCCTTGACCTTCTTCTCGAGGGCTCGGACCTGATCGAAGAGGCACTCGATCGCCTTGGCCTCAGGGTCGGGGAGTTTTCCGTGTTCGAGGTCCGCACGGGAATCGGCCTTGCGTCCATCAGCGATCACGATACGTCCGGGGACGCCGACGACGGTGGAATTGGGCGGGACTTCCTTGACGACGACGGAATTCGAACCAACCTTGCTGTTTTCCCCCACCGTGAACGGGCCGAGGATCTTCGCCCCCGATCCGATGACGACATTGTCGCCCAAGGTCGGATGGCGCTTCTCTTTGGCCCACGATGTCCCCCCCAGCGTAACCCCGTGGTAGAGGGTGCAATTGTCGCCGATCTCCGCCGTTTCTCCGATGACCACCCCCATGCCGTGATCGATGAAGAAACCGCGGCCGATTTTGGCGCCCGGATGAATCTCGATACCGGTGAAGAAACGGCCAAGATGAGAGACAAACCGCCCCAGGAAATAGAGTTTCCGCACCCAGAGCCCGTGCGCCAGCCGATAGAAGAGCATGGCGTGAAAGCCCGGATAACAGAAAACGATCTCGAGGACACTGCGGACAGCAGGGTCGCGTTCAAAGACAACCCGGAAATCTTCTCTAAGAGTCTGAAACACGCGGCGTCTCCCTCAAAAATGATTTTCCACCCGAAAAGACAGCTAACGGATAACATACCCGATCAAAACTGTCAATTAATTTTCCGGCCGAAATCCAGGGAGAAACGGCGGTTCGTGACTGTGAATGTCCAAGCCCAGTCACCAGTCACCAGTCACCAGTCACCAGTCACCAGTCACCAGTCACCAGTCACCGCCCCTCTTCCAGTTTCCCAAGAGTTCGTTTGAGGTCGACGTCATCGTACGCCCACTTGCAGCAACCCGCTTCGGCGTAGACGTCGTATTCGCGCAATTGGTCGAGGAGCATCTCGACGAGGTACTCCCTGTCGCCGTAGCGCTCAGGAGCCCGGGCTACATCCATGATCGGCTCATAAAGCCAGAGAGGAAGCTCTCCCTCGTCGTACTGCAGACGGGCTTCGGTTTCGAGTTCCTTGAAAAGATCCATTAAAGCTTCACCCTCCCCCGGCCCCTCCCATCAAGGAAGGGGGGGTTGAAAATGGTTCTCGGATCAGACTTCAATCAGAGTCACCCCGCGTCAATCCGCCTTCCATTGCCTTTTAACTTATGCAGCATATCGACAACCCTCTCCCAATCGACCTCCGGCGTCAGGTGACACCATGAAAAACGCAGGGCGCTTGCGACGATCTCCTGCTCGAGGCCCATCGCCTCGAGGACATGGCTCGGCTCAGGAGTATGCGAGGTGCAGGCCGAGGTGGCCGAAACGGCAACCACATCCTTAAGGACTTCGATGGCGGTTTCGGCTTCAACACCCGGGAACGACAGGTTGATCACATGGGGGAGCGTGAAACCGGGTTCGCCGTTGACCACCGGCGCCAGGGGAGCAAGCCCGGCGATTACCGACTCACGGAATCGCCGGCACGCCTCGACCCGCTCGTCCCGATTTCGAACGGCCTGCCGGGCGGCGGCGCCGAGCCCCGCAATCAGGGGAACAGCAAGAGTTCCGGGGCGGAGATCCTGTTCCTGCCCGCCGCCATAGGTCAGAGGTTTCAGAGGAGGAAATGCACCCCCTCGCTTGCGGGCGATAAGAGCGCCAATCCCCTTGGGGGCAAAGATTTTATGGCCGCTGACGGCGATCAGGTCGATGCGGGGATCGCAGAGAGAGTCGAACTCCTTTCCGAACCCCTGCGCCGCATCGACATGCCAGAGCGCCGGATGAGACGCAAGAATCGAGGAGATCTCCCCCAGTGGCTGAAGCACTCCCGTCTCATTGTTCACCTGCATGGTCGAGACGAGGAGGGTGTCGGGGCGAAGGGCTGCAGCGATTTCTTCGGACCGGATGCGCCCGTCGCGCCCCGCCCCGACAAGAGTGACTTCAAAACCCCGCCGCTCGAGCTCTTCCAAAGGCTCCAGAACCGCTTTGTGTTCGATCCGAGAAGAGATGATATGCCGCCGCCCGGCAGCCAGCCCGTACTCGGCGAGCCCCAGCAGGGCGATGTTGTTGGCTTCCGTCGCTCCACTGGTGAAGATCACCTCGTCGCGGCGAGCGCCGACCACTTGGGAGACCTGCCCCCGGGCATGCTCCACCGCCATGCGGGCAAAAGTCCCGTAATCGTGGATCGGACTCGCGGCATTGCCGTAATCACGCTCCATGAAGCGAATGACGACCTCGAGAACCGCCGGCTCTATCGGCGTGGTGGCGTTGCAGTCGAGATAAACAGACATAAGAGCCAGGGCTATTTTCCGCCGGCGAGAGGAACATAAAGGATGTCTTTCATTACATCTCCCGGACCAACGGTTTCAAGCTTGTTTTTGTTTCCAGCCCCAGACTCGTCACTCCGAACCGCTGCGCAATCACAGAGCGGTGTTCTCGAAGAAAATCGACAATTTCTTCACGGCTCATCTGCCCCATGCTCACCTCCTCAGGTTCACCATAATAATCTGGGTAAACTTAATTGGCAACCGTGACGCTTGGAGGGGACCTCGAAGGGGCTGCACAGAGACATTCTTCTCACGCCCTATCATTAAAATTGCTCAGCCGCAAAGACGCCAGGAAAACCAATTCCTGGCGTCTTTGCGGTTAAAGTGAGCGGAGCGAATGGGCGTGATCGGCCCTCAGGCTGCGATCTTTCCATCCTTGATCTGCACCACGTTCTGAGCCCTGCGGGCGATCTCGAGGTTGTGGGTCACGATCACGATCGTCTTCCCCTGTTGATTGAGGGACTCGAGGATCTCGATGATCTGGGCTTCGGCCGCCGAGTCGAGATTTCCAGTCGGTTCATCCATGAGGAGCAGATCGGGGTTGTTGGCGAGCGCCCGGGCGATGGCCACGCGCTGCTGCTGGCCACCGGAGAGTTCCGAGGGATAGGCGTTGGCCTTCTCTGAAAGACCGACCTGGTCGAGCAGTTCCTGCGCCCGGGCGCCCTGCCCTTTTTCCGCCCTCCCCGAGAGCATCAGCGCGGTCTCGATATTTTCAATGGCACTGAGCCCGCGCAGCAGGTTGAAGAACTGGAAGACGAACCCGATCTTGCGGCTGCGAATCCGCGAGAGACCGGCGGCATCGAGCCCTGTGATCTCTTCGCCGTCGATGTAGATCGTTCCGCCTGTGGGACGATCGAGCCCCCCGATAAGGTGCATCAAAGTGCTCTTGCCGTGCCCGGAAGGCCCTACGAGACAGGTGAAGGAGCCCTTTGGGATACTGAGGGAAACGCCGCGAAGCGCTTCGGTCGCCGCAGCCCCCTTTCCGTAGGTTTTCGTGACGTTATTGGTGCGTACGATCATCTCACTCATAGCTGATGGCCTCCACAGGCGAGAGCCTCGCCGCACGCCACGCCGGGTAAAGACCGGCCAGGGCGGCGATCAGGGTCGAAAAGACGATGGCCCCCACGATGGCGCTGATGTCGAGCATCCCTCCCCCCGACCCCGCCACAAAGGCGGTGAAGGCGTTCTGACTCACATGGGGTGCGGCCACGGCCGAAAAGAGCATCCCGAAAACGACCCCCACCGCCCCGCCGATCAGCCCGTAGAAGGCCGACTCGAAGAGAAAGATGGAGAAGATCGTCCGGGGGCGGGCGCCGAGGGCCTGCAGGATGCCGATCTCGCGCTTTCGCTCGTAGGTCGCCGTCATCATCGTGTTGATGATGCCGAAGGCCGCAGCAAGAACGGCGACCAGGGCGATGAGTTGAAGAGTCATGTTCACCGTGCCGACGATCGTCAGAACAGAGCTGAGCATCTGCTTGTCTGAAACGACGCCGAGGCTGACCTGCTCGCTGATTTTGATCGAATACGCCTCCAGCTCTTCGGGATTTTCCACTCGAACAGCCACGTACGAAACGCGGTCATCCTGTTCATAGAGACGTTGCGCGACCGTCAACGGCATGAAGATGGTGACGTCGTCCTTTCCTCCGGTCTGCGCAAGGACCCCGATCACCGGAAGGCTCTCTCCCCTCACCGTCAGCTCAGATCCGGGGCTTAAGCCGAACTGGTCGGCCACGACAGTGCCGAGGACGACTCCAGGGCTTTCATCGTCGGTGAAATAACCCCCTTTTCCGACGGACCACCGTTTGAAGGGCTTCGTCTCCGTGGGCAGGATCCCCATGACGGAGATGGGGCGATTCTGGATCGCGGTGCGTCCGGTGAGAAACGGCAGGGCGGTCATCCCTTCGATCCCCCGGATTCGTGCCAGTTCCTCCCCGGTAATCGTGGTGGGGAGTTGCTCGCCGGTGAGAATCGAGACCTGCTCGTAGGCGCAGGAGCCCTTCGGCGTCACGATGAGGTTCGCTCCCAGGGCGGCCGATTCGCGGCGAATTTCCGACTTGAGGCTGCCGCCCAGGGAGATGAAGGTGACGACCGAAGCGATGCCGATGGTGATCCCCATCAAGGTAAAGAGAAAGCGCCCGCGGCGGCGCGTGAGATTACGAATGACGAGCTTGCTTAAAGTCATCCCTCAACCCCCAAGCTTATGGTTGCGGACCACGGAAACCTTTTCCGCGATGAAGAGATACCCTCCGGGCATCCTGCGGAACTCGCCGGTCACACGCACTTCGTCCCCCATGGCCGGAAGCTTCTCCGTGAAACGGATCGGCAGGATAGGTTTGTGGCAGTTAGGGCTCGTACACTGAAGCTCCGAGATGTCCATGATGCCGAAGAGCGCGCCGTCCTGCTGGGAGAAGGCGGCCGTGATGCCGGCGAGGGTCAACGTCCCGGAATAGGCAGCCGGATCGGAAACGACGTCCTTGACATTGAGCGCCGCCACGTCGGCGGGACGGGTAAAGAGGACGACCGCGAAAATGGCGACGACCAGGGTAGTCCCGGCGATAAGATATTTGAACATGTGAATCTCCCATTAGAAGAGGAAAAAATCTGAATTGAACCACGGAAATGCGGACAAGAAAGACCTTCTCTCGGCCACAGATCGCAGATTGTCGCAGATGAAGACAGAGAAACCATACGCTTCGCTAACTGGAGACTCTGGACTTTCTCTCCGTGTGCTCAACGCCTGTGGTGAATACGCTTTTTCCTGGAAGGATTTATCTGCGCTTATCTGCGTTCATCTGCGGCTGGAGATGCTTCGGCATCAAGAATACTCCGGCGGGTAATCGATAGGTCGGATGAACCCGGAAGGGGACAGAAGGGCT
>JARFUG010000004.1:85343-94913 GCA_029289095.1 Desulfuromonadales bacterium
ATACTCCGGCGGGTAATCGATAGGTCGGATGAACCCGGAAGGGGACAGAAGGGCTATCTGAAAAACGAGGGATTCGAGCGGAGACTCCCGCAATGCAACATCCGCCGGGGGGCTCAGGATGAGAATGGCGCAGGAGAAGCAGGGGCAATCAGGGATCGTACAGGAGGCAAAAGGGTCCTCGCTCTGGTTCGCCGGGCCGCAGCACGAGTCCTCCACCGCCACATGAGACAGTGCCGAGACCGTGAAGACGATGCCGCTGAAAGCTAGGGAGAGCAGCACCAGGAGAAAAACGGCAACTGCTCGAACGAACGTCGATTTCATAACGACAACTTTAGAATCAGTTGACCCGGCAAGTCAAGTGGAGATCGGAAATTCCCTGAAGAACCGCGCACGAATCTATCCAGTAATAATTAACTTAAAATAATAATTCCAAAAAGTCAACCTGCTCTGAAAAACGATTTTTTCACCCCTGAATGATCAGGCCGAGGATTCGGAGCGGGTGGGGAGTCGGACAAGATGGAACGTCACCCCCGTCGCGATTCCGAACAGAAGCAGTTGCACCCAGAAAAGCGGGACGAAAAAGATGGCCGAAGTCGAGATGCTGAACCAGAGCATGAAGATGGCGAATAGCTTGACGCGTCGGGGAATTCCCGAACCATCGATATACCCCCGGATGATGGGACCAAGGCGGGGATGGGTGAGGAGCCAGGCGTGGAAGCGGTCGGAAGAACGGGCAAAACAGGCTGCCGCCAAAAGGAGGAAGGGGGTGGTCGGCACCAGAGGCATGACGATGCCGATGACACCGAGCCCGGTGAACAGAAAGCCGCACAAAAGGAGACCGAACCTCAGAATCCGCGCGACGAATGAATGATTTTTTTTCTCAACCGGAACCATCGCTCTCCTCTCGCACAAAGAGAGTAGCATACCGGAAGATGAAAATCAGCACCACCCGCTTCTCTTCACTTCAGTAATACGCTTCCTCGTAGTCGGGAACGGTACCGAACCACTCCTGATGTCTGCGGGCCTCTGCCAGGGCCGATTCGGCCTGGACGATGATCCGGTCGCGATCCTTGGGATAACTCCCGGCCAGGTTGAGGATGTTGGAGACGTGATTGGAGCGCAGAATCGTCTTCTTCGGATTGAGATGCCGGACGATGGTCAGGGCTTCCTCGATGACCTCCCCGTTGCTCAGGGGACGGATCGAGGTGAAGTACGCGTCGTTGTGCCTGCGGAACATCGTCAGCAAGGAGAAATACTCGGGCGAGAGCTCGTTGATCCACTGCGCCGTCGCGACGGCGTGCTCGCGGCTGCGCTCGCGCCCTGCCAAACCGAGGATCGCCGTCACCGACAGCTTCATCCCCGCCTCCTGCGCCTTGCGGCACTGAGCCAGCATTTCAGACGGATCAAACCCTTTGCGGGCAAGCTTCAGCGTTTCGGCGTCTCCGCTTTCCAGTCCGAAATACAAAATGCGCAGTTTCTTTTCGCGCAGCACCGCCAGCTCTTCGACGCTCTTGGTCGTCAGGCTGTTGGGGGAGGCGTAGATCCCGACCCGGTTCAGCTTCGGAAAGGCAGCAGCCAATGCATCGAGGATTTCAACCAATCCCACCTGCGGATAGACCAGAGCGTCGCCATCGGCAAGAAAGACGCGCTGGACGTATTCCCTGTGATGACGAGGAACCGCATCGATGTCCGCCAGCAGTTCCTTCACCGGCCGATGACGGAAGCGCTTCATCTTGTACATCCCGCAGAAGCCGCAACTGTTCTGTGAGCACCCGATGGTCGCCTGCAGGATCAGGGAGTTCGCTTCGGAGGGGGGACGGAAAACGGGTTCTTCGTAGTCGAAATAGTAGAACATAGGAGAATTTTTTGCCGCAGATGGACGCAGATAAGCGCAGATAGAGATTTGGAGCTCTCAAGTTGAAATTGAATTTATCATAAGAGGTTTATCCGCGTAAATCTGCGTGTATCTGCGGCTGAGGAAATGATCCGTCAGGACATTGAACAAACCAAGGCCCCCGGCCGCGGCGCAACCGGGGGCCTTCGTTATGCGATCAAACGATCAGCAACCGATCTGCTTGAAGAAGTCGTTCCCTTTGTCGTCGACGAGGATAAAGGCCGGGAAGTCCTCGACCTCGATCTTCCAGACCGCTTCCATGCCGAGTTCGGGGAAGTCGATGCACTCGACCTTCTTGATGTTCTCCTCGGCCAGCAGCGCGGCGGGGCCGCCGATGGAGCCGAGATAGAAACCGCCGTGCTTCTTGCAGGCGTCGGTGACCTGCTGGCTGCGGTTCCCCTTGGCGATCATGACCATGGAGCCGCCATGGGACTGGAGCAGGTCGACATAGCTGTCCATGCGGCCGGCCGTGGTCGGACCGAAGGAACCGGAGGCCTTTCCGGCGGGGGTCTTGGCCGGGCCTGCGTAGTAGATCGGGTATTTCTTCAGGTATTCGGGGATCGGCTTGCCCGCGTCGAGGATTTCCTTGAACTTGGCGTGGGCAATATCGCGTCCCACAACGATCGTTCCGTTGAGGAGCAGCGGCGTGGAGACGGGGTGTTTGGTGAGCTCGGCCAGAACCGCTTCCATCCCCTGGTTCAGGTCGATGCGGACGCCGTGGCTGTGCTTGCCGCGGAATTGCTCGGGGATGAGGCGCCCCGGGTTGCGATCGAGCTCCTCGACCCATAGCCCTTCCTTGTTGATTTTCGCCTTGATATTGCGGTCGGCCGAGCAGGAGACCGCCATGGCCAGCGGGCACGAGGCGCCGTGGCGCGGCAGACGGATAACACGAATGTCGTGGGCGAAGTACTTGCCGCCGAACTGGGCGCCGATGCCGAGCTTCTGCGCCGCCTTGAGGAGTTTTTCCTCCATCTCCACGTCTCGGAAGGCCTGTCCGTGCTCGTTCCCGGTCGTGGGGAGATTGTCGAGGTACTTGGCGGTGGCGAGCTTGACCGTCTTCATGCAGGAGTCGGCGCTGGTGCCGCCGACGACGAAAGCGATGTGGTAGGGAGGACACGCCGCGGTGCCGAGGGACTTCATCTTCTCGACCAGGAACTTCTCGAGTTTCTCGGGGGTGAGAAGGGCCTTGGTCTCCTGGTAGAGCATCGTCTTGTTGGCAGATCCTCCCCCTTTGGTCATGAAGAGGAACTTGTACTCGTCCCCTTCCGCGGCATAGATATCGATCTGCGCCGGCAGGTTGGTCCCGGTGTTCTTCTCCTCGTACATGTCGAGGGCGACCGTCTGGGAGTAGCGCAGGTTCTCCTCGGTATAGGTCTTGTAGACCCCCCTGGAGAGAAGCTCCGCGTCATTGGCGCCGGTCCAGACCCGCTGCCCTTTTTTGGCGACGACGGTTGCGGTGCCGGTATCCTGACAGATGGGGAGCTCGAACTTCGCGGAAACCTCGGCGTTGCGCAAAAAGGCGATGGCGACTCCCTTGTCGTTCATCGACGCTTCGGGATCGCGCAGGATCCTGGCGACCTGCTCGTTGTGCTCGGCGCGCAGCAGAAAAGAGACATCTCGAAGCGCCTCGTTGGCCAGAACGGTCAGCGCCTCGGGAGCGACCCTGAGGACGTCCTGACCGTCGAAACTTCCGACGGCGACATACTTCTGCGAATCGGGGATCAGGCGGTACTTGGTGGTGTCCTTGCCGAGTGGAAACGGATCCTGGTACGTGAATTCCGGCATTTTTCTCTCTCCTTTTCAGGGTGAATTGACGGGGGGAACTCCCCCTTGCACGCCATGAATATAGCCGACGCGGTATTATAGAGAAATCGTATACAGTTGTCGACAACAAGTTAATGGTGGATAATAATTAAAGCAGGAGCCAGAAGACAGAAGACAGAAGACAGAAGGCAGAGGACAGAAGGCAGGTGGACAACTGATCCAGTCTAGCTTTTGACAGCTTAACCTTTGGCCTTTTCCCTTTGGCCTTTTGCCTTTTACCTCAAACCAAGGACTCTCCCATGCCCCGCGTCGCCATTATCGGCGGGATGCGAACCCCCTTCGTCAAGGCGGGGGGCGCGTTCCGGGATCTTACTCCCCTGCAGCTCTCTACTCACGCCGTCAGGGGAATGCTCGATCGTTTCGGCCTCGATCCGCTGAAGGTCGATCAGCTCGTGTGGGGGCGGGTGCTGCACGATCCCTTCGTCTCCAACCCGGCCCGGGAGATCGTCTTCGAACTCGAGCTCCCCTCCTCCATCCGCGCCTACATGGTCTCCAACAACTGCATCAGCAGCATCCACGCCGCCACCGATGTGGCCGACGCCATCGCCCTGGGTCGCATCGAGGTCGGAATCGCCGGCGGAGTCGAGGCGATGTCCTCGGTCCCCGTCCTTTTCGGACGCGAAGCCTCGGCGATCTTTCTGCAGACGGCCATGGCCCGGTCGAAAAAAGATCGGCTTCGCACGCTCCTGAAACTTCGCCCGAAACATTTTTTCCCCGTCCCTCTCGCCTTCAAGGAGCCCTCCACGGGGCTGAGCATGGGTGAACACGCCGAGATCAGCGCCAAGGAGTGGGGGATCACCCGAGAAGAGCAGGACGATATTGCGCTGCGCAGCCATCGCCGAGCGGCCGAAGCGACACGGGACGGACGGCTGACGGCCGAGATCGCCCCCCTCAAGGGGATCGGACAGGACACCATCATTCGTCACGATACGACCCGGGAGAAGATGGCGATCCTGCGTCCCGTCTTCGACCGCTCCGGCCAGGGGACGATCACCGCCGCCAACAGCAGCCCTCTGACCGACGGTGCGGCCGCCGTCCTGCTGATGTCCGAAGAGCGCGCCCGAGCGGAAGGTTACGAGCCGGCCGCCTTCATCAAGGCGGTCGAATACGCCGCCATCGATCCGAAGGACGGGCTCCTCATGGCGCCCGCCCTGTCCGTCCCCCGCCTTCTTCGCCGCACGGGGCTGACGCTCGCCGAGATGGACTTCGTCGAAGTTCACGAGGCCTTCGGCGCCCAGGTCGCCTTCAACCTCGCCGCCTGGAAGAAAGGATGGAGAGAAGAAGCCATCGGCGAAATCCCCCCCGAGAAGCTCAACCCCCTGGGCAGCTCCATCGCCGTCGGCCACCCCTTCGCCGCAACAGGCGCGCGCATCCTCACCACCGCCGCCAACGAAATGAAACGTCGAGACGCCCGCTACGCCCTCATCTCCATCTGCGCGGCAGGAGCGATGGCGGCAGCGGTTATTCTTGAGCGGCCCTGAGCCGCCAAGAATAACCGCTGCCGCCAATTTTGAATTTTGAATGTGAATTTTGAATTGAAACCTTTAGAAGCGGATCAGCATGGTCCGCTTTTTTCTTGAACTGGGGAACAGCCATCGCTATCCTTTTGCCCTTGACCCTAATTCAACATTCAACATTCAAAATTGATTTAAAAATGAATCACATCCTCAAACTCATCCTCACTTCAAGAGTTTACGAAGCCGCCGTCGAAACCCCTCTGGACGTGGCGCCCGGGTTGTCCCTGGAGTTGGGCAATCGCATCCTGCTCAAGCGTGAGGACCTGCAGCCCGTCTTCTCCTTCAAGCTTCGCGGCGCCTACAACCGCATCGCCCACCTCAGCCCCGAGGAGATGTCACGAGGAATCATCGCCGCCTCGGCGGGCAATCACGCCCAGGGGGTCGCCTATTCGGCGCGCAAGCTCGGCCTGAGGGCTGTCATCGTCATGCCGGTGACGACGCCGCGCATCAAGGTCTCTGCCGTCGAGGGACTCGGGGCCGAAGTCGTTCTTCACGGCGACAACTACTCGGAGGCTGCCGATCACTGCGAGAAGCTCGTGCGCGAAACGGGGATGACCTTCATCCACCCCTTCGACGACGAACTCGTCATCGCAGGCCAGGGGACCGTCGCCGACGAACTGCTGCGCCAGAGTTCAGGGCATCTGGACGCCGTTTTCGTCCCCGTCGGAGGCGGCGGCCTCATCGCCGGCATCGCCGCTTACCTCAAGGCGCTGCGTCCCGATGTGCGGGTCATCGGCGTCGAACCCGAAGACAGCGACGCCATGGCGCAATCGCTCGAAGCCGGCACCCCCGTGTGCCTCTCTTCAGTCGGCATTTTCGCCGACGGCGTCGCCGTTCGCGAGGTCGGCGCCCTCACCTTCGAGCTGTGCCGCCGCTATGTCGATGAAATCGTGCGGGTCGACACCGACGAGTTGTGCAGCGCCATCAAGAGCATCTACCAGGCGACCCGCTCCATTGTCGAGCCCGCGGGAGCGCTGGGAATGGCAGGGCTCAAGAAATACGTCGCCGAGCGCAACATCGCCGGCAAAACCCTCATCGCCGTCAACTCCGGCGCCAACATGAACTTCGAGCGCCTGCGCTACGTCGCAGAACGCACCGTCATCGGCGAGAAAAAAGAGGCCCTTTTCGCCGTCACCATCCCCGAGCGCCCCGGCGCCCTCAGAACCTTCTGCTCCGACGTGGTCGGAGACCGCAACATTACCGAATTCAATTATCGTCTCGCGGGGCGCGATGCTGCACACATCTTCGTCGGCATCGCAGTCAAAGGGATGCAGGAGCGCATCTCCTTCTCGCGTCAGCTCACCAAAGCCGGATTCGAGAACATCGACCTGACTGACAACGACCTCGCCAAGACCCATGTCCGGTACATGGTCGGGGGACGCTCTCCCGCCGTATCACGGGAGTTTCTCTACCGTTTCTGGTTCCCCGAGCGCCCCGGCGCTCTCTCGCGTTTTCTCGGCTCCATGAAGGCGAACTGGAACATCTCCCTCTTCCACTACCGCATGCATGGAGGCGATTTCGGCCGCGTCCTCATCGGACTCGAGATCCCCCAGGGCGAAGAAGCATCGTTTCGCCGCTTCCTCACCGATCTCGGCTACCGCTACGTTGACGAGACGGAGAATCCCGCCTACAAGCTCTTTCTATAGAAGGGATGAGAGGTGTCCTTTCTTCTTTTTCGGGTAAAATAATGAAAGGATAGAAAGGGAGGTGCGCGATGGTACGCTTCTATGACCCTGTCGACGAAAAGGACCTGGAAAGAGTTGAAGAGATTCTCAAGGCCGGGGGGATTGAATATTTTCTCTACAAGGAGCCGGTCGAAAAGATCGGTCCGCAGCAGATCCATGTAGCCGAAGAGGACGTCCCGGCCGCTGAAGTCCTGCTGATGAAAGGCAAAACGCGGCATTGACAAATCAGGATCAGGTCAGGAATCAGGGACAAAACCTCTCAGTGCCCCTGCAGCTCAGATTTTCTCGAACTTCAAAAGCGCCTGCCGGAACTCCACCGGCAGGCGTCTCGGTTTTCGCCGTCCGTAATCGAAGGCGACAAGAGGGGTCGTCCCCTCCGCCATGACCTCTGCGCCGCGCTCGATGCGATAGGCCATGACGAATGCCGAATTTCGCACTTCCGTCACCCGCACGCCGATCGTCAACCGGTCGGAGAGAAACATCTCCCCCCGGTAATACACATGCGCTTCGGGCTGAATGATGCCGCACTCCTCCCCGAGATCGAGTTCCGAAAACGGGCCGAGATGCTTCAGATACGCGATGCGCGCATCCTGAAAAAAACTCAGCACGGCTGCATTGGACACGTGCCCCCCGTAATTGATATCCGCCACCCGCACATCGTACGGGATCGTGAAGCGAAAGCCTTCCATCAGACCCTTTCTTTCCTCTCCCCCTCCTGGATCAGGAGGGGGCCGGGGGGTGGTAGAGATCGTAAGACCTTACCACCCCCAGCCCCTCCTAAAATAGGAGGGGAGAAAACCTGCTCCCCTTCCTCAACGGTTCAAAGGTTTCAATTCAAAATTCAAAATTGCCTTCTTCAACTTTTCCAGATACTCCCCAGCCTCTCCACTCCCCTCAGCCGGCGCCCAGGGCGCCCAGTCCTTGTCGCTGAGCGGCTCGTAAGGGCCGGGTTTGGTTTCGAAGAAGATCGAACCCGATTCGAGGGAGACGATCGCATGCCAGGCGCCGGCCGGGATATCGGCGGCCATCTCCCCGCAGGGCGAAAGGAAGGCGACCTGTCCAACGGAACCGTCGTCATCGAAGAGAAGCACCGCGAAGCGCCCCCTGACCGCGAGGAAAGTCTCCGATTTGGGCGGTGTCAGATGGCGGTGCGGACGGATATAGGAAGAAGGCTCGACCGCGTTCAGGAGACGCTGACACGGATCGTCGTACGCCTCGTGCAGGTTCAGATTCAGTCGCTGCCGTGGGTTCGTACGGGCAGCATGGCTCAATTCGTCCAGAACGCGGCTGTCGACGACTTTCATCATGTCAGAATTCCAGCTTGTCCTGGACCCGGTCGAAATCGGCCCAGCCGATGTCCTCGATTTCGCCGTCGAAATCCTGACGCTCGAGCTTCTGCGTCCTGTAATAGAGCCATCCCTCTTCGTCCATGCGGCGCAACCGTGAGAGTTCAAAGCTCTCGAGCCGCTCCCCCTTGTACTCCGTATCGAGATAATAGATCACCCGGGCAAGGTCTCCACGGACTTCCTCATGCAGGATGCGGCACTCGCGAATCCGGAAGGTCGGCGAGAGCGTCGAGCGGCCGTACTCCACATAGCCGTCGCGGTCGGGATAAAGACGCCTGAAGAAGGAATCGGGATGGTGGGTGTCGTAGATGAAGCCGAAATCTTCTTCGGCGAAGGCACGGCAGCGGGCGATGATAAGTTCGGAAGGAGAAATCATGAGGGCAATTATAGGGACAATTTTGAATGTTGAAAATTCAAAATTGCCTCACTCCTTCAGTCTCGGATCCAACGCATCCCTTATCCCCTCGCCCAGGAGGTTGTACCCGAGAACCGTAATGAGGATCGCCAGCCCGGGAAAGGCCGAGAGCCACCACGCCGTGCCCAGCGTCTGTTTACCGACAATGAGCATGTTCCCCCACGATGGCGTCGGGGGCTGCACGCCGATCCCCAGGAACGACAGGGCGCTCTCGGTGAGGATCGCCCCGGCCACCCCCAGGGTCGCCGAGACGAGAACAGGCGAGAGGGCATTAGGAAGAATATGCCGGAAGATCACCCGCGAATCCTTCGCTCCAAGCGCCTTGGCCGCCTGAACGAAATCGCGCTCGCGCAACGACAGGAATTCCGCCCGCACCAGGCGCGCCACCCCCATCCATCCGGTCAGACCGATGATGATCATGATGTTCCAGATCGAGGGTTCGAGAAAGGCGATGACGGCCAGGATGAGGAAGAAGGTCGGAAAGCAGAGCATGATGTCGACGAAGCGCATGATCACCGCGTCGACCCACTTGCCGTAAAATCCGGCCAGGGCGCCGACGACGATTCCGATGAGCGTGGCGATGCCGACGGCCACGAAGCCGACGAGCAGAGAAATCCGGGCGCCGTAAAGGATGCGCGTCAGAACGTCGCGCCCGAGATCGTCGGTGCCGAGAGGATGGGTCCAACTGGGAGGTTCAAGAGCGTTGATGATGTTGATGGCGCCCGGATCCTTCCCCGTCAGGGGAGCGGCCGCCGCCATGAGGAACATGATGATCACGATCGCCCCGCCGGCAAGGGCCATGCGGTTATGCTTCAGACGCTGCCAGACAACGTCGCGGAAAAAAGAGGGACGCATGGGAATCCGGTAACTGGTAACTGGTAACTGGTAA
>JARFUG010000004.1:95013-102791 GCA_029289095.1 Desulfuromonadales bacterium
GGTAACTGGTAACTGGTAACTGGTAAGGTGACTGGTAACTCGGATATTACGGCTTAAATGTTATCTTGCCCACGAGATTTCACAAGACCTCTCCCCCTCCTGGATCAGGAGGAGGTCGGGGGGTGGTAGAGAAATTGCCCCCCTACTCCGCCCTTATCACAACCCGCCGGTTCTGTCGTCTCCCTTCCTGGGTGGCGTTGTCCCCCACGGGGCGGGTCTGGCCGTAGGCGCGAACCTCGATCCGGTCGGGAGCGAGTCCGGTTTTCTCGAGCAGATGGCTGCGCACCGCCTCCGCCCTCCTGCGCGAGAGCTCCATGTTGGCGTCGGCGCTGCCGATGCTGTCTGTATGCCCCTCCACCACGATAAGGCGACCCGAGCGGCTGCGGACGAAGTCGACGGCGCGCTTCAACTCCGCATCCGAATCGCTGCGGATCTCGGCCTGCCCGACGGCGAAAGGAATCAGGACGGTGATTTCCTCCGTCACCATGACGGAAGGCTTCGCCACCTCAGCCGCCACCTGGGGGCGCGGAATCGCCGGACGAGCCGTCGGCGCAAACGGCACTCCCCCCGGAGGCAGCAGAGCCGTCTGAGAAGACCCTTCTCCTTCGACAGGGCAGCCGTGTTCGTCCACCTTGACTCCGAAGGGGGTGTCCGGACAACGATCGCGATAATCGGGGACGCCGTCGCCGTCCGAATCGGCCGGGCACCCGAAAACGTCGACCGGGACGCCGAGGGGCGTCCCTGGGCAGCGATCGAAGGCATCGATGACCCCGTCGCCGTCCGAATCGATCTGCGGCGGCGGAATCATCCCCCCGCCGATCTGGAAAGTCACCCCGGCGTTAGCCATGAAGTGATTGTTTGCATGTCCTTTTTCGAACCGAAGATTTTCTCTGACCAAAAGATGGCGAACATCGGCCCGGAAGGCCAGGGTGCGGCTCACGAAATAACGGAACCCGGCTCCATAACCCAGAACCGATTCGAGTTCCGTCTCCCCGCCCGGGTCATTGAGCAGAAGCCCCCCGAGGCCGACGGAAAGATGAGGAACAAGCCGTCTCTCGGGACGGAAATTGTATAGCACATCGAGCCGCAGGGGGTATCCTTCGATCGTCTCGTTCTCATTTTCCTTATCGCGGGTGTTCGTAAACCCGGTGACGATCTCTCCCACCCATCGCTCAGAAAAGCTGTAGCCGATGCCCAGGGTGTAGACCGGCGAATTCCTCAGGCGATCCTCCGTGTCGAAGAAGTATCCTCCTCCCATTGTCGTAAGGTAGAAGGCATGCGTCCTTAGGCGCGCCGATGCGTCAGGAGCAGTTGCCGACAGAAAAAAAGGCACGATCAGGGCGACAGCAAGCCACCTTCCCATAAAAAAACTCCAAAATCGCTGGGCCAAGGCAATGGGCAATGGGCTATAGGCAATGGGCTGAGCCCACGCCTGCATTAAAAATAAAACCCGCCGCCGGTCATCATACCAGCAGCGGGTGAATTTTTCTACACGCTATCTCGGGGAACAGATCAGAAAAGCTGTGCTTTCTTGAGCTGCTGAGCTTCTGGGAGAGCCCCCTCCCACCTCCAGGCCGTCTGCACGATGAATTCGAGATCGTCGTACCTGGGACGCCAGCGCGTACGTGCCACGATCCGCGAGTTGTCGGCCACCAGTTCAGGGGGATCTCCCTCGCGTCGAGGGGCGTCCTCGACCATGAAGTCGATCCCCGTCACCTTCCTGGCCGTGGCGACGACCTCCCTCACCGAGTAGCCGTGACCGTAACCGCAGTTGAAAACATCACTCGCCCCCCCTTCGAGCAGATGTTCGAGAGCCGCCAGGTGCGCCGCCGCCAGATCCTCCACATGGATGTAGTCGCGTATGCAAGTCCCGTCAGGGGTGGGATAATCGTCGCCGAAAACCTGCAGCCTGTCGAATTCCCCCTTCGCCGTCTTCAGCGCCCGGGTAATCAGGTGGGTCGGGTTCCGGTAAGCCTGACCGATACGCCCCTGCACATCGGCCCCGGCCACGTTGAAATAGCGCAGCGCCACATAGCGGAACGACGGATCGGCAAGAGCGAGGTCCGCCAGGAGACGCTCGCTCATCATCTTTGAAGCGCCGTAGGGGTTGATTGGCAAAAGAGGAGCATCTTCGGCCACGGGCATCTGCGACGGGATGCCGTACACGGCCGCCGTCGAGGAAAAGATGTACAAACCGACCCCCTGATCATGGATCGCCTCCAGAAGGTTCAAGGCGCAGGCGGTATTGTTGCGGTAATACTTCAGGGGATCGCGGACGCTCTCGGCGACCTCGATGTGGGCCGCAAAATGCATCACCGCGTCGGGGGCGAAATCTTTCAGCGCACGGCGCATCCGCTCCCTGTCCGCCAGGTCCCCGACGACAAGATTTCCCGAGAGAACAGCCCACCGGTTGCCGGTCGAAAGGTTGTCGTACGTCAAAACCTCGCACCCGGCCTCGCCCAGCGCCTTCACCACATGGCTGCCGATGTATCCTGCGCCCCCGGTGACAAAGACGCGCAGGGGGCGGCCGTTGATGTTGGAAAAGCTCATTTCATTTCTCCCGTTCTGAATTTACTCCCCTCCTGTTTTAGGCGGGGGTGGGGGGTGGCAAGGTGCTTCGCTATCTCTACAACCCCCCAACCCCCTCCTGATCCAGGAGGGGGTGGAGTAGAGCTCATTGAACCGGCGAACCCGAAGCCGCCAGAGGAATTCGCACCACATCCCCTCCCCTGCCGATCGTCGCGTCGCGCATTGCGCGTCCCGCGTCCTGGATCTTTCCCCTTCCGATCCCCACGTACTCGAACCCTTCATTCCTGAGCTTCTCGGGGTCGTATTGATTCCGCCCGTCGAAGATCGCCGGATACTTCATGATCTCTTTCATTGCACGGAAATCGGGATGCCGGAAAGGTTTCCATTCGGTGACCAGGACCATGGCATCGACCCCGTCCAGCGCTTCGTACTGGTGTCGGGTCAGATGGAGCAGGCCCGCCTCGAACCAGGAACGGGGGAGTTCGCTCCGGGCCGACCCGGAACATTCCGGGTCGTAGGCGCGCACGCGGGCGCCGGCGCCGATGAGCTGATTCAGCAGAACGACCGAGGGAGCCTCGCGCATATCGTCCGTTCCCGGCTTGAACGCCAGCCCCCACATCCCGAAGGTCATCCCCGAGAGGTCCGATCCGAAGCGCTCCACGATCTTTTCGAAGAGCACCTGTTTCTGGCGCTCGTTGCGCCGGTGCACCGAATGGAGCACCAACGGTTCGAGTTCGTGCTCCTCGGCCATGCGGATGAGCGCCTTCACGTCTTTGGGAAAACAGGAGCCCCCATAGCCGCAGCCCGGATAGATGAACGAAAATCCAATGCGCGAGTCCGAGCCGATCCCGATGCGAACCTTCTCCACATCGACCCCCATGCTGTCGCAGAACCCGGCAATCTCATTCATGAAGCTGATCTTGGTCGCCAGCATGGCATTGGCCGCGTACTTGGTCATCTCCGCATCGCGCACACCCATAAAGAGGATGCGATCGTGGTTGCGTGAGAAATCGGCGTAGAGCGAATGCAGGATCTCCCTGGCGCGCAGGCTTTCGGTTCCGATCACGATGCGGTCCGGGCGCATGAAATCCTCCACGGCGGCCCCTTCCTTGAGAAACTCGGGATTGCTCACCACATCGAAGGGGATCGCCATCCCCCGGCGCACCAACTCCTCCTCGATCACGGCCTGCACTTTTTCCGCCGTCCCGACCGGCACCGTCGACTTGTCCACCACGATGGCGTAGTCGCTCAGGTTCCGCCCGATCTCCCGCGCCGCCGCCAGCACATGCTGCAGATCCGCTGAACCGTCCTCGTCCGGCGGGGTCCCCACCGCGATGAAATAGACGCTGCTGTCGGTCATCGCCTCTGCGAGGGATGTAGTGAAGCGCAGCCGCCCCTCGGCCGAATTGGTGCGCACAAGCGGCTCCAGCCCCGGCTCGTAGATGGGGAGTTTTCCCTCCAGAAGACCGGCGATCTTCCGACCATCGGTGTCGACGCATGTTACACGATTTCCCATTTCAGCAAAGCAGGTTCCCGTCACGAGTCCGACATACCCCGCTCCGATCACGGTAATGTTCATCCGGGCTCTCCTTAGATTGGTTTAATTTTTAACAGACCCCAGTCTACCCTTTTTCCCCCGGTGTGCCAGCGCATCGTTGGGGAAACAGGTATTCAATCCACAGGAGAACACCAAGGAAACTAAAGATTGAATTTTCGGGGAAAAGGTTTGATATCCTTGAATTGGTTGAGATGCACAATTAAGGTTTTCTAAACCTTAGTGGACGTTTCTACCATGAAAAACTCTGCTTTCGTCTGTTTTGTCCTGTTGACCTTCGTTCAATTCTCCGATCTCCACGCGTACACCCTCGATTTGACCGAAAGCGCTCGCGTGCGCTTCTTCGGCGATTTTATCGGTGGCTATTTCTCGGACGAGGCGCTCAAGGCGAGCTCCGGGAGAGAAACCCAGTATTTCAAGATGTCGAGGGGGCTTCTCGGGTTCGAAGTCGAGCACGAAAGCGGCTTCGGAGGTCTTTTCGAATACAACTTCATGCCGGACGAACCGAAGCGCGTCGACGGCAACGCCGTCTATAACGACTACTACAAGAACTACGGCACCGAGCTTCTGTATTACGGCGATTTCAAGGCGCGAAATGTTTACGCTTTCTGGCGCCGCGAGGGCCGCATCCTCGACCTCGGGGCCAGGGCAGGGCGCATGGTCAGCATCCTCGGCTTCGAAGAGGACGAAGTTCCCTTCTGGGGGCGCCTCGACTCTCCCCATGCCCACTTTCGGACCAAGGAGATCCTCAACGGCGTCAGTCTCGCAGTCGGCACTTCGTGGATGCGTCTCGAGGGGGCTCTGCTGAGCGGAAGGGGTCGCCCCGACAGCGATTACAACTGGTATCTGGACGGGCAGACCGACCCGAACACCAAAGGGAACAACACGCCGATCGTCGAAGCGGAAGCGAGCGTGAACTGGCAGGAATACATCCGTTTATCGGCGGGATTCCGGCGCAACAAGACGGGGAGCGCCGCGGGAACGCTCTTCAACGGCAAGCACAACGACAACCGTCTGGTCGCTACCGCCCGATTTCAGAGCGGCCGCCTGGGACGTTACCTGAACAGCGTCCTTCTCCTGGGCCAGATTTCCCATTTCGAAGACGGATTGACGGAGAGGGGCGTCCAGGGCAACGGTACGCCCATTGAGAGCAACAACATCGAAAAGGACGGATGGTTCGTCACCGGCGGGGCGAGATTCTTTGACCGGGCTGGATTCTACATAACATACGAGGAACTCGACCGCATCGATCCGCTCGTCTGGAAAGAAATCGCCAATTTTCAGCGCGATCATCCCGCCTTCGACAGCGTCGAGCGCAGCACGATCCTTCAGGCGGAGCTCGATCTGAATCAATGGACCCAGCTCATTGCTTTCTACCGGTTCATGGATTTCGATTTCCAGGAACTCTCGGGGATCAGAAGAATGGACGGGCTGGACAAAATGGCGCTGGTGTTGCGGGTGAGGTTCTGACGAGTGTTCTACCACCCCCCAGCCCCCTCCTGATCCAGGAGGGGGAGCTAAGGGCTTTTTTTCTCCCCCCCTATTTTAGGAGGGGGAGCTAAGGGCTTTTTACTCCCCTCCTATTTTAGGAGGGGTCGGGGGTGGTAAGGTTCACCTGAAAATTCTCCAGTACATCGAGAATCTCCTCCGTCTTCTCCTCCATCAGAGCCGCATCTCCCCGCGCCTCGACATTGAGCCGCACCACCGGCTCGGTGTTGGAGCTTCGCAGGTTGAATCGCCAGTCGGCGAACTCCATCGACAGTCCGTCCGTGCGGTCCACGGCCAGAGATCCGGGAAGATAGATCTCCTCGATGCGGGCCAGGGCGGCTACGGGATCGGTGAGTTTGCGGTTGATCTCTCCGCTCGCCGGAAAGAGACGCATCCGCTCCTCCACCAGAGCCGAAAGGGGCTTCCCCGTTTTGCTCATCAACTCCAGCACCAGCAGCCAGGGGATCATGCCGCTGTCGCAGTAGGCGAAATCCCGAAAATAGTGGTGGGCGCTCATCTCCCCTCCGTAGATGGCGTCTTCCAGGCGCATTCTCTCCTTGATGAAGGCGTGCCCCGTCTTGCTCATGACCGGGGTTCCCCCAGCCTGCCTCACCATATCGATGGTATTCCAGGTCAGGCGGGGATCGTGAATGATCCGGGCGCCGGGATGAGCGGCCAAAAGCGCCTCGGCGAGAAGCCCGACGATGTAGTACCCCTCGATAAAGCCTCCTCTTTCGTCAAAAAGAAAGCAGCGGTCGAAGTCGCCGTCCCAGGCGATCCCCACGTCGGCGCCGTACGTCAGCACCGCATCGCGGGTGGCGCCGCGGTTCTCCGGCAGCAGGGGGTTGGGAATGCCGTTGGGAAAGGTTCCGTCAGGCTCGTGGTGGATGCGGATGAACTCGAAGGGGAGATGACCTTCGAGAAGATCGATCACCGGACCCGCGCACCCGTTGCCGGCATTGACGACGACCTTGAGGGGCTTCAAGGCATTCGGGTCGACGTAGGAGAGGAGGTGGGCTATGTACTTCTCCTTCACATCGAGAAGAGAAAGCTTCCCCTTTTTCTCCGCCGAGGAAAACTCGCTCCGTTCAGCCAGTTCACGGATCGCATGAAGGCCGGAATCCCCGCTGATCGGCCGCGCCCCCTCGCGCACCAGTTTCATCCCGTTGTAGTCCATCGGGTTGTGACTCGCCGTCACCACGACCCCCCCGTCCATCGCCTCGCAGAAGGTGGCGAAATAGATCTCCTCCGTCCCGCAAAGCCCGATGTCGTACACATCCGCCCCGCCGTCGGTCAACCCCTCGGACAACGCCCGGCAAAGCGCCTCGCTCGAAAGCCGCACGTCCCGACCGACGACCACCCTCTTCGGCTTGAGAAATTCGGCGTAGGCTCGACCGATGCGGTAGGCGATGTCGTCGTTCAGTTCGTCGGGGAGACGGCCCCGGATGTCGTAGGCTTTGAAGCAGGATAAATTTGTCATGATTCCTTGTCCGGCGGCTCTGCCGCCTGTTGTGGGTGGTACGGGCCTTCGGCCCTGTTGTGGGTGGTACGGGCCTTCGGCCCTGTTGTGGGTGGTACGGGCCTTCGGCCCTGTGGTGGGGTGGTCGTGCCGGCCTGTGGCTGGTTCAACATCTGCGGCTTAGGGAGTTGAGATAGGCGTTCAAGCTCGGCAGTAGCTCTCTGATCATGTTTTCGAGGGCTATCATTTGATCCTCAGAGAGGAGGCTGCGATTGCCTGCCCTTCTCAACCAGTGCTTGACTTCGTAGAGGGATCCCCTGGCAATCCTGACGAATCGCCGGTTATCCTGAGAAGATCCGCGACCCAATCCCTCAGCGATATTGGCGCCTACGCTATCCACTGCACGGACCATCTGGTTTCCGATCGTCGTTTTTTGAAAATGATCCCAACTTGCGACAACCTCCCAAATTCGGTCAGCAAGTTCCGCAGCCAACTGGTAAACCCGCAGCCTTTCAAAATTCGTCTGTTGCATAGCCCCCTCCGGATAGATCGTATGTGGTCGGTGGTACGGGTACGGCTCTTCGAGCCTGTTTGTACGGGCCTTTGGCCCTGTGGTGGGTGGTACGGCTCTTCGAGCCTGTTGTACGGGCCTTCCGGCCCTGTGGTTTTGCCACCAACAACAGGCCGCCTAGCGGCCGTACCACAGGCTGCACAGCAGCCGTACAAAAGGCCGCCTAGCGGCCGTAC
>JARFUG010000053.1:0-6810 GCA_029289095.1 Desulfuromonadales bacterium
TTTTCGGCACGAGATCGAGCAGCACACTGCTGTCCCCCGCCTGCAGATTCAGATCAATAAGAGAACTTCGTCCCGCTTGCTGTTCTGTCATTGCTGCTGTCACATTCACCGACAGTACCGTAGTGCCCAATCCCCCCTTGCTGCCGAGAAAAGCATATGTCTTGCCAGTCGCCGTTTTGCCTCCATCCAGCATTTGCAATTGAACCCGATGAATCGCTTCACGAACTTTGGTTGAATCGACTGGTTTCAAAAAAAACTCGGTTGCCCCCGCTTTCATGGTTTCGACGATATGCTCAGGGCTGAAGTCCGAAGAGATGACAAATAGTTTTGTATTCGGACAATCTTGTCGCAGTCGACTAATCTGCTCCAGAATGCAAGGAAGCTCGTTATCATCGTCCAAAAAGGCTATATCTGCAGGGCGTCCGCTTTTTTCTGTGACAATGGAGATGCCAGGAAGGATCAAAACCTTCTCCGCAAGAATTTCCCTGTTCTGCTGATTGCACAAATCTATGGAAACCTTCATAGGGATCATTGATGCCTCTACTATCTTACGAGAACAGGAATTTGGTCTGGTCCCGAAAACATCCCTGTGGAAGCAGGCTCGAATTCGCAAGATGGAAGAACATAGATTTGCTTGCTGTTATAAGGAGCATTGCCCCCATCGAGTTTGAACTCCTCCGCGAAGGCTTTCCAGGCGTCTGGATCACTCAACCCTGCAGGCCGCACCCACGGCTCCTTGCCTGGTCTTGCAAAAACAGGTGGAACATTAGGGAATTTCTTCCCACTCAAACTCCCTCCGGGATCCGAGATCCACACAACCTGCAAAGTCACTGTTCCAATGATTTCCTCGCAACTGCTCACCTTATCTCCGTTGCAGTTGATGACAGGTACAGTCAAAGTCCAGGGCTGATCGGGAATTTTATCCTGTCCCTCAGACCCATCGCTTTTTAATAGATCGAGAGCTGAATTTTTTTCCCAGCAATCTGCAAAATCCTTAAAGGCAGCGTTTACCTGCCCGGGAGGCAATTTCACGCCTCCTGGGAAAACCGGTCTCGGATTTCCATCGATGCAGACAAGGGTCTTGGGATTCGGCCCCTCTGCGCCGCAGGGCTGCGCGTAATTGGTCCAGCCTCCAGTGTCGTCATGATCGTTTGATGCACGAAATGATCGGCAATTCACGTTGCCGTTGTTGTCGAGAACACTCGAGCGGCACCAAGCTAGCGGTTGGTCAAAAGTGCCGGGAGGATAGGAGCCGACATAAGCGACGGCCGTTTTTTCCCGCTGGTACTGAGGATAGAACATCCGAGCAAATGCAAGGCTTGCATCAGATCTCGATACTGTGACCTCCACAGCATTTATGAAGTCCGGATCACTGTTCAAATCGGGTACGGGTTCTCCGATGAGTTGGTACGGATTGTTATTTTCCACAAACGGTCCATTCGGGAATGTCCAATGACCGATCCGGATGCTCTTAATCGCCACCCCGTTCATCCCGGTGAGATTACTCATTGCCGCTTCATCGGCTAGTTCGTGAACTCTCGCGGTATTGATCGTCATGTCCTCATTAACCAGTTCACGCGCGCCCGCCAGCGCACCGGCGTCGGCGGCATTCTGCAATTCATTGCCGACGACGTGCATGTTGCCGATGTCGATGACCAGGGCGGCAAGCGCTAGGAATCCGGTGAGCATTACGGCTACCAGAACCAGAATTGCACCTCTTTGGTTCTTGAGGATCTTATCCATTGTCTACTCCGAGCGCATCTGACTCACTGCCCTAAGCCTTAATGTGGATGGCAGTTCGGCGACTCCGATCGCATTGATCAGCTTGAAAATATTAGGGAGAACAAGGAAGGTGTAATCGTACTCCGCTGTGACCCTCAGATATTCGCCAGACGCGAAACTGTTTGGGTTATAGTCTCTTTCCTGCCCGGTGCTGGATATGACCCTGAGTTTGGGCTCCCGCAATCCGGAAGATCCTGAAAAAGTAACCATGTGGTCGCCGCAGTAGCTAATTACAATTCCTCTGATTTCTGCCTCAGGCATCCTTTGCGGCTGCTTGTGCACAACCCCGGCGCGTGCTCCCTCTCTGACCGCATTGGTCAGCATCGCCTTGTTGAAAAGAAGAAAGCCGAACTCGATGATGCCGAACAGAAAAATCAGCATCAATGGCAAGACTATTGCGAACTCAACAAGGGAGGCGCCGGATTCAGAATGTCGCCTTTTCTTTTCCATCGCTACTTTGATCCCATTCCGAGTTCAAATATCTGACTTCTCCGGGGCTTCTCCGCAAACATCTGACTCTGCACCCCCATGACCTCTTCCGCCGTGATCCCCGTCATCCCCTCGGGAATGCGGTCGAGATGGGGGGGATCTTTATGGACGATCTGCGCTTCCCAGGCGGCGCGGCTGTCTCTGCCGAATTCCTGGTCGAGGTAGTAGGCTTCCTTGAAAGGGGCGCATCCGGCGGCCATAGTCACCAATATTCCAAAGAGTACGAATCGCTTCATTCCCGTCTCCTTTTAAAGGTGAAAATCTCTACCACCCCCCAACCCCCTTCTGATCCAGGAGGGGGCTCAGGTCTTCTCCCCTCCTATTTTTAGGAGGGGCCGGGGGTGGTAAGGTCTTACTTGTCCATCCTACTGCACGCTCTGATACCCGAAATCCCCATCCAGCCCCCCAGACCGGATCGGTGACACTCTGGGCCGCAGGTACTCGTTGGCGCCGAATGCGGACACGGTGTCGAAGGGGCGTCTCCCTTCGAGGCGTCCTTCCAGGTAGAATTCCCAGCGGTTGGGCGGCTGCAGGTGCTCTCCGGGGAATTTGATCGACCCTGCCGGAACGGGCTTGACAATCCGCGGGGTGATGGCGATGAGGAGGTCGGTTTTGTGCTGTCGATAAGTCGAGCTGCGGAAGAGGGCGCCCAGTATCGGGATGTCTCCGAGGCCTGGAATTTTCTCGACCGATTCGCGCAGGTTGTCCTGCAACAGGCCGGCGAGGGCGAGAGTCTGTCCGTCGTACATCTCGACCGTCGTCTCCAGGCGTCGGGTCGAGAGGTTCGGCACGATGAAGTTCGCCCCCTGGATGCCGGCAGGAATGATGCTCGTTGAAACAATCTCGCTCACGCTCGGCGCGACGCGCAGGCTGATGCGGCCGTCATCGAGGACGACGGGGATGAACCGCAGTGCGACGCCGAAATCCTTGTACTCGATGGTGATGCGGTCGAGGGACTGGGGGACGGGAATCGGGAACTCCCCGCCAGCGAGGAAGCTCGCTTCCTGGCCGCTCGTCGTTACGAGACGCGGTTCCGCAAGAGTGCGGGCCATGCCGTTCGTTTCCAGGAAGCGCAGAGAGGTTTGGAAATTGTCGATATTGAGAAAAATGTTCGCGGCGCTCCCGGCGAAATTGACCATCATGGAGCCCGGGTTCTGAATCAGTCCGTCGATGGCGCCGTCAAAAATCCCTGACTGATTCGGGGCATTCGGGAAGTTCGCGTTGATGAAGGCGTCCTTGATGGGGGTGAAGACGGGGGCGGTGCCGACGGCGCCGGTGAAGTTGTCGCTCAGCCCCTCGATTCCAACCCCAGCTTTCAGATCTCGGTCCCAGTTGCGCGTGACTTCGGCGACCTTGACCTCAAGCATCACCTGCTGCGGGCCGCGCACCCGGAGGAGATTTGTAACACCGGCGCCGGAGCGGCCCGTGCCGCGCACCGCTTCTACGCCTTCTCCCTCTTTGGGTAGGTAGTTCTGGGTCAGGCGGACGACCTGTTCAACAACCGCTGGGCTTGAGACCGTGCCGGAGAGGACGACACCCTTTTCCGACGAATGGACGAAGATCTCTTCGTTCGGGTAGAGTTCGGCGATGCGTTCCTTCAATCCAGTGAGATCCAGACTGACGACCGCATCGATCAGCGTTCGCCCGCGCTCGTCTTCCCAGAGGATGATGCTGGTATAGCCGACCTTTTTTCCGTAGACGTAGAGCTCACGAGGAGAAAGGACGACGACGTCGGCGACCTCGGGGTCGGCAATGGAGACGCGCTTGAAAGGGTAGTCGGTATAGACCAGCTCCGAACCGCCGAGCCTGAGCTGAAGGGTTCGCTGCTCGGTCTGCGCATGGGAGACGCCGTATCCGTACGCTATTGCCAGAAGGAACATGATCGCCAGAGTCGAAAGTCGGTAAAGCCTGTATTTCATTGCATAGTCCTCCTGAGGTGAGTAGGGGCGTGATTCATCGCGCCCGGGCGCAATGAATTGCGCCCCTACAACCTTGGCCTTGGGCCTTTGGCCTTGTACCTTTGACCTTTACAGCTCTCCCTTGAAATTCAACGATTCTTTCTCCGAACGCCGGATGACCTCGACCTGGAAGGTCGGCGGCGGAGGCGGTGCTGGTCTTCTAACCGTGCGCACAGGCGCCGGTTGCTGCACGATGACCGGAGGCGGCTCGGGGGCGATCTCTTCCAGTGGGTTCAGAAGCGCAAGATGGATCTGGCCGTCATGCATCCGCAGGGCGAGCCGTTCGGCCTCTCTCGGTTCCAGCTCCAGGGTGACGGTGCGGACGATCTTCGGCTTGCCGTCCTCGGTGAAGGTCTCCTGCGCGATGGCGAGTACCCTGATCCGCTTGAGGAGTGTTTCGACTGAACGTTTTTGTCGGTCGTCCGAGACGGAGATGACGTCGACGTAGGTGTTCGGAAGAATGAAGCCGCCGACTCCGCTGACCTCGTCCACCCGCACAGCCATCGCCCGCATCCCTGGCGTAATGGCAGCCACCATCCCCGCGCCGGAGCCGGGGGGCGCCAGGTTCGAATTCAGCACAGGGGCGCCGGTCCACAGTTTGGTGGTCACCGTTCGACCGGTCAGTTCCCCGATATTGTGAAACGCCCCTCGCGGGACGCTTCCTCTCGGCCACTCGGTAAGAGCGAGGTGGTCGGCAGAGAGAGGAGTGCCGATATCGAGATCGCGCTTGGCGACGACGACTCTCACGGCAGGGATCTTTTCTTCGACTTCGACCGGCGCTGCGATCTGCGTGCTACGGGCGGAGAGCCACTTGTTCGCAAGGACGACCGCCATCAGGCCGAAGCCGACGGCGAGGACGAGAGCGATCAGGGCGCCATAACGTTTCATGCTGGACCTCCGTTGGGCGGAGCGGATTGTTAGCCAAAATACGTTAAAAAACCTACATTGGATGACACTAAATGTCAAACGAATATTTGATTAGAAATGCAAACCTGGGACGGTGGTCGGCTCCCTTTGGAAGTGCGCGCGAGCGAAATGCTTAAAGGCAACCGAACGCGGATCAAATCTGTCCGGTCGCAGTCGTGCTGCTTTGGCGAAGGAAACAGGCGGAGGAAACATACGCACGGAAGGCAGATCAAAGGCGAAAGTCTTTCCAAGCAGGGATTAAGGGGATGAACAGGATAAAATCTCAAATCGGTTTTCAGATTTTATCCCCTTCATCCATTTCATCCTTGTGAAATGGCTTGGGAGTTCTTGCATCTTAAATCTTGAATCGCTCTTCACACCTCATACAAGACCACCCCAGATAAGATAAGCGACATACCCCAGGAGCATCGCCGGGGCGTAGGGGAGTTTGTGCTTTTTCTTCGGCGGACCGGGGGCGAAGCAGCGGGGATCGCGGGTAGCGGCAAATGTGCCGAAGGCCATGATGCCGGCACGCGCCTTCTCCCGGATGTTGCAGGCGAAAAGGATGTAGATCAGAGAAAACGCCCCCCCGATGAGCGCCGTATAGAGAAATGTCTGAAAGATCGCTGAGGGCCCGATCAGGGCCCCCAGCGCAGCAAAACCTTTGACGTCTCCAGCACCCATTCCACTCATCAGAAACGGCAGAAGCAACAAGAAGAAGCCTGCCAGCAGTCCAAAACCTGAGAACTTGATTCCTTGCACACTGCCAAGATAGGTGTGGATCGTAAGCGCGGCGATGCAGACAGGAATTGAAATCAGGTTCGGGATTTTCCTCTTCCAAAGGTCAGAGGCCGATATTGCGACCAAATATATGAGTGGAATGGTTTGGATCATGGATTTAAAGTCTGCCCGCAACGTCAGTGAATAGAGCCAAAAGTTCATTTCCGATTAGAATAACGCCTGCTAAGGCTACAACCGCTATCAAAGCAACCATCAACCCATACTCAACCATGGTCGCCCCTTCCTCGTCGCTCCATAGTTCCATCATCTTCTGCTTCATCGTTTCCATTGTCTTACCTCCTTCTATGGTGTTGAAGTTATGACAGCCAAGCTGTCGGTGAAAATGAACTATTACGGGAATCCAGGCACAACAAACAGGTCCGACACGCTCAGTCCAAAGGCGGTGATCGCCACCACGCATACGGCCGCGATGAATCCGACCATGATGGCGTATTCGACCATCGTCGCCCCTTCGTCCTCCTTGAACAGTTTTTCGAACCGTCTGATGACCCTCATCCTGGTGCCCTCTTTGAACTATTGGATGATAATAATTAAACATTTCTACTATTAAAAGTAAACTTGCAGATTGGCTGATTGTTGCTTAGGAAATTGAACCTTGGAGGGTAGGAGTTTGTCTGAGGGGGAGGGGCAAGGGGCAGGCGATGCAAGATGCAAGAGAGACAGAGGGAAAACCAGGGACGCTCCCCATATTATGAGACTTGATCTGTGGGCTATGGGCGAAGGAGGGTGATTGCGAGTTGCAGGAATGAGAAGAGGGAAGATGAAGCGGTCTTGACTGTCCAATGCTCAAGGGTATTGTGTATCGTACTGTAGATAGTGCTAAAAGGAGTTTTGTGATGAAGACAATTTCAGCCAACGAGCTCAAGACAAGGGG
>JARFUG010000053.1:6910-17424 GCA_029289095.1 Desulfuromonadales bacterium
CTAAAAGGAGTTTTGTGATGAAGACAATTTCAGCCAACGAGCTCAAGACAAGGGGCGTCGCATCCATCGATTCGGTACTGAAGGAACAGGATGAGGCGATCATTTCGGTGCGCGGCAAAGACCGATATGTCGTGATGGATATGGAGACTTACAATCGGCTTCGTGTCTGCGAGCTGGAGGCGGCCCTGTACCAGGCGCAGAGGGAGGTAGCGGAGGGGAAGGGAATCGAGGAGAGCGTGGATGAACATCTCGAGCGCCTGAAGAAGCTCGAGTCATGAGTTTCCGGATCATCTACACCCCCGGATACAATCGACGGGCCGCTAAATTTCTGAAAAGGCATCCGGATTTCCTCCTACAGTACGAAAAGACCCTAAAGCTGCTCGAGATCGATCCCTTTCATCCCTCGCTGCGCCTTCGCCGCCTGAAGGGGACCTTGAGTGAACTCCACTCCGTATCGATCAATATCAGCTATCGCATCACCCTCGAACTGATCATCCAGGATCGGCAGATCATGCCGGTGGATGTGGGCAGCCATGATGAGGTGTATCGTTGAAGGGGTGGACGGAGGGCCCCCCAAGGGTCATAAAGTGAGGAGGAGAAGGCGTTTTCCTTCTGAGATGACCGGGCTCCGGGGAGTGGAACTGATGAGCTTTACCCCTCTGAGGAAAATTCAAATGCGCGTAACCTGTATCCAGATGTGCTCCAGCGACGATGTGTCGGCCAACCTCGGCGCCGTCTCGCGCCTGCTCGAGCAGGCGGCTGCTGAGAAGGTGCGGGTGGCCGTGCTGCCGGAAAATTTCTCGTTCATGCACCCGGACAGCGCCGTCAAGCACCGTATTGCGTCGCAGACCGTCCCCGACAGGGTGCTGCCGTTTCTGGCCGATATGGCACGCCGGCACGATATGTACATTATCGGCGGCAGCGTTCTGACGGTTGCCGGCAATGGAAAACTTCGCAATGCCTGTCCGGTGTACGGGCCGGATGGCGCCTGTCTGGCGATCTACGACAAGATGCACCTCTTCGACGTGGAGCTTCCCGGCGAGCGCTACTGCGAATCGGAACTGATCGAAGGTGGGCGATGCCCCGTGAGCCTCGATCTGGAGGGGTGGCGCGTCGGCCTGAGCATCTGCTACGACCTGCGTTTTCCGGAACTTTACCGGCACTATGCCGCGCAGGGGTGCCATCTGCTCACGGTCCCTTCCGCCTTTACCGTTCGCACCGGCAGAGCGCACTGGGAGATCCTTCTGCGGGCTCGCGCCATCGAGAACCAGGCATACGTCCTCGCACCCGCGCAGGTCGGCGTCCATCCGGGCGGCCGGCAGACATACGGGCATACCCTGATCATCGACCCGTGGGGGGAGATTCTTGCTGAGGGGGCAACGGTGGACGAGGGGGCGGATGCAGCGCTGGTTACCGCGGATGTCGCCATGGAGCGGCTGGAAGAGGTGCGGCGCCTCATTCCGGCGCTTGCGCATCGGCGCATGCCGGAGATGAAAAATTAATCTGGCGTGTATTTTGCTTAATTGCCTGAAACCATTGGCCATCATCAATGCCATGTGGTCAATATTCTATTTGGGAGGAAGTAAAATGAAAAACCTGTTTGTCCTGTTTCTTGTCGCCGGTCTGGCTCTTGCGGGCTGTGCCAGAAAACCTGCCATCGAGGACCATCTGGTCAGTGAGGCGACCGCGCCGGCGGCGCCTGTCGTCAGCGAGCCGGCCGAGCCGGTGGACGTCGCACCGGCGAAACCGGAGCCCAAGGTCGAGATGGCCGCCGCGAAGATTTTCTTCGATTTCGATTCCTACGTACTCTCTTCCGCCAACAAGGCCCTTCTGCAGGGGAACGCCGCCTGGCTGAAGGCCCATCCCGAGTTGCGGATCGTCATCGAAGGGCATACCGACGAGCGCGGCTCCAGCTCCTACAACCTGGCGCTGGGCGAAAAGCGGGCCGAGGCCGCACGTGCCTATCTCCAGAACCTGGGGATCGCTCCGGAGCGCATCAAGGTCGTCAGTTACGGCAAGGAGAAGGCTGTCCAGGGAGCTGGAAACGAAGCCGTCTGGGCGCGTGACAGGCGGGCGGAGTTCGTCATCGCCAACTGAGACGCATCACACACCGAACATGAAGAAGGGGTGACCTGAAGGTCGCCCCTTCTTTTTTTATGGGTTGTCAATGTCGAAATATGACGAGGTCCATTGACGCCTTGCGTCACCCTGTTGATGGTTGGTGAGATAAAGGCGGTGACTCTGTGGCCATTTAATTGGCAAGTTTAATGAAGAGTTAGCTGAAAAAATGAACCTGAATTATCTTTGTGGAATATTTTATGCTAATGGGGGGGGAAACTCTAATCTCCGAAAAGGCAAAACCAGAGTGATCTGGTGACGCAAAGCCACGGGTCCTATTTTGGGACAGCCGGGTTGCCGAAGAGATGGGCATGCTCCCGGCGCCCGTTCATCGGCATTGCAGGAGCGCTCGTCTTCGGCTGAAGACGGGCGCTTTTTGCGTCAGGGGCTGCAAAAATTCAACCTGGAGGACGGAAGAGGTATGAAACAGAAGGTTTGGGTGGTCGACGATTCTGGATTCGGTGGAACTTCCTCAAGGAATGCCTGGTCCGACTTTGATGTCCCGGAAAGAAACCGTGTCGAGGCTTCCCCGCTCCCGAAAGCTCCGGACAAAAGTCCGGCCTGGGCGTTCAGTCTCTCCTTGCTGGTGTGGGGATGCGGACATCTGTATATCCGCCGATTTGTTCCGGGGGCGCTGTTGATGGGGAGCATGCTTCTGTTCTGGACGGCCATCACATCGGCCGTTGTTTTCCGGGATGTTGCGATGCGCTTTCTCTCTGACGGAAAGATCCCTCCGGCGATTGTCGTCATCGGAGCCGTAACCTTCATTTTGCTCTTTTTGCTCTGCTGGTTTTTCGGCGCAGTCGACGCCTACATGGGCGCGACGAAGAGAAGGTCTGAGGCTTTTCACGGCGTGTACAACGAAATATTGCCCGTGCTCTGTTCGCTTTGCTTCCCGGGATGGGGGCAGTTTCTCAATGGGCAGCCCAGGAAAGGTATTTTTTTCCTCATCTTCGGTTTCCTCGGCATTCTCTCCATTTCCGTTGCTGTCCTCGTTCTCGTCGCCTGGCCGCTTCCCGGAGGGGGGTCCGAGAAAGTTCTTCTCGAAATCCTCCTGCTTGCAGCGATGGTCTGTGTTCCAGTCTCGGTGCTGATGTGGATGGTTTCCGTTCACGACGCCTTCTGGACATGTCGCGAACCGGTGAGGAAGAGACCCCTGATGATGCGCCTTCGATTTGCCAGGGAACGCATTCGGATGCACGGCATCCGTCGGTTCTTCATTCCCGGAATCAAACGCCTGGCGTTGTCCGTTCTCATTCTTAGCATCACGCTTCTCGGTGGGGTTTATTTCGTTCCCACGAATTATTACCTGCAAAGCCTGGAACTGGCCCGGATGGAGATGGTGCGCAATGAGATGGCGCTCATTCCTCAAATGTTGGATAAAGCCGTCGCTTCATTGAGATGAGGGCGCACGTCGCCTATCCAATTATGTGGCCAAAGTCGCTCCTGCCGGCGAAGGTTGATGCGCCCCTGTTTCCTGGTACGTTGGAAATACGCGCAAGACAGGCCCCAGCAGGAGGAGGTGGAAATGGCCAAGGATCACGGACCTCAGATCAAGGACGACGAACAATATGAAGCCTTGCGAAAGCAGGGACTGAGCAAGGAAAAAGCCGCCCGCATCGCCAATACGGGACGCCGCGAGGCGGGCAGAAGGGGAGGCCAGGCGAGGAAATACGAGGACTGGAGCAGAGAAGACCTCTATCGGAAAGCAAAAGAAGTGGGGATCGAGGGGAGGTCGAAAATGAAGAAAGACCAGCTCATCGACGCCCTGCGGCATCATTGAGTTTGCGGCGCAAGAGTCGGCTGACGGTCTGAACCTGCTTGGCTTCACATCAGGGATATCCCTCAGTTCATAATGGCAGGAAAATAACTGTGTCCACTGACGCCGTGCGTCACCCAAAGGTTCATATGGGTCGATTCACGGGACCATCGGCGATCGTTTCTTCTTGCTGCAATTTTTTTAAATCACAGTTTTTTCATATTGTTACCAACTCATTTTCCAACTTTCATGATATGTGGAACACTTCCTGCTGAACGTGCAAACGTAACATTTAAATGATCAAGATCTCCGAAACGGCAAAACCAGAGAAATCTGGTGACGCAAAGCCACGGGTCCTCAAGTTTTAGGACAGCCGGGTTGCCGAAGAGATGAGTTCACGCATCTTGGCGCCGGCTGTTTCAGGTGCAGGAGCGCTCATCCTCGGCCGAAGATGAGCGCTTTTTTGCGTTTAACGGAACTTAAATGAACAAGAATTCTCAAATTGAATCAATGCACGGCACTGCCGTGGCCGGCTGGAATCCGACAACGCTCTTGCGCAGGGCGGTTTCGACGCTGATCTTCTTTCTGGCCCTGCTGTCGGGAGCGGTCGCTCCGGCGCTGGCGGTCAACTGCTCCGATGCTCCCTATTTCGGAGTGATCGACGGCAACGTCGTCTCCTTCGCTCCGTCCCAGATCCAGATCGACACGAACTGCACGATCCGAAACTTCCCGTCTTCCAACCCCCTGAACACCAACTTCAGCTTTTACACCCAACCTGGCGGAAACCAGGACAGGTGGCTCGTCGTCTTCGACAACGTCGTGCACACCGGCAACATGTCGTGCAACGCCACCCACCAGCACAAGATCTGGTTCACCAACGGCTCGTCGACCAAGATACAGGACGGCTGCCAGAACCTCCTGATTCCCGTTGAGAAAATCGACAAGCGCAACCCGGCGCCCACAGCCGCAATCGGGGTCCCCTTCACCTACCGGCTTACAATCCCCGTTCTGTATGACCCGGCCACGCGCTCTGTCATCAACTCCAGCGGCTCACCCAACACCCTGCACGGCGTCACCGTCTGGGACGATCTCAACGCCACGGGGGTCGATCTCTCCTATGTGAGCCATGTTGCCTACTGGAAGAGTTCCGGCGCTCCCGTGGCGCACGACTTTTCCAATGCAGGGGGCGATCTCACCTTTGAATTCCCGCCGCCCCCGTTTCAGATCCCGGCTGCAGAGCAGATCATCATCGACATCACGGTCGTGCTCGAGGACACGCCGATCAACACACCGGGGAGACAGTTCGTCAACACGGCGAAGTGGCAGTTCGGCAGGCACATCGACGGAGTCTTCTACGAACCCCTTCCGGGAGAGTGGGGGGTCACGGCCCCCATGACGATCGTCGGCCCCGATCTCGTCGTCACCAAGACGGGTCCTTCAACGATGGGCTCGACGCTGAACCTGGGCGAGTGGGGAAATTTCGGCGTCGAGGTGCGAAACGTCGGGGGAGGGGACGCCTGGAACGTCACCGTCGTCGATCGGCTGCCGGAGGAGTCTTCGAACCCCCCTTTGAGTGGCGCGATGTGCGGTCTCACGCCTGAGCTCCCGGCTGGCGTGCGCATCTTCGCTGCCGACGGATCCTCGCGTGCGTTGACGGCGGGGAGCGATTACTCGCTCAGCTATTCGGGCGCGACAGGCTCTCCAGCCTGCGAACTCGCCCTTGTGCTTCACGAGGCGGCAGGCCCCATCGGGCCGGGTGAGCATCTGTTCTTCGAATACAGGACAAAGCTCGACGAAACGACCGAAGACGGCGCAGTGCTCACCAATGTCGCCGGCGCCGTCGAGTGGTTCAACAGCAAAGATCCCGGCATCGGCCAGACCTACGCCTGCACCCTGACGGACGGCACAGTGGGGATCACCGACTGCCAGGACGCTCATTCGGTGCTGGCTGCCTTTTCCGGCTATTTCTTCGAGAAAACCGTCCATGACCCTCTCAGCGGCGAGCGCATCACCGCCGCCCTGCCGGGCGACACGTTGCGCTACAGGCTGCGCCTTCGGAGCATCGACGAGGCGTTCAGCGCACTCACCTTCCGCGACGATCTCGGGCGCCTGAATGCCTTTCCCGCCTTCGAGCCCGGTTCGCTTTCGATCGTCAGCGTTCCCTCGGGCGGGGACATTTCCGGCGCCGACCCCTTCGGCGGCGTTAACGGCGCCGGGCTCATCGACATCCGCAATCTCAGCGTTCTGCCCGGTGACGAGATCGAGGTCGTTTTCGATGTCACGCTGATGCACGACATCCTCGAGGATGCGGTGGTCGTAAATCAGGCGGAGCTCATCCACAACGCTTCTCCTATCGCTCTCAGCAACGACCCTTATGTCTCAGGATCGGTCAATGCCGCTGGGGATAGCTCCCCCGAACCGACGCGGGTGTCGATCCACTATCCCGTTCCGAATCCGCCTTACAAGGAGACGCTCTTCACGACAGCGACGATAGGCGAGGAGGTGACCTACACGATCACTGTCCCGCAATCGCCGGAGAGCCGCACTCTCTACGACGTCGAGATCGTCGACTCGCTCGATCCGAATCTCGAATATGTCGCTGCAATCGTGACGGGGGTCGACCAATCCCTGGTGACCAACGCCAGCACCTCCGAGGAGATGAGGATCTCCATCGCCGAGATTCCGGCGGGTCAGCAGGTTCTTATCGAACTGCGGGCGAGGGTGCGCAATGTCACCGGCGCCCATCAGGGGATCGACATCGAAAATGCCGTCTCCTACACCTACGCCAACAACCCGGGCGCAGCGAGGCGCTCGCCTCTGGTCAGCGAAACCGTGACGATCCGCATCGTCGAGCCGTACGTCGAGGAGGTGACGAAGAGCGCGTCGACCTATACGCCGACGGCCGGAGAGATCGTGCGCTACAGCGTGACGATGAGCGCAACCGCCGGGGGCGATCCGGATGCATTCGATGTGACGATCATCGACGAACTCGATCTGGGCCTGGCTTATGCCGGCAACCCGACCGTCACCGGAGCCGGCAACACCATTGGCGAGCCGATTGTGACCGGCGACGGCATGGACACCCCGCAGATCTTGATCTGGAGCTTTGAGCATGGCAACGCCGATATCGACATTATCGCCGGGACCTCCATTGCCGTCTCCTACGATGTGCGGGTGCTCGACCACGTCCTCGCCAACCAGATCCTCGCGAACAGCGTCACGGCGCAGTGGACGAGTCTCAAGGGGCCGAGCCCCTTCGAGCGCGACGGTTCGGACGGCATTGACGGACTCAACAACTACGTCACCGAGCCGGTCACGGCGACGGTCACGACGCGGAATATCGAAGCCGCCATCACCAAGAGCCGCACCCTGGACACCTTCGGGGACGATGCCACCGTTCGCATCGGGGACATCATCGAATATGCATTGAGGGTCTCCATGCCGAAGGGGACCCTCGGCGATCTCGAACTCATCGACACCCTTCCCCAGGGACTCGCCTTCGAAGGGACCGCCAGCATCAACGGCAACACGGGACCGGCGCCTTTCAGCTCGGCAGCGCCTTTCGTCCATCCACCCGTGTCCGAGGCCGACGTGACGGGCGATCCGGCCCTGGGATCGAGTACGGTGAGATGGAGTTTCGGTTCGGTCACCAGCCAGGCCGACGACAGCGACTTCGTGCTCGTCTATCGCGCCCGCGTGATGAACGAGGTCTTTTCGCACGACGATCTCGAGATTCTGCTCACCAACACCGTCGAGATGAGCTACGACACGGCGGACTCGCGCGTGACGCGTACTGATATCGACACGGTGACAGTCCTGCAGCCGAAGCTGACGGTGGGCAAGAGCTCTGATCCTGTTTCCGGCAGCGTCATCGCGGCCGGTGATATCGTGACCTACACCGTCGAGATCCACAACTCCGGCACATCGCCCGCCTATGATGTCATCCTCCGGGACATCGTTCCGCAAGGGATGAGGATGGGCGGCGTCACCTTGGTGAGCACCTATCTCCTCTCTGGCGGCCCGAACCCTGGCCTCGGGAACCTTGCGCCGGAATACGACGGCGCCACCGGCGTCGCCGTCTGGAATTTTGCCTCCGGCGTCTATGCGATTCCGGCGGGTGACACCCTGCGGATCGTTTACACCGTGGCCGCCGATTCAACTCTCGGCGCGGGTCTGGTCCTGACCAACGAGGCGCAGGTTACGAGGTGGCACTCCTTCGGCGAGAATGACGCGCCGACGCTCGGCCCCATTACCGGTGCGCGGGAGATCTACGGCCCGACCGACGCCGCCTCGACGACCCTGTACACCAGCACCCCGCCGACCAAGGCCGTGGTTCTCCCCGGGGAGTCGACCACCGTGACGATCGGCGAAGAGGTTCACTACACGATCACGATCCCCGGCACGCCCCTGGAGACTGACCTCACGGAGGTGATCGTCAGCGACAATCTTGACCCCGCCCTCGTTTATCTGGGTGCGAGCGCATTCCTTTACGAAGGAGAGACGAGCCTCGACGCCCTGACTCTGACGGACAACACGCCGGCGGGGAGCCGGAACGTGAGTCTCGCCATCGACCGGATCGCAGCAGGACGGCAGGCGGTGATCACCCTGCGGACCCGTGTCGACAACAGCGACGCGACGAATGCGGGCGACACCTTCGTCAACCGAGCCTCCTACACCTCCAACGGGGTGAGTGCGATCTGGGCCACCGAGCCTGCGGAGGCGCTCACCATCGTCGAGCCCCGCATCACCATCCAGAAGACGGTCGATCCGACCGATCCTCCGATGGCCGGTGACATCCTGACCTACACCGTGGCGCTGAACGCTCTTTCCGGAGGCCTTTTCTCCGACGCCTTCGACGTGAGCGTCGAGGATGTCCTCGGTCTCGGGCTGCACTACGTTCACGGGAGTGCACGCATTGCTGGAACGCCTGTTGAACCCGTCGTGACGGGCGACGGCGTCACGGCGCCCCAGACTCTTCTCTGGAGCGGTTTCGACCTCCCCGAGGGGGGCAATCTCGATTTGACGTACGATGTGCGCGTGGCCGAGGGCATCGGCGCCCGTCACGATCTCACCAACGTGGCGACGGTGCGCTGGACGAGCCTCAGCGGGGAGAGGGAAGGAGAGCGCACCGGCAGCGGCGCGCCGCCCTACAACGATTACTTCGCCTCCGCTTCGACGATGCTGACGACGCCGAGTCCCGGCGCGCTCCTGAAGGAGAACACCCGGGAGAGCGCCGCCATCGGCGAGCCGTTCACCTATCTCATCACCGTCCCGGCCCAACCGCATTCGACCGCGCTCTACGACGTGCGGATCGTCGATGACCTGAGCCTCTCGGCGGCCGACCTTCGCTTCGTCGACGTGCGCAAAGTTTCGGGTTCGGGCGACTGGATCCCCGAAAACACCGGCACTGACACTCTGGTGGTGATCGAGGGGGCCGGTCAAGGTATCGACATCCCTGCCGGTGAGCAGATCGTTCTCGAGATCACCGTCGTGCTGACCGATTCGGCGGTAAATGTCAGCGGACTTCAGTTCACCAACACCGCCGCCTACACCTTCAACGCTATAAACGACGATCACGGGACCCAGGCCGAAGGGGAGGGTCGCACCACCCCGCCGATGACGGTCATCGGCCCCGATGCGCTGACGCTGGAGAAGAGCGGACCGGCATTGATGCGCCTGGGCGCCCCTGCGACTTTCACCCTCGAGGTCCATAACCCGAGTTCCGGAACGGCATGGAATCCGAGCATCACCGACCGCCTCCCGAACGAGGAGTTCGGCGGCATGTGCGGCGCCGCTCCAGCCGATGTAACGGCCCTGATCCGCCGACCCGACGGGACGCAGACGGTTCTGGAAGAGGGGACCGGTTTTGCCATGAGCTTTACCGCTGCACCCGTCTGCGAGTGGACTCTGGAGCTTCTCTCTGCCGGACTCGATCCGGATCATCGGCTGATCGTGCGCTACGACCTCCTTCTCGACGGGCATACAGCCTATGGCGTCGAGTTGACCAACGTCGCCGGGGTGACCCGCTGGTTCAGCGCCGACACCGCCGAGGGGATCGACCCGCGCATCCACACCCGTGAGTTGACGGACGGCACGGTCGGGACTCTCGACCACGAAGACGCCCATACCGTTCTCACTGAATCGCCGGTGCTGATCTTCGAAAAGACGGTGGAGAACGTAACGACCGGGCAAATTCCGGGAAGAAACGCATCACCCGGCGACACGTTGCGGTACACCCTCACGGCGACCAATGTCGGCGCCGTCGGGCTCCCTGTCTTCTCCATCGTCGACGAACTCGACCGTCTCAACGCCGAAGCGGCCTTCGCCCCCGGGACCCTGACCTTGATCAGCGCACCGGCGGGGGCGGACACGTCGAGAACGAATGCCTTGGGAGGGACGCACGGGACGGGGATCGTCGAAATCGGAAATCTCGGCCTCGGCGCCGCCGGTGAAGCGAACGATTCTCTCGCCATCGTCTTCGAAGTCCGTCTGGCGCCGGTGATCACCAGCGGCGTCGTCGTCCTCAACCAGGGGCAGATCGTCTATGCCAGCCCGAACACGATCTACAGCGACGACCCGACGATCAACGGCCCGGCCGATCCGCTCGTTCCCGGCGACGAGGAACCGACGCCCACCC
>JARFUG010000053.1:17524-20778 GCA_029289095.1 Desulfuromonadales bacterium
ATCAACGGCCCGGCCGATCCGCTCGTTCCCGGCGACGAGGAACCGACGCCCACCCTCATCACTTCCGCGCCGCTGTTCGAGGTGAAAAAGATTTCCCAGGTGATGAGCGGCCATGCCGATGGGCTGATGGCGGGGGAGACGCTGCGCTATGTCATCACGATCCGGAATCTCGGCGACGAAAACGCCGTGGACGTCCGGCTGCGCGACGACATCCCGACCCATACCGCGTACGTCCCCGGCAGCACGACCCTCAACGGCGTCGCCGTGGCCGACCCGAGCCCCGGAATCAGTCCCCTTGCAGCCGGAATGCTCGTTGGCGCCCCCGACGATCCCCCCGGATTCCTTCGCGCCGATCCGACCGGCGAGGAGGGGCGCGTCGCCACGGTGACCTTCGACGTGGTGGTCGATCCGAACGCCATGGACGGGCTCGTCATCGAAAACCAGGGCTTCGTCAAAGGGGACGGGGCCGGCAGCGGCCCGCAGCCGGAGCGCCCTTCCGACGATCCGCGAACGCCGGTCCCCGACGACCCGACCCGCGACGTCGTGGGAAACCTCCCTTTGGTTCGGGCGCACAAAACAGTGGCGATCCATGAGGATTTCGGCTCTCCGGGGATCGTCGATCCGGGCGACGTGCTGCGCTACGCCATCGTCATCAGCAACGACTCGGCGACCCCGGCCACGGGGGTGATCCTCACCGACGACGTCCCCGCGAACACCACCTACATCGCCGATTCACTGCGCCTGAACGGCGTCCCCGTCGGAACCGACGGAGGAATCTCCCCCCTGATCGCCGGCCTGACGGTGCACTCCCCCGATGGGCCGGGGGCGGGGATCATCTCTCCCCGTTCGAGCGCTGTCATCACTTTCGACGTACGGGTCGACGACGGCGTTCCTCCGGGGACTCTCATCGTGAACCAGGGGAGCGTCGCCTCCAGCGAACTTCCCCCCGAGCCGACGGACGCCGACGGAAACCCCTCCAACGGGCATCAGCCGACGATCATCGTCGTCGGTGAAGCACAGCTTCTCTCCGTGACGAAGGAGGTTCTCGTCGTTGGCGGCGGCTTCGCCCAGGCCGGCGGTGTGCTCGAGTACGTGATCCGGGTTAACAACATCGGCAGTCTCCCCGCCCTGCATGTCCTGATCACTGACGATCTCGCCCCTCCTCTGGGCGATCAGGTGACGTATGTGCAGGACTCCGGGACTCTCAACGGATCGCCTGCCGGGGTTTCTTTTTCGAATTCCCTCCTGAGGGCGGATTTCGCCTCCACCTATGGCGCACTCTCTCCCGGCGCCAGTGCCGTGGTGCGATTCAGGGTGCAGATCGATCCGGGTCTGACGATCGGAACGACCATCACCAACACCGGCGTCGTCCACTGGAACGATCCCCCCCAAAGCGCCTCGGCCGACGTTTCCCTCGACCTCGGTGGGACGCCGGGGAGCGCCGTCATCGGCGGCAGCGTCTGGCACGATGCGAACCTGAACAAGCTTCGGGACGGAGATGACGTCTCCCTCGAGGGGTGGTCGGTCGCCCTCTATCGCGACGACCGGCTCCTTGCGACCGTGTTCACCAATTCCGATGGCGGGTACCGTTTTGGAGGCATCGTCCCCAACGAGGGGACATCCTCTCTGCCCTATCAGCTCCACTTCCGTGCTCCCGGAGCTGGGCCGCAGACGGCCGCACTCGGTTGGGCCGACTCACCCTTCACCGACGGGCCGCAACGCATCAGCGACATCGTCGTCGCTGCGGGAACCAATCTGCCGGGCCTCAACCTTCCTCTGTCTCCTAACGGCGCGGTGTACAACTCGGTCATGCGAACGCCTGTTGCCGGGGCGCGAGTGACGCTGCTCAATGCTGCAACCCAGGCCCCCCTGCCTGAAAGATGCTTCGACGATCCGGCCCAGCAGAACCAGGTGACGGCCCGCGACGGCTTCTATAAATTCGACCTCAACTTCACAGACCCGGCGTGCCGTCCCGGCGACGCCTACCTGCTCGGGGTGACTCCCCCGGCGACCGGATATGTCGGCTATCCCTCCCTGGTCATCCCTCCGGCCAGCGCAGAGGGGACGGCGCCGTTCTCCGTCCCCACATGCCCCGGCGGCGAGGACGACGCGGTGCCGTCCAATCCCGAGTACTGCCAGGTCGTCGCCTCATCCTTCATCGCCCCGGTTTCCGTCGCGTCGCGTTCCGAGGGGACTCTCTATCACCTGCACCTGACCCTGAGCGACGGTCTGATACCGGGTCAGAGTCAGATCTTCAACAACCATATTCCCCTCGATCCCGTGCTGGACGAAGCGGTGGCGATCACCAAGATCTCGTCGCTGATCAACGTGACCAAAGGGCAACTGGTGCCGTACACGATCACTATCAACAACGTTCTTGGCGTGCCCCTCTACGACGTCACCATCGTCGACCGCTTCCCCGCGGGGTTCAAATACGTCGCCGGTTCCGCACGCCTCGACGGCCTCCCGGTTGAACCGCGCATCGAAGGGCGTGAGCTCATCTGGGACGAGCTCGAACTGCAGATCAACCAGCGTCGCACTCTTCAGCTTCTTCTCGTCGTGGGCGCGGGGGTCTCCGAAGGGGAATACGTCAACCGCGCCTTCGTGCGAAACAGCGCAGGCGCCGGCGACCTCTCGGGGGAGGCGACCGCGACGGTTCGCGTCGTCCCCGACCCGACCTTCGACTGCACCGACATCATCGGCAAGGTCTTTGACGATCGCAACCTGAACGGGGTGCAGGATGCTGGCGAACGCGGCCTTCCCGGTGTGCGCCTCGTGACCGCGCGGGGGCTGATCGCCACCACAGACGAGCACGGACGCTTACACATCGCCTGCGCCGTCGTTCCCGACCAGGACCGGGGGAGCAACTTCATCCTGAAGCTCGATGACCGCACTCTGCCCACCGGTTATCGCGTGACGACGGAAAACCCCAGGGTGCAGCGGGCCACCCGCGGGAAGATGCTGCGTTTCAACTTCGGCGCGACCCTCCACAGGGTGGTGGGAATCGATCTTGCCGACGGCGTCTTCGAGCCCGATTCCGCAGAACTGCGTCCGCAGTGGAAACCAAAAGTAGATCGGCTGATGGAAGAGCTGGAAAAGGCCCCCTCGGTCCTGCGCCTTTCCTACCTGGGCGACGTCGAGCGGGAATCCCTGGTCCGTGAGCGTCTCAGGGCTCTGAAGAGGGAAATTTCCGGACGGTGGAACGGGTCGAGCGGCGGCTACAGCCTGACCATTGAGACCGAGGTCTTCTGGCG
>JARFUG010000054.1 GCA_029289095.1 Desulfuromonadales bacterium
GCCGCCGCCGTCTCCGAAGGACGCGCCGGCGTCTCCTTTCGCGGAACGCTCGAGACCGCCTTCCGCGCCTGCCTCTGGTCACGCACCGCCAGCCGCATCCTTCTGCCGCTCGCCCGCTTTGCCGCCCCCGACCCCGAGGCCCTCTATGCCGGGATTCACGACCTGCCATGGGAAGATCATCTCGCCCCGCAGGGGACTCTGTCGGTCGATTTCACCGTCGCTCACTCCGCGATCACCCACTCCCATTTCGGCGCCCTGAAGGTCAAGGACGCGATCGTCGACCGCTTCCGCAGCCGGTTCGGCGTGCGCCCTTCGGTGGCCCGCGAAAAACCGGACCTGCGCATCAACGTCTACCTGCACCGCGACAGCGCCCGGGTCAGCATCGATCTTTCGGGGGAGAGCCTGCACCGTCGGGGCTACCGGCAGGAGGGAGTGGCGGCGCCGCTGAAGGAGAACCTGGCGGCGGCGATCCTCCTTCTGGCCGGCTGGCCGCAGCTCGCCCGCGAAGGAGGCTCTTTCGTCGATCCCCTGTGCGGGTCGGGGACCCTGCCCATTGAAGCGGCCCTCATCGCCGCCGACATCGCCCCCGGGCTCGGCCGCGATCATTTCGGCTTTCATGGGTGGCTGGGACACGATCCGCAAATCTGGGAGCACCTGCTGGAGGAGGCAGGTCAGCGTGCCGAAGTCGGCAAGAGACATCTCGCCCCCATCGTCGGCTTCGACGCTCTCACCTCCGCCGTGAGGGGGGCTCTTGCCAACGTGGAGAAGGCCGGACTCAGGGGGCTCGTCCATATCGAAAAGCGCGATCTTGCCGACGCCGCCCATGCACGCGGTGCGGCACAGGGACTCGTGGCGACGAACCCTCCTTACGGCGAACGCCTGGGGGAAGAGAACGAACTCGTCTCGTTGTACGTCTCCCTGGGAGAGACCCTGCGTCAGCGTTTCGCCGGGTGGCGCGCCGCCGTCTTTACCGCCAACGAACGGCTCGCCCTTCGCCTCGGACTGCACCCCGGGCGCACCGACGCCCTCTTCAACGGTCCTCTGGAGTGCCGCCTTCTGCATTTTGAGCTGCCCCGCTCCGCCGACGCCCGGAGAGCCGAATTGTCTCCAGGGGCCGAGATGTTCGCCAACCGTCTGCGCAAAAATCTCAAAAACATCGGCAAGTGGGCGCACAGGGAGGGGATCGACTGCTTCCGACTCTACGATGCGGATTTGCCTGAATACAACGTCGCCGTCGATCTATACCACCGAGACAAGAACCGCTGGGCTCATGTCCAGGAGTACGAGGCGCCGTCCACCATCGATCCGCACAAGGCCCGGGAACGCCTCCTCGACGCCCTTGCGGCGCTCCCCGACGTCCTCGAGATCCCATCAGAGCACGTCTTCTTCAAAGTCAGGCGCAAACAGCGGGGCAAGGCCCAGTACGAGAAGATGGGAGCGGTCGGAAGCTTCTATGAAGTGCACGAAGGAGACAATCGCTTCCTTGTCAACTTCACCGACTACCTCGACACCGGGATCTTTCTCGATCACCGCACCACCCGGGAGCTTATTGCAAAGATGGCGGGAGGCAAGCGCTTTCTCAACCTCTTCGGCTACACCGGCACCGCCACAGTCCACGCGGCCGCAGGGGGAGCAACGTCCACCACAACCGTCGACATGTCGCGCACCTATCTCGACTGGGCGCGGCGCAACCTCGCTCTCAACGGCTTTTCCGGGACGCAACACGAGCTCATCCAGGCCGACTGCCTCGCCTGGCTCGAGGAGCAATCACGCCGGGGGAACCGCACATGGGACCTCATCTTTCTCGATCCGCCGACCTTTTCCACCTCCAAGAAGATGGAGGGGACCTTCGACGTCCAGCGCGACCACGTGGAGATCATCCGCCAGACGGCAGGCCTTCTGGCCCCCGGGGGAACCCTGATCTTTTCCACCAACGCGCGGCGCTTCCGCTTCGACCGTGAAGCCCTTGCCGATCTCTCTCCCCGGGACATCACCGCCGCGACGATCCCCCGGGACTTCGAGCGCAACCCCCGAATTCACCAGTGCTGGCGCCTGAGCGCTCCGAAAGGATGAATCACCCGACTCCCCCGGGGTGGTATAATGAAAAGAGCCACAGTGCGCGAGGAGGCACATCATGGGTAAATATCTGTTGTTGGGGTGCATGGCCATCGCTCTTGCGGGGTGCGCCCGTCCTGAAAGGACCGTCACTGCGCCCCCAGGAACCGGAGAGAAAGTCATCGAGATGAGCGCGGGCAGCTTCTATTTCAACCCCAACGTCATCGAAGCGCAGCAGGGCGACCAGTTGCTTCTTCTCATCGAAAACATCTCGGCCTTCGAACACAACATCACGATCGTCTCACCTTCGGGCGAGATCGTCGCGGCACGGGATCTTCCGGCAGGACGGACCGTACCGGTAAAACTCACCCTTACCGAGTCGGGTGAATATCCGTTTCACTGCGAGAAGCCGATGCATCCGCGCTTCGGGATGAGGGGACGCCTCGAAGTGCGCTGATCGGCTCACCTCTCCCAGAACTGATAGCGGGGGTGAGTGGTGAGGAAATCGAGACACTCCTCGAGCGTTCCACTGAAGCTGCCTATTTCCCACTCTTCGGTTTCCTGAAAGGTTTCCATCCGCCACTCCCCCTTCATGTCGCTGGGTGAGAGGCGCGCGAACTTCTCCTCGTGTTTTTCAAGATGCAGCTCTTCGCCCTCGCTCCGGATTTCGAACCCGCGAAGGCGCGGATCGATTCGCAGTTGTCTCTCCACGCTCTCCAGATCGGTTTCCATTTTCTCCTCCGCTACCCGCACCTGTTTCCCCCTCATTGGAAATTATCGCCTGCATCCGCCTTGTCAAATCGGGGGAAAAGAGGCGGGGATTACAAGCTGATCGATTGACTTTGAAGGTATTGGCGATACATTCGTTGGGGGCGGGAATCCCTGACTTCATTGTAATTGCAGCATATTCAATCGGCTATTTGCAAAGGAGGTCATGACGATGCGCTTGCCACCCACTGCGAAGAACTGGATTTCCCTGGCCGGGGCGACGATTGCCGTCATCGCCCTGTTCATGATCCTCTTTCTCTTCGCCGTCACCGTCATCCTCGAGGAGCAGGCCGCCTATCTCGGGCTGGTCGTCTTCATCCTTCTGCCCGCTGTCATGCTGGCAGGACTGATCCTCATCCCCATCGGAATGGTCCTGGAGAGCCGCCGGGCGAAGCAGACGCATGAAAAACCGGGGTGGCCCACGGTCGACCTGAACGATCCGCGCCATCGAAACGCCGCCTTCATTTTCGTCGCCGGCACAGCGGTTTTCCTCTTCATCTCGGCCGTCGGCAGCTACCAGGCCTTCCACTTCACCGAATCGACCTATTTCTGCGGCCAGATGTGTCACGCGGTCATGGAGCCCGAAGCCGTCGCCCATGCCGGCGGTCCTCACGCGCGGGTCGACTGCGTCGCCTGCCACGTCGGCCCGGGGGTCGACTGGTACGTGCGCTCGAAGATCTCCGGCCTCTACCAGGTCTGGGCCGTCGCCACGAGCAGCTACCCCCGCCCGATTCCGACTCCCATCGAGGAATTGCGTCCGGCCCGCGATACCTGCGAACAGTGCCACTGGCCCGAGCAGTTCTACTCCTACCGATACAGGGAGCGTTCCTATTTTCTCGCCGAACCGGACAACCCCCGGTGGGATCTCGGCCTGACCCTCAAAGTCGGGAACCCTCACCCGGCCATCGGGTTCGAGGAAGGGATCCACTGGCACATCAACCCCAAGGTGCATATCGAATATGCGCCGACGGACCACAGCCGAATGGAGATCGCCTGGGTGCGCTTTACGAACCTGGAGACGGGAGAGGTGAGGGTCTATCGCGAGGAGGGGTACGACGAGGCGGATCTCGAAGTGCGGGTGATGGACTGCATGGACTGCCACAACCGGCCGGCGCATCAGTATCTTTCGCCCAACGTCTTCATCGACAAGGCGATGATCGCCGGGACGATTTCTCCGGAACTGCCGGGGATAAAGGCCCTCGCCCTTGAATTGTCTGTGCGCGAATACGAAAATCGGGAAGAAGCGATGGCCGCCCTGCGCCGGGGGATCGAAGAATACTACCGCACAGAGCATCCGCAGATCATGCAGGAAAGCCCTCAGGTGGTGGAGCAGGCGATCGTCACGCTGCAGGATTCATTCTCCCGCAACATTTTCCCCTACATGCGGGCCCGCTGGGATGTCTATCCCGATCACTCGGGGCATCTTGAATTCCCCGGCTGCTTCCGCTGCCACAATGACCGGCACGCCACCGAAACGGGGGAAGTCATCCGCATGGACTGCGTCATCTGCCACGACATCAACAGCCAGGGGTTCAGGGATGAGATGGAATTCGCTCCCATCGGCGTGAGCCTGGAGTTCCGGCACCCCGTCGACATCGGAGATGCCTGGCGAGACGCCCTCTGCTCGGATTGTCACGGTATCTGAGAGTCAGATGGAGGATTTCGCCCTTAGGCCGGCAGCGCGGGATTTTTTCTGAAGCTTGTGGTAGTACATCCGGGCATCGGCCACTTTCAGCGCATCCAGAAGCTCTTCACCCTGTCCGGCCGTAGCGGCGCCGGTGGAGAGACTCAGGGAAAAATCGGCAATCTCCCTGCTCGCGACGCGCTGCAGCCTGAGGACGCGCTTCACCGCACTCCTGACCGCTTCGCCATCGGTCTCCGGCAAAATGACTGCGAACTCGTCTCCCCCTATGCGCGCCACGATATCGTCGCTGCGGAACGCCTCGCGCAGCACCCGCGCCGCCATCCGGATGAGTCGGTCGCCCTCGGCATGTCCGAAATTGTCGTTCACCATCTTCAACCCGTCGACATCGGCGACGACAACGCTGACGGGATAGTGGCGGCTCACCGTCAGACGCTTCAATTCCGTATCGAAAAAGGCCCGGTTGAACAGTCCCGTCAGCGGATCGTGGGTGCTGATGTAGCGCAGGCGCTCTTCGCTCTGGCGAAGCGCCTCCTGCGCCTTGCGGCGCTCCTCTTCGGTGCAGAAGTTGTCGAGGGCGAAGGAGATGTTCGTCGCCATCTCCTCCAGCAGCCTGACCATGTCGTCATCGAAAAAGCCCGGGCTGTCCGAATAGAGCTTGAAGGCCCCGGTGACTTTCCCCTCCTGGCGGAGCGGGAAGACGGCCGAGGAGCGGATACCGTTCACCCGCGCCGATTCGCGCCAGAAACCGGTGCGCGGATCGGCCATGTAGTCGTTGCAGATGTAGGGGATTCCCGTGCGCACGGCGACCCCGGAGGGGCCTTCCCCTTCCTCGCGCCCCTCCTCGATGGAGACGATCGATTCCATATGCTTGCTGGCGCTTCCGCTCCCGGCCGCTGGAATGAGCAGGGCGCGCTCCTCATCGACAAGGCCGACGGCGGCCAGCGTGAACTTCCCGTATTCGACCGCCACCCGGCAGACTTCCCGGAAGAGATCGTTCCGGTCGGGGCTGTACATGATGGCCTTGTTGGTGTGGCTCAGCGCCATGTACAGATCGCTGAACCTCCTGACCTTCTCCTCGGCGATCGTGCGCTGCGTGATGTCGCGGTAGATCTCGACGCAGGCGACGATCTCGCCGCACTCATTCCGGATCGGCGTAGCGACGCCTTCGAAAACATGCCTCTTTCCTTCGAGCTCGACTTCGCGCACGGAGTTCGGTCGGTCGCCGGCGGCGGGGGAGGCCGCTGCGAAACAGTCCGGGCACGGCTCCGTGCGGGTCCAATAGACGCGATGGCACAGGTCGCCTCCGCGTTCGCCGAAGAGTTCGACCATCGCTCGATTCTGGTAGATCACCCGAAATTCCCGGTCGTGAACCGTCACGGCGTCGCCGATGACCTCCAGAATCGCTTCGGGCTTGAACAGCCAAGCCGGACCCCTCCTGGTCATTGCTTTCTCCATCCTTTCAGACATGTGACCGACAACTGTCCATTCCAAATCTCAAAAAAGAATAAAAGATATCAAAAAGCTAATCTAGATGGGACCGGAAAAACCGAGGTCGAGCCTCCCTTCGACACCCGAGACGGCGCGCAACCCCTCCAGGTCGAGGAGAACGAGGCGCCTCGACGAGCTTCCCAGGATCCCTTCCCTGCGAAACGAACTCAATAGCCTGATGGTCGTCTCCGGGGTCAGCCCGGCCATACCGGCCAGATCGGCTCTTGAAAGCTCGATCCCGATCTCCACGCCGGCCTCGGTTTCCGTCCCGAACTCCTGCCCGAGCCACAGCAGCAGATCGGCTATGCGCTGTCGACCGCTTTTGCAGCCGAAGTCTCGCAGCCGAAGCCGCGTCATGCTCAACTGGTTGATGAGTTGATCAATAAGGGTGAGGGCGAAGTGAGGAAATCGCTCAAGGAAGTAGAGGAACCCGTCCCGGGGGATGAAGTGGAGTTCGGTTCGGGCGATCGCCTGGGCGCTGAAAATCTGGGGGCGCTCACAACGCAGGGGAGGAAGGCCGAAGAAACTCCCGGGACCGGCGAGACGCACGATGTGCTGATCCCCCCCCGCACTCGACTTGATCAGCTTGACGGCGCCCGAACAGACGAGATAAAGCCCCTGGGCATCCCCTTCTTCCCAGAAAACGAAATCGTTTTTCTTGTAGCATCGGGGCACCAGCATGTCATGCCAGACCGCCTTTTCCTCCGGGCCTAGATGGGAGAGAAGACATTTTCCGTCCAGGGGGCAATTTCGGCAACGCCCCGAATTATGCTTGCAGACAACATTGCCCATGGTCCCCCTGCATAACGCTTGAAACAGATCGAGGCCCACCCCAACCCCAATCGAAAGGCTCTTCTGATTAACCATAATAAAAAAAAGAGCCCATTCATGCATATGACAAATGTCATGGAAACACGGGTGAACTGAAAAAAACGTCGCTTCTCCTGCCGTTTATAACTGAGCGATCAACTGCATATTCTTACAATGCCTATCTTTATGCTATCGCTTTCCACTGGATTAAAATCCAGCCGGCTTCCAGACCCTCTTTCCTCTGGTCAGAGGAGTGCAGCAGTGCTAATATTATTGTCTTTGCAAAGAAAACATATGAGGAGGTCGCACCCGGCGATGAGCAACGAGATCAACAAGGTCATCTACTCGATGATCAAGGTCAGCAAGTTCTACGACAAAAAACCAATCCTCAAGGACATTTCCCTCTCCTACTTTTACGGAGCCAAGATCGGCGTCCTCGGCCTGAACGGCTCGGGGAAAAGTTCGCTGCTGCGCATCCTGGCCGGAGTGGACAAGGAGTTCAACGGACAGACGATCCTCTCCCCCGGATACACCGTCGGCTACCTGGAGCAGGAGCCGCTGGTCGACGTCGACAAGACGGTGCGCGAGGTGGTCGAGGAAGGGGTGCAGGAAACGGTCGATCTGCTCAAGGAGTTTGAGGAGATCAACAACGCTTTCGCCGACCCCGACGCCGACATGGAGAAATTGTGCGAGCGGCAGGCGGCCGTACAGGAGAAGCTCGACGCCCTGGACGCCTGGGACCTCGATTCGCGCCTCGAGATGGCAATGGACGCCCTGCGCTGCCCCCCCGGGGAGACGCCCGTCAAGGTCCTCTCCGGCGGCGAGAAACGCCGGGTCGCCCTGTGCCGGCTGCTGTTGAAGAAACCCGACATCCTTCTTCTCGACGAACCGACCAACCATCTCGATGCAGAGAGCGTCGCGTGGCTTGAACACCACCTGCAGCAGTACCCCGGCACCATCATCGCCGTCACTCACGACCGCTACTTCCTCGACAACGTTGCGGGATGGATTCTGGAACTCGACCGCGGGGAGGGGATCCCGTGGAAGGGGAACTACTCCTCCTGGCTCGAGCAGAAGCAGGAGCGCCTGCGCCGCGAGGAGAAATCCGAATCGAACCGTCAGAAGACCCTCGAGCGCGAGCTCGAGTGGATCCGCATGTCCCCCAAGGGGCGCCACGCCAAGAGCCAGGCGCGCATCAGCGCCTACGAGAAGCTCCTGGGGCAGGAGTCGGAGAAGGGGGCGAAGGAGCTCGAGCTCTACATCCCGCCGGGGCCGCGTCTGGGCAACGTCGTCATCGAGGCCGACAAGGTGAGCAAGGCCTATGGCGAGCGCCTTCTCGTCGAGGAGATGACCTTCGCCCTCCCCCCCGGCGGCATCGTCGGGATCATCGGCCCCAACGGCGCCGGCAAGACGACCCTCTTTCGCATGGTCACCGGTCAGGAGAAGCCCGACGGCGGCGCCATCCGCGTCGGCGAGACGGTCAAGCTCGCCTATGTCGACCAGAGCCGCGAACTCGACCGGGAAAAGACGATCTGGGAGGAGATCACCGGCGGACAGGAGCAGATCCAGCTCGGCAAGAACCTCGTCAACTCACGCGCCTACGTCTCGCGCTTCAACTTCTCGGGGACCGATCAGCAGAAGAAGGTCGGGATGCTCTCGGGGGGCGAACGCAACCGGGTTCACCTGGCCAAGATGCTCAAGGAAGGAGCCAACGTCATCCTTCTCGACGAACCGACCAACGACCTAGACGTCAACACCATGCGGGCGCTCGAGGAGGCGCTCGAGAACTTTGGCGGCTGCGCCGTCGTCATCAGCCACGACCGCTGGTTTCTCGACCGCATCGCCACCCACATCCTCGCCTTTGAAGGAGACAGCAAGGTTGTCTGGTTCGAAGGGAACTACTCCGAATACGAGGCCGACCGCAAGAAGCGCCTCGGCGCAGCGGCCGACCAGCCTCACCGTATCAAGTACCGCCAGCTCACACGCTGAATCGCTATTCTTTTGACCCTCGCTTGCGGCGATTTGCGGGCCCCCGGGTTTTCCCGGGGGCCGCTTCCGGTCGGCATCCAAGCTCCGGGTCTTTTCGGCCCAGGAAGGGCATTTTATTCGCGCTCCTCCGTTTGGGGGAACATCGCTCGGGATCATCCTCTTTTCAGGAAATCTCGAATTCATCCTTCCGGTAGCGCTCCCCGCACCGAACTTTCAGTGGCTGTGCAAGGCACAACGCGAAGAGAAGTTGACAAACGCCGGCATGAGCCATTTAAATAGGCCTCGGACCAGAAGGTGATGATGAACTACCGCGGGAGGGAACGACGTCGATGGCTTTGAGAAACATCCAGAAAAGAGTCCTCGTCCCGCTGACTCTCACCTTCCTCGTTCTGATCATCTCTTTTCTCTACAGCGGCTATCAAATTCGCCAGTTCGATGCCAAGGCGTCTCTGGAGTACCGCCATCAGGCGGCCCGAAGCCTCTACCAGACGCTGGTCGATCAGCGCCTGGAGAGCATGCGGGGAGCCGCCCAGTTCATCGCTGCCGACCAGAACCTGCAAAGGGCCATGCGGGCAGGCGACACCGACGCTCTCATGGAGTTGGCCGTCCCCATCCTGCGCCGCATGTCCCTGCAGCAGGACATTCCCCTCATGTATTTCCACACTGTAGACGGGAAGAACCTTCTCAGGGTCCACCGTCCCTTCCCTTTTCCCCACTCGATGGACCGCTTCACCATCCGCCAGGCGATGGAGACCCAGCGCCTCTCCCAAGGGGTGGAACTCGGACCGCTCGGCAATTTCACCCTCCGCGTCGTCTATCCCTGGCACAGCCGGGGGGAGTTGATCGGGTTCATCGAACTTGCGCAAGACGTCAATCGCATCCTCAAAAACCTAAGGGACATCACGGACATAGAGTACATTCTGACCATCCAGAAAGATCTTCTCGATCGGGAAAAATGGGAGGCGGGGAGAAAGTCGCTTGGGCTCGATTCCGACTGGTACAAGCTGCGCGAGACCGTCGTCATCGACCAGTCGATCGAAATCGAGAATTTCAACATGCACCGCGTCACCTTCTCGCGCAAGGACGTCGACACCCGGATCAGCTTCGGCGGTCGCCACTTCAGAGCCAAGAACTTTCCGCTGCTCGACGCCGGGGGCAAGACGATCGGCTCCTTCATCCTGCTGCAGGATGTCACGGAGGATATTGACGCCTTCGGTACGTTCACTTTCAAGATCGTCGCCTTCAGCCTCCTTCTGTGCTCCGCCCTGTTCGTCTTCGCTTTTCAGATCCTGGGGCGGGTCGACCAGCAGATGGCCTCGACCCGACAGCAGCTCCTCGACCAGGTCGATCGGGCGACGATGGCCAACTACCGCCTTGAAATCGAAGTCTCCGAACGAAAGATCGCCGAGGAAAAACTCAGGAGACTCAACGAGAACCTGGAGGAACGCGTCGCCGAACGCACCCGCAGACTGGAAGAGGTGAACCGGGAATTGGAGTCGAGCCATCACAAGCTCGAACTCGCCTACAGGGAGTTGCAGGACAAGCAGGCGACGATACTGCATCAGGACAAGATGGCGTGCATCGGGCTTCTTGCGGCCGGCGTCGCGCACGACATCAACAACCCCATCGGATTCGTCTCCAGCAACCTGAGCGAGCTCGCCGAATACGTTCCGCGCCTGGTCCGCTTCATCCAGGAGCAGGAAGAGGCGCTGCGCGCCGCCGGCGCCGAGACCGACCAATTGAACCTGAGGCGCCAGGAGCTGCAGCTCGACTTTATGCTCGAGGACATCGACGCTCTCATCGAGGAATCGCTGGAGGGGACCGAACGGGTGAGCAACATCGTTCAGAATTTGAGAACCTTCTCCCGTATCGACGATTCGGAAGCCAAGATTACCGATCTGCACGAGTGCCTCGACAGCACCATCAACATCACCTCCCACGAGCTGCGCTACAAGGCGACCGTCGTGCGGGACTACGGCGACATCCCCCCGATCCTCTGCCGTCCGCAGCAGCTCAACCAGGTCTTCATGAACCTTCTCATCAACGCCGCCCAGGCCATAGAGGAACAGGGGACAGTCACCGTCAGGACGTGGACGGAGGGCGGCTTCGTGCACATCTCCATCGCCGACACGGGGTGCGGCATTAAAGAGGATGTGCGAAAAAAGATCTTCGAGCCCTTCTTCACCACCAAAGAGGTCGGCAAAGGGACGGGACTGGGACTGAGCATCGCCTACGACATCGTCAAGAAACATAAGGGAGACATCTGGGTCGAGAGCACCCTCGGGCAGGGGACGACCTTCACACTGAAGCTGCCGGTTGGGACATGAGCGAAAAAATCGTCATTCTGTGCGTCGACGACGAACGCAACATCCTCAAAACCCTGGAGCGCTTCTGCAGGAACGAGGGGTTCACGCCGCACCTGGCCCTCTCGGGGAAGGACGCTCTGACGATCATGGAACGAACCGCGCCGATCCACGTCGTCATCTCGGATTACCGCATGCCGGAGATGAACGGGGTCGAACTGTTGCGCCGCATCCATGAGGGATGGCCGGGCACGGTGAACATTCTTCTCTCCGGTTACGCCGATATCCCCGTCGTCTCCCAGGCGATCAGCGATCGCTACATTCATGCCTTCCTGACCAAACCGTGGAACAGAACCGAGCTCAAGGACACCATCTATACCGCGATCGATCTGCTTCGCGAAATGCCGGAGAATCGCCCCCGACCGGAGCCGCAGTGATGGAAAAAACAAGAATTCTTTTCGTTGACGACGAGCCGGCCTACCGGCGCATCTTTCGCTCGGCGATGCGCACCGACCCGCACCTTCTCGTGGAGACGGCCGCAAGCGGCGACGAAGCCCTGAGAAAACTCGAGGAGTTCCCGGCGGAGATCGTCTTCACCGATTTTCTGATGCCGGGGATGAACGGCCTGGCCCTTCTCAAGGAAATTCACGAGCGCCATCCCGGCATCTTCGTCCTGATCCTGACCGGCGTCGACTCCACCCGGGATGCGGTAACGGCGATGAAAGCCGGCGCCTACGACTACATTCTCAAGCCGTTCGACTTCAATCTCATCCGGCTTCAGATCGAAAAGATCATCGCCCACAAGAAGATCCTGCGCGAGAGCGTCGCCCCCCGCCCCTCCGGCATCGAGGGATATCGTTTTGAGAACATCATCGGACAGGATTCGAAGATGTTCGAAATTTACGAGAAGATCACGCAGGTCGCCAAAACCGGCACCTCGGTCCTTATCAGTGGAGAGAGCGGCACCGGAAAGGAGCTGATCGCCGAAGCGATCCATGCCAACAGCAACCGACGCGACAAACCGTTCGTCGCCGTCAACTGTGCGGCCCTGACCGAAGAGCTGATCAACAGCGAACTCTTCGGCCACGAGAAGGGCTCCTTTACCGGGGCCACGACCCAGAAGATCGGCTTTTTCGAGCAGGCCGACGGCGGGACCATTTTTCTCGACGAGATCGGCGACATCCCCGCCAAGACACAGGTCGCCCTGCTCAGGGTGCTTGAACTCGGCTCGTTTCACCGGGTCGGCGGGACGCGACCCTTGAAAGTCGACGTGCGGCTGATCTGCGCCACGAACAAGGACCTCAGCCACGCCATTCGAGAAAAACTTTTCCGCGAGGACCTCTACTACCGCATCAACGTCGTCTCGATCACCGCTCCGGCGCTGCGCGACCGCCGCTCGGACATCCCGCTTCTGGCCCGATACTTTCTCCAAAAATACAGCTCCGAAACGGGCAAGAAGATCTCCGGCATCTCGCCAGCCGCTCTCGACCTGCTGATGACCTATCGCTGGCCCGGCAACGTGCGGGAGCTGGCCAACGTCATCGAACATGCCGTCGTCTTCTGCAGAGACCAGGAGCTCAAACCCGCCCATCTGCCCCCCGAGTTCTGCCGCCCCAACGCTCTCCCCCAGTCCGAAGAGGAGGTCTTCAACCTGACCCTCCCCTCTCACTCCCTCGCCCAGGCCGAGGCGACCCTGATCCGCAAAGTCCTCGAAGAAAAGGAGTGGAACCTCTCCCAGGCCGCTGAAGAGCTCGACATCGCCCGCGGAACCCTCTACAGCAAAATGCAGAAATACAACATCAACAAACCTTAGGATCCCCGCAGCGCCGGATTCTGAACAATCGCGCTCCGCGCGCTGTTCCAGCGCATTCCCCCCTGCAGTCCAAGTGCTCGACAGTCCATGATTTTTAGGACATGGCGCGACTTTTGCTCACCAGGATACTGAAGGGGCAAGGCGAAAGCCTCCTGGTTGACATGCAAGGGAAGGGAGAGCGCGATGAAGAACTGCGATGTGGAAAAAGCACTGAAAAACATGTACATGGCACAGGATATCCTTTTCAGCCAGTTGCAGGATCCGAACGCCGTGTGCAGGGAAATCGCCGAAGGGCTCGACTGCCTCTTCCGGGCCATCGAGATTGCGGAAAAACCCGATGATCTCTTCCATTTCTGCCCCGAATGCGAGTCCATCTCCTTCGAGTTGCGTGAAGATGACCGCCTTGTATGCCTGAGCTGTGACAGGGAGTGGAGCGAAACGTTCGCCAAGGAGGCCTGCCAATGAGCTCCCAGACACGAGACGCCCTTAAGCTCCTCGAGATGGCCCGCCGTATTCTGGAAAGATCCGAGAATGAAAACCTGCGCACCTCCGCGCAGTTTCTGCAGGAATCGATCCGGTGGGCGCAACGTGCGCAACGCTGCTGCAATGCAACCGAAAATACGGAGATTATGCAGCGCCCGATTTTGAACAGCTTAAAAGACTGAAATTTCAAGGACTTCACTGACTTCAACACGGAGGAGCCGCAAGAAGGGCGCCGGTTTCTGAACACATCTCCTTTCCTCACTTCCTTCCCGCCCGTGGTGCAGCGTCCCCGGACTGTCCGGGTCGGTCCCAGTTGCTTCAGCGTCTACCCAGTCGGCCGCCCATCCGCATAAATGCACCTTTGGACGCAGATCGGCGTATACCTTGTTGCCACGGCACGGATGCTGGGATATGTATAGGGCTTCTCCGGCAAGAGGCTCGAAGTCATGTCAGATTACTACTGTCTCCCTTTCTCCACCCATCCGCAGCGCGAGGCGCTCTACGACGAGCTGCACGCACGGCCTTTTCAGGTCATCTCGACGCCCCACCAGATCTCGCATCTCGCCTTCAAGGCGCCCCCCCAGATGCTCGACAGGGCATTCGAGCTGCTGTGCGATCTCTGCCGGCGCTACAGCGTCAACCAGCCGGCTCCCGAGACCGTCTCCTTTCAGGAGAATCTCGGCGAGTTCTCGGTGCGCTGGGAGCGGCACATGGAATTCTACACCCTTACCTTCAAGCGTCCAAAAGGGACCAAAGAGCCCTTTCGTCACAGGGTGATCGATCTTCTCCCCGGAGACTGGATGGCTTCTCTTCCGGGAGAAGCGATCGCCGCTTTCCACATCGTTGTCGACGACGGGTCGATCGATACCGATCCGGACTCGCTCACCGAGCATTTCGAAGGACATCGCCTCATCATCAGCCAGCCAAAGGACGGAAAGGCGTTCTTCTGCACCGCCTTCAAACTCCACAGCGACGGCTTCGGACGCTTTCTGATACAGAACCGCGGGATTTCGGACTCGCAGATGGGGCGCCTGGTGCAGCGCATCATGGAGATGGAGACCTATCGTCTTCTGGCTCAGCTTTCAATCCCCATCGCCAAGAAACTCTCCCCCGCCCTAAGTGACATGGATCAGCAGCTCGCCGACATGCTGGCGCGGGTACCCCAGATGGACAGCTCGGAAGGGGAGCGAGGAATGCTCGAGAGTCTCTCTGAACTCTCGGCCAGGCTCGAGGCGTTCCGGGCGAAGACCAATTACCGCTTCGCCGCAACGCGGGCCTATCACGCCCTGGTGACCATGCGGCTGCAAAATATCCAGGAGCATCCTGTCGACGGGTTCATGACGGCCAGTGAATTCATGTCGCGCCGTCTCGCCCCCGGCATGCGCACCTGCGAGGCGGTTCAGAACTGGATGGAGGACCTCTCGCGCCGCATCGAACGCGCCGGCGACATGCTGCGCACCCGGGTCAACCTTACGATGCAGGAGCAGAACAAGGGGCTGCTCGCCGCCATGAACCGCCGCAGCCGCCTGCAGTTCCGCCTGCAGGAGACGGTAGAGGGGCTCTCCGTCGCCGCCATCAGCTACTACATGGTGGGACTCCTGGGGTATCTGCTGGGGGGATTGCCTCTGGAGGAGTACGGGCTGAGAAAGAACGTTCTGCTCGGCACTCTCGTTCCCGTGGTCCTGCTCACCGTATGGTGGACGATCAGGAGGATGAAGGACCGGCTCATCAAGGAGCCGGCACGAATCGAAGGCCACAGCGAAGGATAGCTCGCCCTGAATTTAACCCTGAGTGAGAAGAAACGGCGTCTCTCGCCTCACCTGCCGTTATTTGCAATGCTTTGCACGGACTTCAATTCCCCACGATTCAGGCCTAGATATTTTCGTGGGGGCTTTCGCTGCTTGAGCCGATCTCTTCGCAGCGCTCCGGAGCCCACGTCTCTCTCTTTCCTTCAGTCTCGACCTGGAACTGGTCGCCGCTGCAGTAGAGAAGGCGCCCGGTCTTGTGAGTGCCCGTCTCTTCGAGATAGACCTCATCCCCTTCTTCGATCGATTGACAGCACTCGATATATTCTTTCTGTTCCATGGGAAATCTCCTTTCGTTTTGTCGAGGCGGTCTCGCTCAGGGTTTTGGTGGAACCCAGGCTTCTCTCTATCTATTATAGCCGTCCCTCTTCCGCGACGTAACGCCCCCCAGGCTCCCCTTGAATGGAAAAAGGCCGGCCGGGGGAAACCCCGGCCGGCCGCTGTTGTGCATGGTGGAGTGCGGAGATCTATTCGCGCACGAAGATATCGATGTCGCTTTCGTGCACCATCCCCATCAGGCGTGCATACTCCGATTCGATGAGTTCGTAGTGCTGACGGGTCGAGTCGGCGTTGGCCTCGAAGACCTTCCGGATTTGAGGATCCTCGATTCCGGAAGCCATTTCCCTGAGACTCTTCTCGAGTCTGAGCTCCTTCTCCATCGCCATCTCCATCGCCCGGCGCTCGTTGAAATCGGGGAGGATAAGCTTTTCCAGATCCGAAAGCCAGTCCGACTTCCGATCGGGAGCCTCATTCATGAAACGATCGAAATCGGCGATTTCCCCCCCTTCATAGACACGGTGGAACCATTCGGCATGCTCGCGCTCTTCGCGGGCGAGAAGTTCGAAGGTCCTGCGGGCATCTTCGTTCTGCATGTGGGAGGCGCCGAGACGATAGAAATCCATGGCGTTCTTCTCGGTCTGGATGGAGCGTCTGATCGCCTCCTGAATATCGATTTTCATCCCTTTGCTCCTTTCTCGATGTCATCCCGTCGGGGCGATCATTCCCCAGCGGCGGCGGGGGGGACAAAAACTCTTTGCCCGAGTTCCTGATCGAGAAGGAGAAGGCCTCGGCCGTCTCCTTCGACGCGCTGGAGCTTTCGGATGATCAGAGAAAAGCTGCTCTCTTCCTCCACCTGTTCGGTCACGAACCACTGCAACATGATCTGGGCGGCGTGATTGCGCTCTTCGATGGCCAGATCCATGAGGGCCCCGATCCGTTCGGTGACGAACTTCTCGTGTTTCAGGCCGTGCTCGAAGGCTTGAAGGGGCGAGTTGAAATCGTTCGCGGGAGCATCGATGGCGCGAAGGTCGGTGCGACCGCCGGCATCACAGATGAAGTGAAAGAACTTCTCGCCATGGGTCATCTCCTCCAGAGCCTGAGCCCTCATCCAGGAGGCGAAACCGGGGAGATCCTCGGACTGAAAATAGCCGGCCATGGCCATGTAGATGTAGGCCGAGGCAAATTCGTTTTTCATCTGCTCGTTGAGAGCATCCAGAAGTTTAGGACTGAGCATGGCTTTTCCTCCTGAGACGATTTGGCGCCCCTCCGGGGGGCTGTTGAAAGAGGATACCAGATCGCTAATGAAAGTCCATGTTTCCCTCAGCCATGCTGGGAAAATCGCTTTTTTCTGCCATAATGAGATTTTAAAGTCCTGTTGGAGGCTTTCTGAATGAACCTGAAACGTTCTAGCGGCATCCTGCTGCATCCCACCTCTCTGCCCGGACCGCACGGCATCGGTTCTCTCGGCGCCGAGGCCTATGAGTTCATCGATTTTCTTGCGCAGACCGGCCAGTCCATCTGGCAGATCCTCCCCCTCGGCCCGACCGGCTACGGCGATTCGCCCTACAGTTCATTTTCGGCCTTTGCCGGCAATCCCCTGCTTGTCTGCCTCGAGCGCCTCGTCGAGGCCGGGGATCTCGACCCCTCCGACATCGAAGGGGTGCACCTGCCCGAGGGGGAAGTCAATTTCGGATTCGTGCACGGCTTCAAGGGGCGCCTTCTCGCCAAGGCGGCCCATCGCTTCTTTCGCGAAGGCCTCCAGGAAAGACGCACCGCCTTCGGCGAGTTCCAGATGCATCAGGGGTATTGGCTCAACGACTACGCCCTTTTCAGGGCGCTGCGTCATCACTTTGGCGACATCTCCTGGACCCGCTGGCCCGAGAAGATCCGACGGCGTGACGAAGACGCCATGGGCGAATGGACGGAGGAACTGGGCGAACACATCCTGGTGCAGAAGTACTCGCAGTTTGTTTTCTTCGAGCAATGGTTCGCACTGAAGGAGTACGCCGGCAGCAGAAAGGTGCAGATCTTGGGGGACATTCCGATCTACGTCAGTCTCGACTCGGTGGACGTCTGGGCCAATCCCCACCTCTTCTATCTCGATGATCGTCTCCAGCCCACTCTCGTCTCCGGCGTGCCCCCCGACTATTTCAGTGAAACAGGGCAGCTCTGGGGAAATCCGATGTACCGCTGGGAGCGCATGGCGCACGAAGGCTTTTCGTGGTGGCTTGCGCGCTTTCGCTGGAATCTCGCCCAGGCCGACATGGTCCGCATCGATCATTTCAGGGGCTTTGCCGCCTGCTGGGCCGTTCCGGCCGGCTCGGAGACGGCGATCAACGGCAGTTGGATGCCCGTCCCCGGGGTCGAGTTCTTCGAGACGCTGGAACGCGAACTGGGGCAGGCTCCCATCGTCGCGGAAGATCTCGGGCTGATCACCCCCGATGTGGAAGAGTTGAGAGACCGTTTTGGATTTCCCGGGATGAAGGTCCTCCACTTCGCTTTCGGCTCCGGGGCCGACAATCCCTACCTCCCCCACAACCTGACCCGCAACAGTGTGATCTACACCGGGACCCACGACAACGACACGACCCTCGGATGGTGGAACTCCATCACCCGCGATGAGCGCAATGCGGTGCGGCGATATCTCGGCAAGGCCGAAGAGATCCCATGGGATCTGATCCGCGCGGCCATGGCGAGCGTCTCGGCGATCTGCATCCTCCCCCTGCAGGACATCCTTGAACTCGGGAGCGAAACGCGCATGAACACCCCCGGACGTCCCGGGCAGAACTGGGGATGGCGTTATCGATCCGGGGCCATCTCCGTCGATGTGCGAAAGCGCCTGCATGAGTTCTCAATTACGTACGGGCGCACCCAATAAACGCGTAGAACCGCACGACATATACGTTTTTTTCTCCTTCTCCCTCCTTTGCGCCCAAATCCCGCTTGTCCCCGTCGGCGCTTTTATGATAATTTCTTTTGAATTCGGGTTCAAAGCCCCGTTCCCAAGTGTAAAACACCAACCCCACTGGAGGAAAACCCGTGAAAAAGCCCCTGTATCTCCTTCTGGCCGGCATCGCAGCCCTCGCCTTGACCGCTTGTCAGGACAGAGCCCCCCAGACGACTGCGCAGCCGTCCACTAAGCAGGAACCTGCTTCGGTCGCCAGGACCGGCACCGTTCTGGAGACGATGAACGCCGGCGGTTACACCTATGTTCACGTCGACACCGGCTCCGAGCAGATCTGGGCCGCCGCCCCTCAGTTCGCCGTCCAGGTGGGCGATCCCGTCATCGTCCCCGAAGGAATGCCGATGATCAATCACCACAGCAGCACGCTCGACCGGACCTTCGAAACGGTCTATTTCGTCGACTCGGTCGTGGTGGCCGGAGTACACCAGGGCGGCATGCCGGCGGGAATGCCTGAAGGACATCCCCCCATCACGGCTCCCCAAGCCAAGCAGATCGATTTCGGCAGTCTGCGCAAGGCCGACGGAGGCAATACCGTAGAGGAGATCTACTCGGCGAAAAACGAGCTGAGCGGAAAGAAAGTCACCCTGCGCGCCAAGGTCGTCAAGTTCAGCCCGCAAATCATGGGTAAGAACTGGATCCACCTGCAGGACGGCACCGGCAACGAAGGGAGCAACAACCTGACGATCACCAGCGCCGATTTCGCGCAGGTCGGCGACACCGTTCTCGTATCGGGCACTCTCGCCACTGAAAAAGATTTCGGCTTCGGCTATCACTATCCCGTCCTTCTGGAAGACGCCACCGTGGTCGTCGAGTAGGACAGCTTCTCCATCCCTGTCAAAATAGCCTCCGGCGTAAGCCGGAGGCTATTTTTTGTGCTATCCTTGTCCACTTGAGTTTCGCCCCTCTTCGTCCTCGCCGCTCCTTTTTCCCTGAAGACGACGCCCCTTGCGGCCCCATCCCCCGCAGAGCCGCAAGAGCAAAACGCCGGAGAACGATTCATGCCCCGAATTCTGAGCGCGGCCTCCGCCCTCCCGCCCGACTCCACTCCGCAGGAAGCGGTGCGCGACGCGGCGCTGCATCTTTTCAAAGGGACTCCCGGACTCGAATCGCTGCACAAGGTCTTCGAGAATGCCCGGATTGAAACCCGACAGTTCATGCGTCCCCTCGAGTGGTACCTGCATCCGAGAAGCTCTGCGCAGCGCAACGCCATCTATCTCGAAGAAGGGCTTCGCCTGGCCGCATCGGCGGCTCTTCGCTGCATGCACCGGGCGAATTTGCCACCCGAGCGCATCGACCACCTTATCTTCGTTTCTTCCACCGGGTTCGCCGCCCCCTCGCCTGATGCGCTCCTCATCAACGCCCTCGGCCTTTCCCCCCACGCCAGCCGTCTTCCCATCTGGGGGCTCGGGTGTGCCGCCGGGGCGGCAGGTCTCTCCAGAGCCTTCGATTACTGCCGCGCTCATCCGGACTCGGTCGTGCTGCTGGTGGCCCTGGAATGTTGCAGCCTCACCCTCATGGCGGAGGACCTGAGCAAGAAAAACGTCGTCGGCGCCGCTATTTTCGCCGATGGAGCCGCTGCGGCGCTGGTGGCCGGCGAGGGGACGAGAGCTTCAGGTCCCCGTATCGCCGCGACCTCTTCGTATCTCTTCCCGAACAGCGAGCGGATCATGGGGTGGGATTTCGTCGAAACAGGGATGCAACTCGTCCTCTCGCCGCGGCTCCCTGCACTGGTCAAGGAGGAACTCGGAGCGCTGGTTCAGCGCTTTCTCGCACGGCACGGACTAGAACGCAACGACCTGATCCACTTCATCTCCCACCCGGGGGGAGCCAAGGTTCTCGATGCCTATGCGCAGGCGCTTGATCTCAAAGAAAAGGATCTGCGCCTCTCGGAGGAGATCCTTCGCCTGCACGGAAACATCTCCTCCGTTTCGGTGCTCATGGTTCTGGAGCGATGGCTCGCATCGGAAGATGCCGAAAAATCAGGCCACGGCCTGATTTCCGCCTTCGGCCCGGGCTTCTCGGCCGAACTG
>JARFUG010000055.1 GCA_029289095.1 Desulfuromonadales bacterium
TCGCGACGACGAGTCAAGGACAGGTTGCCAGCGGACCTTTTGGACCAATACCTCATGGCTGCTGGCTACAAACTAACCATACAGGAGGCCGAACAGCGGCATTCAGCTGGATTGTCGTGACCTCGGGCCGCTGATGCCAAGCGTGTTAGGCGGGGGGGATGGAATTATTATGAATAAATACTGGTCGCTCTGGAAACGAGGCTGGTGGGCTTGGCTCATGATTCTTTGTGCCAATCTATCGCTAGCCTTTCTTTTTCTTCCGCTCGCTTTCATATTTCACGACATGGAAACCATCTATTGGCTGTCTGCTATGGCAATATGGTTAATTGTGGGGGCGCCGCTCTGGGGTTGGCTCTTTGAGAGATTTGCTTCCGCCTCGCCGAGAATTGCTCGGCCTCAGTTGTCGAGCGATTCAAGCGATGTTGCCTAACATTCATTCAAGCCGACGCCACTTCGAAAGCACTTGCATGACAATGCGCTGATCCGGATGGCGGGGTGCGATATCCCATTCTCGCGCTACAGTTAAGGTGCGGGCGAATCTTCGCCCGCCCCTGAACCGGAGGAGCGTATGCGAATGGTTGTGAACATCGACGTGCCGGAACTCGCTCCTGCCATCGAGTTCTACCGCGCGGCCCTGGGGCTGAATCTCAACCGCATCCTCGATGACGATGTGGCGGAGCTTGTCGGCGCCACTTGCGTCATTTATCTTCTGGCGAACGCCGCCGGATCTTCCCCGGGCGACTCCGCCGAGGAGGTGCGCAGATACTCCCGACACTGGACGCCGGTGCATATCGACTTCGTCGTCCAGGATATCGCGGCCTCCGCACAGCGGGCCATTGATGCGGGTGCGGTACGCGAAAGCGAATCTGTCGCGTGGAGAGGTTCAAAATGTATAACCTTCTCCGATCCCTTCGGTCACGGTTTTTGCCTTATTGAATTCGAGCAGGACACGTATGGCTGATCGTCCGGACATAGCCGGAAGCTCTCTGCCTAATCCCCGCCGCAATAATTTTTCCTACGAAGGGTCGCGCGTTTGCGGAGACCCGTTGCTGCCTTCGACTGTTCGTTTCGACTTCCGCTGCCGGTTCATTTTTGCTAAGCTTCGGTCCAGTTGAGCCTTCCCCCCTAACAGTTCAGCCTTTTCGGGATTGCGACATGAATCAAATCTCTCAGGAAATGGCGCAGCAACTGGTGGAGTTCGTCTCCGGAGAAACCGGTTACAATATGATCGTCTGCAATGCCGACGGGGTCATCATCGGCGACAACCGTAAAGAGAGGCTCGGGGTGCGGCATGCTGCAGCATCCAGAATCATGAGGGGAGAGGTCGACAGTATCGCGGTGTCCAAGGAGGACGAGATCCGCAGTGATAAGAAGATGAGAGAGGGGTACAACATCGTCATCAAGGTCGACGGTGAACGAATCGGCACCTTTGGCATCGGCGGGCCGATAGAGATCGTCAAGCCGATAGCCAAGATTGCCGCGGCAGTCATAGCCGCCCGCATCCAGGAGATTCAAAGTTTTGACTTGATCCGTGGAGTGGTCTCGGAAATTTCCCGAAGCGTTCAGCAGACGGCAGCCGCCATAGAGAAAATCTGCTCCGGCGCGGAAGAGTTGAATGCCGCCAGCGCCACTGTGGCGCATGCCGTTACCGATGTCGGCTCCAAGGTCAAACAGACGAACAAAGTATTGGATTTTATTCTCGATGTGGCCGACGAGACCCGATTGTTGGGATTGAACGCCGCGATCGTGGCGGCGCAGGCCGGTATTCATGGCCGGGGATTCAGTGTTGTCGCCAACGAAATCCGCAAGCTGGGCAACACCAGTTCTTCCTCAGTGGAACAGATTACCGAAATTCTGGAAGAGATTAAGTCGGGCATCGCGAAGGTCAGCTCGATCAGTGGAAAGACCTCTGCCGTTTCTGAAAAACAGCTTCTTGCGACCCAGCAGATCACCCGGGATATTGAAAACATTCAGAAGTCGATCGACACACTGGTGGCCTCGGTGGGGCGCTAAACCTTTCCCTCTTCTCCATTCATGCTTTGTCTCGTCCTGAACATCGCCGCTTGCGGACACTCGAGACTCGATCTCTCATTGCATTCATCCCTCTTCCAAAGGGACAACAGGAAGGGTTCATGACTGACCTCGACAGGGCGCTGGATGTTTTGCGCCGGGACAAGAGAAACTACGAAAACCAGGCGAAATAATTCTACGATCTGTTTCTGAACACCGAATTTTACATCCCCGCCGAGGCGGATGCGCAACCCGAGAAAGAGCACCCGGCGGACCTTGCCGGGGCCGTCCCCCTGGTGATGGAGGTCGAGGGCAATGATTACCTGGTGCTCTTCGATAGGCGCGAGCGGCTCTTCGACTGGGCGAAAGGCGACATCCCATTTCTTGCCGTCGCGGGTCACGTCATTGCCGAAACCTCGACTCACCCCCTGCACTGGGTGCTCAATCCGGGCGACGCTCACATGAAGATCTTCGTCCCCGATGAGATTGACTGGCTCAAGGACGCTGTCGCTCGCTGCAGGGAAGAGGCGGTTGAAGGGTTTTGTAGATAGCTCTTCTGAAACGGCAATGGCGGCGGCGCACCGTTCGCGACAGCCCGTCAAGGCGGATATGGCGCAGGTGGTTACCGCGAAGGATGACCGGGAGAGGAGGATGTTTTTTGCGCGCTCAGGACGCTCAGAAGCCTGGTCAGCGTCTCATTGGTCCATGACAGGTGCTCATCCATTCTGGCTCTGGCTTCATCGGCATCTCGATTCTGAATCGCCGCATAGATGGCCTCATGCTGCTCGACAATGGAGGCCAGATTCTCCTCGTAACTGGAGGCGCTTTCGAGAGCCGGTTTGAGAAATTCCTCCGAGAATTCGAAAATATTCGTGATGACATGAACGCGCATGAAATTGTGCGCGGCCTGGGCAACGGCGATATGGAATGCCTGATCTGATCCCCAGGGGTATTGCAGGTTTCCGGTTCGTCCACGGAATTGATCCAGACAACTTCTGATCCTGGTGAGATCCTGTGCGGTTCTGTTTTGAGCTGCCTTGTACGCGTTGGCCTGCTCGATGTCGCGGCGGATTTCATAGAGCTGAACAATCTGGCGCACATCCCTTCGGATCAGGCTCTTCAATGGACTCAACTGCAGGGCGGCATCAATCGATTTGACGAAATTCCCCCTGCGTTTGTGAATTTCAATATAGCCCAGCGTCTCCAGCCGATTAAGCGCTTCCCGCAAAGAAGACCTTCCCACGCCCAGAGTTTCGATGAGTTGCCGCTCTCCAGGGAGTTTGTCGCCCGGTTTCAGTTTTCCGTCCGCGATCAGTTTGATGATCTGGTCGCTGATCTTGTCGGAAACTTTCTCAACCTTGATCTCTTCGAAAACAGTATTATCCATCGATTCTCGCCTTCCACTGGTCAGACCAGAATGCATATTTCCCTAAACTATAACCGAACAACATTTCAAACACTAGTCTGATTTCCGGGCGAATTTTTATGTGAGATTTCCATTGACATGGGCTACTTTGCTGCTAGGATTCTGGTCAGACCAGACCCAAAATATGACCAAGGAAAGGATCGAGCCATGAGGTACTTTTTCTGCAAAGAGGCGAACCCCGTGGGGGAACTGGCAATGCACTGCTGGGCAAGCGGTTTGTTTGGCTTGGCTGGACTTCTTTTCCTTTTCTGGCTCCTCCCGTAAGCGCGCCCCGCAATGAAGCGACCGGATCTGCTTCGCCCGTTATCAGCGCGCGTCGCCGAGGTCCTATATGGGGGTTGATTTTCATGGAAATGACGGTGTGGTGGATGACGAGTGTGGTGAGTCTTCTGGGGGGTGGACGCCGGCGGATCTTTCGATGTGGCAGGGACGGGGCTCAGTCGGCCAGTGAGCGCCCCGAAAGACGGTGATCGACGCCCCTGTCGCTTCGTTCCCGATCAGAAAGTTCCGGTGAGCCCGATGCCCGCTCGGGAGTCGCCCAGGTCGCGGCGCGCGGCGTCAAGCGCGTCTTCGAGGGCTTCGTAGAAGAGTTTGGGAGGCAGGTACGGCGCCTTCAGGTATTCCAGTTCCCTGCGGATCGGTCCCGGCACGACGATATAGGCCGGGATGTCGAGTGACCTGAGCCGCTCGATCATGTCCTCGAGGGCGAATTGCGCCGAAAGGTCCATGAAGGGGACGCGTTGGCAGTCGATTACGACGGCCCGTGTTCCCATCACCTGGTCGACGCGGTCGAGCAACTGGCTGGTGGAGCCAAAGAAGAACGGTCCGTCGACTTCCAGCACCCGCACGCCGCCTTCGACCATGCCGCTGCCGTCGCGCTCGTCATCCGCCGGCCAGACCCTGAAGTTCGCTTCGCGCGCAAGCAGGCGAATGATCAGCCCCATCGACATGATCACCCCGGCTCCGACTGCAACGATGAGATCGACGAAGACTGTCAGCCCGAACACTGCGCCCATGACCGCGATGTCGGTGCGAGATGCGGTTCTCAGCAGCTTGAGCATGCGATAATCAAGGATGTCGACCCCGACTTTGATCAGAATGCCCGCCAGCACAGCCAATGGAATCCGGGTCGCCAGCGGCGCCGCCCCGAGCAGCAGGACGAGCAGAAAGAGCGCGTGAACCACGCCGGAGAGGCGCTCGCGTCCGCCCGCCTTGATGTTGACGACGGTGCGCATCGTTGCGCCGGCGCCGGGCAGGCCGCCGATGAAGGCGCACAGCATGTTTCCCATTCCCTGGCCGATCAACTCGCGGTTGGGCTTGTGGCGGGTGCGCGTGACCGAGTCGGCCACGAGCGAGGTGAGCAGGCTATCGATGCTGCCGAGCATGGCCAGCGTGGCTCCGAGCACGATGACGGTGGTCCAGGTCTCGATGGAGAAGGCCGGAATGACGAAATCGGGCAGGCCCATGGGGATCTCGCCAATCACGGGCACCTCGAATCCCGCCAGCACCGACAACAGCGTCACGACGATCAGCGCCACCAGGGGCGACGGTACGACGCGGCTGATCGACATCGGTGTTCTGAAGACAATCATCAGTGTCAGCATCGCGAGCAGCGCCGCCTGAAGGTTGATCGACGAGAGCGTCTCGGGGAGGGCTATCAGCGCCAGCAGCGGGGCCGAAGCGGGGGTGGCGCCGAAGAGCGGTGCAATCTGCAGCAGGATGATGATTATGCCGATGCCGCTCATGAATCCGGAGACGACCGGATAGGGGATGAATCGCACCAGGGCTCCGGCCTTGATGAGGCCGAGCATCACCTGAAGCGCCCCCCCCACCAGCACCGCCGCCATCGCAAGGTGGATCTGTCCGCCGACCACTGTCAGCGTCGATGCGAAGACGACCGTCATCGGGCCTGTGGGCCCGGAGATCTGCATGCGCGTGCCGCCGAAGATCGCAGCGGTCAGCCCCAGGGCGATCGCACCGTACAGTCCGGCCGCTGCCCCGGCTCCGGAGGCGACGCCGAAGGCCAGCGCCAGCGGCAGCGCCACTACGCCGGCCGTAAGTCCGCCGAACATGTCTCCCCGAATGCGGGAGAGCGAATAACTCTTTTCGCCCGAAATCATTTCTCTCATTGCCGACATGGCCCCGTCGGTGGTCTGGAGACCGCTGCGCGCCAGAACCCTGAAGCCTTTGCGGAATGGTCGCTCGGCACGCAAGCAACCATTGTTTTACGAAAGGCTTGACCTCGCACTGAATGGCAGGTGGCGCAAATGGTAGCACAATTGTTCAGAATTTATCATTTTTTATTCATTATGGAAAAGTTTTTCTGCTGCAAAATTCCCAAAAGAGGATAAAATGAAAGAGCTTCTCTGGATTTCTGATTTGAATTTGAATACGTTGTTTTACAAATCGGGCGAGCGCCTCGATGTCTGAAAACGCCGGGATGCGGGAGAGGATGGGGGAAATGAGGAAAAAATAACTGGACAGCAGCAAGGACCCCTTATAATCTTGCCCGTTAAGTATGCAACCGGCAGGGTTCGTGCCACCCCGATCGACAGGTGGATCATGCTCAAAAAAGTCATCGCCGTATTCGGCAAAAGACCTTTTCCACTTTTTCTGGCTCTTCTGTTCAGCGGACTCTTCTTCAGTTCAGCCTATCCTCAGGAGGCGGCCGGGTCCGGCCAGATGTTCCATCTCCTGAAGCATTCCGCAGCTCTGTTCCTCCTGCAGTTCATCGCCTTCTCTCTCCTGAGCGCCTCCGTGCGCAGGCATATCGCCCACGAGCGCGAGAACCTGCATCCCGGAAAAAAGGGCGGGCTCCTTCTGTGGATCTTTGTCCTCTACAAGGAGGGCGTGAAGACCGTTTTCGGCGTCAGCATGACCCTCGGCTGGATGGCCGGCATGCTCTTTCTCACCGATTATTTTCGGGACCAGTCCATCGTGTTGCCGATGCTTCTCGGAATCCCCCTTTCAGCGGTCGCGTTTCTTCCCGCCTACCTCTTCGCTTCACTCCTCGATCACATCCCCTATCCCCTGAGGGGCTAGTTCTCTCTGCTCGGGCCCCTCTCCGGAGATCCTGAACCCGATCCTCCTGGCGATCTGCGCCCCTTCTCCTGTACAATGGCAGAAGAAGGAGAAGATCATGAGCAGGGTAGCCGGCATTCTGCTTGGCGTGTTTCTTCTGGCCCTCTGCCTCCCTGCCGACGTGGACGCCATGCGCTGCAACAGTCGGCTCGTCTCCACCGGCGACCGCACCTTCGAGGTTCGTCAGATGTGCGGCGAACCGGATGATCGCAGGGTGCGGCTGGAAAATCGGCTGGTCCGCATCTTTCAGGACGGACGGCTGATCGAATTTCTGGTGCAGGTGGAGGTGGAGGAATGGATCTACAACCTGGGGCCGTACCGGTTCATCCGCATCCTGCGCTTCGAAAATGACCGTTTGATCCGCATCGACACCGGGGATTACGGGTTCTGAGCGCGGCCGCGCTTCTTGCGAAGCCTGCAAGGGAGAGTATATTGTTAGTTCCAATCCCAGCCAGGAGGATGCCGATGCCGACGTATGAATACGAATGCCGGGAGTGCAGCGCCGAGTTCATGAAAGTCATGTCGATGGCTGAATATGCGCAGGCCAGAGTCTCCTGTCCTGCGTGCGGGAGCGAGAGAATCAGTCGGAAATTCTCCCCGGTCTACGCAAAGACGAGTAAAAAGAGCTGAAATTACGATTTGTTCTGTCTGTCGAATAGAGAAACAAAAGGCCCCGACGCAAGCCGGGGCCTTGTTGTTGGAACGAGCTCTCTTTTCGATCCTGGAGAATCGCCTTACCAGTTTTCGGCGTTCAACTCGAAATGAGCGCGGGGGTGGGCGCAGGCGGGACAGAGCTCGGGTGCTTCGTTCGCCTCGTGCAGGTAGCCACAGTTGCGGCAGCGCCAGGTGACGACCTCTCCGCGCACGAAGACGCGTCCGGCCTCGATGTTTTTGAGCAGGTCGAGAAAACGCTTTTCATGCTGCTTTTCGGCGACGGCGATAGCGTCGAAGATCTTGGCGATCGCCTCGAGCCCCTCTTCCCGGGCGACGCGGGCGAAGGTGGGATACATGTCGGTATGCTCATGGTTTTCGCCGTGAGCCGATTCGCGCAAATTCTCGGCGGTGGTGCCGATCCTGCCGGCGGGGAAGGCGGCCTGGACCTCGACCTCACCTCCTTCGAGCAGTTTGAAGAGGCGCTTGGCGTGCTCCTTTTCGTGGTTGGCGCTCTCCTCGAAGATGGACGAAATCTGGACGAACCCTTCCTTCTTCGCCTGCGCGGCATAGTAGGTGTAGCGGTTGCGGGCCTGGCTCTCTCCGGCAAAGGCGGTCAGGATGTTTTTCTCGGTGCGGGTTCCTTTCAGGTTTGCCATGTACGCATATCCTCCTTTGGTGAAGTGGTGGTCATCATCCTGTGAACAGGAATGACGGTATCGGGCGTCTGTCCGGGCACTCGGTTCAGGACGGCTGATCCTGCTGGCAGCGGGGGCAGAGGCCGAAAAAGTCGAGTCTGTGCGTTGTAATCATGAACCCCGTTTTCCGGGCGATCTCGTCGGTCAGCGACCCGAGGGGGATGTCGTCGAAATCGCTGATCGCCTTGCAGCGGGCGCACACGACATGCGGATGGGGGTGGGGGTTGCCGTCGAAGCGGCTGCTGCCGTCCTTGAGGGCGAGTTCGGAAATTTCTCCCATCTCCTTGAGAAGGTTGGCTGTCTTGTACACCGTCGCCAGGCTCATGGTGGGAAAATGCTCCTTGACCTCATCGTAGATGTGCTCGGCGCTCGGATGAGCTTTGCTCGTGAGCAGGATCTTGAGGACCGCGAGTCTCTGAGGAGTGATGCGGAAGTGCCGGTCACGCATTTTATCGACGATGTTTTGGTAGCGGCTCTCCATGGGCGATTCCCTTATGGATATTGATTGTCCACAACTATACAATTTCCATTGTCTGACGTCAAGAAATTTCTCTGCGAAGTCTTGACGATGAAATGAGTGGAGCGCCTGAAAGAAATGATGTAAGAAGAGGGATGTCGTACGACAGATGTACGAATGTGCGCCCAGTAGGAGAAGAGATGTTGTATTGCATCAAAAGATTCGCCCGTCATTTCCTGCTCCGAGGAGCCATCATCGCACTTGCCCTGGCGCTTCCCGGGGCCCCCTCGGGATGGGCTAAGGAGGGGGATGCTCCCCTGTCTCTGGAGGAGAAGATCGGCCAGATGCTGATGGTCGGTTTCCGGGGGCTCGAACCCGACCCTGCTCTGCAGGTGATGGACGATATCCGTAACGGCCGCATCGGCGGAGTGCTCCTTTTCGATTACGACGTCGCGCTCGGTTCTTCCGAGCGCAATATCGCATCGCCGCAGCAGACGAAAGCGCTGATCGCCGGGCTGCAGCAGGCATCGAAAATTCCCCTTCTCGTCGCGCTCGATCAGGAAGGAGGGAGCGTCAGCCGGCTCAAGGTCCGCCACGGTTTCCCGCCGACGGTCCGGGCGGCCGAACTCGGCTCCGGACCTGTTTCCCGAACCCGACGCGAAGCTCAAAAGATGGCGGAGACGATGGCGCGCCTTGGTTTCAACATCAATCTGGCTCCCGTCGTCGACCTTGATCTGAACCCGGAGAACCCCGTCATCGGCGCGCTCGGGCGGAGCTTTTCGGCCGATCCCCGGGTCACAGCCGCCCATGCCCGCGCCTTCGTTGAAGCCCACCGCAAGGAAGGAATCTTCTGCACCTTGAAGCATTTTCCAGGGCATGGCAGTTCGGATACCGATTCCCACCTTGGGCTGACAGACGTCACGCAGAGCTGGCGGCGCACCGAGCTGGAACCCTTCGCTCGTTTGATCGCCGAGGGAATGGCCGATGCGGTGATGACCGCCCACATTTTCCATGCCGGACTCGACCCGGAGCGCCCCGCCACCCTCTCGCCCCGCGTGATCGGGGAAATCCTGCGGGGCGAGCTCGGCTTCGAGGGCGTCGTCTTCTCGGACGACATGCAGATGCAGGCGATCACCGATCATTACGGCATCGAAACCGCCGTTCTCGGAGCCATCGAGGCCGAGGTGGATATCCTCATCTTCGGAAACAACCTCGTGTACGATCCGCTCGTGGCGCAAAAGGCGACGGAGCTCATCCTTCGCCTGGTTGCCGAGGGGCGAATCAGCGAAGAGCGCATCGAGCGCTCCTGGCGCCGAATTTCTGCATTAAAAGAGCGCCTCGGTCCGGCCGGAACGTAATTGACGCAAAACGCGGCATCTGCGCCCCCAGCAGTGCGGAGCGCATCCAGGCTTTTTAACTCACCGGTTCAGTAAGGATGCAGAGCGCGTGAAAAAGGGGTTGCCGGAGAGGGATTTGGCGGAGCCCGCGCAGTATAGCGAGGAGTTCAGGCGGAAGATCGTCCCCCTGATCTGCGCCATCGTCTTTTTTTCGGTCCTCAACGGCACGATGTTCAACGTGGCCGTTCCCGATATCGCCGCCGATTTCGCCCTCTCGCCCGCCGGGGTGAGCTGGGTGATGACCGGGTACATCGTCGTCTTCGCTCTGGCCTCGGCGATCTATGGAAAGCTCGCCGACCTCTACCCGGTGCGGCGCCTCATCACCGTAGGTCTTCTTCTTTTCAATATCGGAGCGTTTCTCGGCTTCTTCGTCCCCTGGTATCCGCTGCTCATCGCAGCGAGGATCCTGCAGGCGAGCGGCGGCGGCGCCATCCCCGCCATGGGGATGATCGTGGCGACGCGCTATTTTCCGCCGGAACTGCGGGGGAGGGTTCTGGGGGCCCTCGCCTCCACCGTCGCCTTCGCCGCCGGGGTCGGTCCGGTTGTTGGCGGGCTGCTCGCTGCCGTGCACTGGCGTCTGCTCTTTCTCCCCTCGCTCCTCACCCTGTTGGCCATCCCCCTTTTCCGACGTCTTCTCCCCTTCGAGGAGAGAAGACCGGGACGGCTCGACATGGTCGGCGCCCTGCTGGTCGGGGGCAGTGTCGGGTTCCTCCTGCTTTTCGTGGCGCACCGCCTTCTGTGGGGGCTTCCGGTAGCCGTTCTTCTGTTCGCCGTTCTGGCCCGACATCTGCGCCGCAGCTCCGCCCCTTTCATTCCACTGGAGCTCTTCTCCAATCTCCCCTATCGCCACGCCCTTCTGACCGCCTGGCTCGGCGTCAGCACTGTTTTCGGCATGTTCTTTCTCGTCCCTCTGCTCCTTCGCCACGAGTACGGGCTCGACACTTTGCACATCGGCCTGGTGATCTTCCCCGGCCCAATGAGCGCCGCCATCCTTGGAAATGTCGGAGGGCGTCTGGCCGACCGACGCGGCAGCACCGTCATCGTGCGCGCCGGGCTGGGTCTTCTCATCGGGGGACACCTGGCCCTCGCGCTCCTGTCCGGTGCGGGGGTGGTCGCGGTATCGCTCGGGCTGATCGTCTGCTATGTCGGTTTCGCCTTCATCCAGTCCTCCCTCGCCAAGACGGTCGCCGCCACCCTGGCGCACAAGGAGACAGGGGTCGGCATGGGGGTCTACAACCTGACCTTCTTTACCGCCGGGGCCTTCGGTGCTGCCCTGGCCGCCTTTCTGATCGAATTTTTCCCGGGGCTCTTCGCCCTCTCGAGGGTGAGCGACGCCTATCAGGGGGTCTTCCTGTTCGCCGCGATGGGGGCCGGCGCCGCACTCATCCTTTTCCGGGCCGCGTTTCCGAAGGAGCCTTGATCCCGAATCCCTGGATGGAACGATTTGGGAAAGAAGCATGCGGACAGAATTATCGACATCGTTAACGCCGGTCGGTCAGTGCAGTGACTGAAGAAAGGAAAGTGGTCATGGAGGAGCTGATCTTGCGGGTCCACGAGCTGCAGGAGGGGATGGACGTTTTGGTGCAGCGCTGGATCAGCGATTATGAGGGGGAGGGGAGGCGGATCTATTGCCGCAAAGGCTGCGCCAATTGCTGCCGTCTCGCGGTCCATGCGACCTTTCCTGAAGCTTTGGCGGTCGCCGGGGCGCTGACGCCCCCGATGGCAGGGGCTCTCTGCGGGTATGTCGAGGCGCTGCGCCCCCATCTGATCGGGCTCGGCGATGTGCGCGCCTACCTGCGCACTCACCGAAGACAAGCGGGATTTTGTCCCTTTCTCAACGGCGAAGGAGGGTGCGGCATCTATCCGGTGCGACCCTTTTCCTGCCGCGCACTTCTTTCGACGCGCAATGCCGACTACTGCGGCATCGATCTGAGCGCCCTCCATCCTCTGGAGAAGGAGGCTTTCCTTTCAAGTCTCGATCCCTCGGTGGTTGCTTTTCCGACCCATTACGCCGCCTATCCCCAGGAACTCGGCCGCGCCCACGAGACGAGCATGCTGGAAGAGATGGCCAAACGGTGCGGATTTTCGCTCTCCGGCAACCTGGCGCTGCTCGTCTGGCTGATCCGGGAGCGGGACCTGGCCGGGGCGCTGCGGGGAGGAAAGGAGGAAATCTCGGAGCTGCTGGTGCGCGAAGGGCTGTCTCTTCCCTTTCTTCTTCGACTTGAAAGAGCCCCCCTTCCGTAGTCGAGAGTTCCCGGCGAAAGAGCCCTTCAGTGTCTGGCCTCCATGAATTCCTTGACGCTCACGCGGCGATACTCGGCGGGATCCTCGAATTCGTTCGGGGCGATCTCCTCCTGTTCGAGTCTGACGACTTCGTTTTCCGTGACGATCTCGCCTGCCCCGCCGTACTGGATGCTTCGCATCACCCACCCTGTGCGCAACAGGGCTTCGTAATCGGGGCTCGCCTCGGGGGTCGGGCCGATCGCCCACGGGGTGGCTTCTTCCATGCAACTCGACATCCTTCTCTGATAGCCCTGAAGGCCTGAGATGTCGATCTCCTCCAGGACGGGAGCGCCGGGTGCGATCCACAGATCCTGATAAGGAAAGCCGTTGACCAGGACACGGTACCTTTCGGTCACATGACCCGCGATCGCCTCCCCTTCGCCGAGACTCTCCACCGTGACGTCCACCTCGGGCATGGGCGTCTCGTCATCTCGCCTCATCAACTGTTCGAGAAGCTCCCGCTCCTGTTCGGACATCTGTTCCAGAGCTTCCTCCGTGGCGGCGATGATCGCCTGACAGTAATCGTCGACTTCGGCGCGGGTATAGATCGCGAGCTCATCGTCGGCCATCATGAGTTCGCCTGTTGTGGTATCGAAAACGCTCCAGGATCCTTCGTTGTCGGCCATATTCTTGATTTTGCCCCCGGAGAAAAGGGTCCGGCTCTCCTCGGCGTCGATCTCGACCCATCCTGCGTCCCCCTGGGGCGCAGCCGCGAGAAGAAAGAGACACACCAAGAGGACAGTTAAGGGTGCGGTTTTCATGTAGAGCTCCCGTTAGATGTTTTTAATAGCCCCTGCCTGAAGCCATGTATAGCCCATTTTGCCGCCACCACAACCAGATCCGTTTATTTACCGCTAATCGTCAGACTGTTGGAGAGATGGCGGTTGACATCCGATCGTCTTAGGCTTTAATTCATTATAATTATCTAAGGCCAAGGAGCGCTCTGATGCAAAAGATCGGCATCGCCATCGTCGGCGTCGGAAACTGCGCCAGTTCCCTCCTGCAGGGGATACACTATTATCGCGGCAGGGGCGCCGACGACGGAATCGGCCTGATGCATTGGGAGATCGGGGGGTACCGCCCCTGGGATCTCGAAGTTCGGGCGGCTTTCGACATCGACCGGCGCAAGGTTGGACGCGACGTCGCGGAGGCGATTTTCGCACCTCCGAACTGCACTGCCGTCTTCGCACCCGATATCCCCCCTGCGGAAGTGACGGTGAAAATGGGGCCGATCCTCGACGGCTGTTCGGAGCACATGCGATCATATCCCGACGCCCAGACCTTTCTCCCTTCAGGGGGGGCTCAGCCCTCCCGTGCCGAGGTGATCGAGACCCTTCTGGAATCGGGCGCGCAGATTCTTGTCAATTATCTTCCCGTCGGCGCGGAGGAGGCGGCCCGATTCTATGCCGACTGCGCCCTGGAGGCCGGATTGGCGATGGTGAACGCCATGCCCGTCTTCCTCGCCAGCGATCCGTCCTGGGCGGCACGATTTCGCGCAAAGGGACTCCCCCTTGTCGGCGACGACATCAAGGCGCAGTTCGGGGCCACCATCACCCATCGCGTTCTGGCCGATCTCTTTCGGAAAAGGGGGGTGAAGCTCGACCGCACCTACCAACTCAATACCGGGGGGAACACCGATTTTCTCAACATGCTCAACCGCGACCGGCTCCAGTCGAAAAAGAGGAGCAAGACCGAGGCGGTTCAGTCCGTGCTCGGTCAGCGCCTCGATGCAGAGCTGATCCATATCGGTCCGAGCGACTACGTGGCCTGGCAGAAGGACCAGAAGGTCTGTTTCATCCGCATGGAGGGGCGACTTTTCGGGGACGTGCCGATGAATCTCGAACTGAGACTGTGCGTCGAGGACAGCCCCAATTCGGCCGGCGTCGTCATCGACGCCGTACGCTGCTGCAAGGTGGCGCTGGACAGGGGCGAGGGAGGGGCTTTGAGCGCGCCTTCGGCCTATTTCTGCAAGCACCCTCCGGTGCAGTATTGCGATGACGACGCATGGCGCCTGACGGAGATCTTCATTCGTGGAGAGATCGGGCAGGATGAGGAGGACCCACGTGCACTTGACACAGGGAGGGGGGCTGCTATCGTTTGAGAGCATTAGAAATTTCTAAGTATATGTGGCTGTTCCCGCGGCGACGATCTGATGAGGAAGTGGCGCTGCCTGCATGAGGTTCTCATGATAGAAGCGATCAAATTCTGGAACGAGCCGAACAACCTCTCGCACTGGGACTTCAACATGGATCCGGGCTGGAAGATCTTCACCCGGATGACCCGGCTGGCCGCCGAAGCCGTGCGGCGCGAGTGCCCCGATCTGAAGCTGGTCCTGGGGGGAATCAGTCCCATCGACGAGAACTTTGTCCGCCTGCTCTCCAGTTACGGTCTGCTCGATCATCTCGACATCGTGGCGGTGCACGGCTTCCCCCTGGACTGGAACCATTGGAAGATCGACGAGTGGCCCGCGAAAATCGCCGAGATCGAAGCCGTGACGCAACTGCCGATCTGGGTGACGGAGGCCGGAGTTTCGAGTTTCGGCGCCGAGGAAGTCCAGGTTTTCGGCCTGACGCGCACGGCCGAACTTCTCAGGGATTGCGCCGAGCGGGTCTACTGGTACAGCCTGTTCGATCTGCCTCCCTCCTGGGAGGCGACGACCCGTCACAAGGAAAGCGAGGGGAGCGCGTATTACCGTCACTTCTACATGGGGCTCATCCGCGCGGACGGAACCCCCAAGCCGGCTCTTCAGCATTTTTCCTCCGAGATGGGGATCTGTCAGTGGTTTCACTTCAACGACCACCGCCTCGAAACGGCCGTCGAATATTTGAAGGCCATGGGGGTGAGACGGCTGCGCACCGGAATCAGTTGGGCTGATTGGCATCGCCCGGGCGCCCTGAAGTGGTTCGATCGGCAGATGGACGCACTGGAGGATTTCGATCTGACCCTGACGCTGTGCTTCACTCCCCCCTCCATCGGCAAGCGTTACTGTCACACCAGCCCCCCCATCCGCCCGGAAGACTTCGCATGGTTCGCCACCGAGGTGGTGCGCCGCTACGTCCTTTCACAGGGGCGCAGTCGGCCGACGGAGCGTCCAGTGATCCTGGATGTTCGGGATCAGCGTGCCGCATGGCCTACTTCCTGCTGATCCGCCATGGGCATAACGACTCCGTCGGTCACAGGATCGTCGGCCGTCTGCCCGGGGTGTCTCTCAACGCCAGGGGGAACGAAGAGGCGCAGGGGCTTGCCCGGCGCCTCGCCCATCTCCCCATTACCCACATCTTCTCAAGTCCGCTGGAAAGGGCCAGGCAGACCGCGGCTCCCCTGGCCGAGCGCCTCGGTCTCGAGGTAAGACTCTGCGAGGCGCTGAACGAGTTTGATTACGGCACATGGTCCGGCGAGACCTTCGAAGCGCTCGAGAAGGAGCCGCGCTGGCGCCGCTTCAACCGTTTCCGAAGCGGAATCCGCGTCCCGGGCGGGGAAACGATCCTGGAAGTGCAGGCGCGGATGGTGGGGTGGGTTGCGCGCCTGGGCGAGGAGCATCCGCAGGGAATGATGGCTCTTTTCGGTCATGCGGATCCGCTCAAGTCCGTCATCGCCCACTATCTCGGATTCCCCCTCGACCACATGATGCGCCTCGAACTGAGTCCGGCCTCAGTAAGCATCCTTGCCCTTCACGATCAGGGTCCGAGGGTTCTGTGCCTGAACTCTCTCGACCCGCTGCCCCACCTTTTTCCCTCCTGATCCAGGAGCCGTCTCATGATCGACTCGCCCGGTCCGCAGGACATCCGAAAGAAAATCGAGGCGCTGGGGCCGTGGTTCCACAACCTGCACCTGCCGGGAGGGGAGCAGACAGCTCCCGATCACTTCCTCGGCGATTTTCCCGACTACAAGTGGCGTGAGATCGCCCCCTTTCTCCCCGCCGATCTCAAGAGCTGGCGCGTCCTCGACATCGGGTGCAATGCCGGGTTCTACTCCTTCGAGCTCGCAAGGCGCGGCGCATCCGTCACTGCTCTTGATCTCAATCCGGTCTACCTCGCCCAGGCGCGCTGGGCCGCCGAGATCTACGGGCTCGAGCGGTGCATCGAATTTCGCCGGATGCAGGTCTATGAGCTGGCGCATTGCACCGAAACGTGGGATCTGGTCCTTTTCATGGGGGTCTTCTATCACCTGCGCTATCCGATGCTCGGCCTCGATACGGTGGCGCAGAAGGTTGGACGCCTGATGGTTTTCCAGACCCTGACGATGCCCGGAGAGGAGGTGCTGGAGGACACCGTCGACCGCGGGATCTACGAACGCGAACCCATGTGCCATCCGGGATGGCCGAAACTGGCCTTCATCGAGGGGCGTCTCGCCGACGATCCGACCAACTGGTGGGCGCCCAACCATGCCGGTGTTCTGGCGATGCTTCGTTCGGCCGGTATGCGCGTTACGGCGATGCCGGGCCGGGAAGTCTACCTGTGCGAGCCCGATCCCGAGCACCCCTCATGGGCGTCGGACTGGGGCCGCCCCGAATACGAGGCGGCTGCAGGGTTGCGCCGAACCGACCGATCCGTCGCCAACGGAGATAGCTGAAATGTCCGAGGAGAACAGATCCGATCCTATCCTTGCTTCGCAAAAGATTCTTTTGTGCCTGCGCTACGGCATCGGCGACCTCGTCATGGAGACGCCGGCCCTGGACGCTTTGCGCAAAACGTTTCCCGAGGCACGGATCGTCGCCTTGGGCGCACGTCCCGCGGTGGAACTCATCGAGGACGACCCGCGGGTCGATGAGGTGGTGTGCGTGCAGGATTTCGGATTCGAACACTGGGGAGATGAAGGAACACTCGCCGCCTGCCTGCGATGCACGCAATGGCTGGAGCGCGAACAGTTCGATCTCGTCCTCGATCCCTCCCATGCGGTCGTCGGGGTCGGCAAAGCGATCTGGTCGCGTTGCGGACAGGTGCGCGATGCCGGCAAGGAGGTCCAGGAACGAGTCCTTCTGCGGGGAAGGCGGGGAGTATCCGCCATCCGGGAAGCGGTTCGCCAGGGGTGGGGAATCGAAATGCCCGAGAGCTTCGAGCCCAGGCTGGCGCTGCAGCAGACAGATCATCTTTTCGCGGAGGAATTGCTCCGGTCGCACCAGATCGGAGACGATCCGATCATCGGCGTCTCCCCCGTCGCATCTTCTTCCCTGAAGCGGTGGCCGCTGGAGAATTTCTGCGCGATCGTTCGCGAGATGTCGTCTCTGGGGCGCATCCTCCTGTTCATCGGTCCACAACACGATGCCGGCGTCTTCATGGACGTTCGTCTGCGCGATGCGCGCGGCCTTGTTCCCATCGGCACGCTGCATCTGCGCCGGATCGCCGCTCTGCTGCACCGGTGCCGTCTCTTCATCGGCAACGACACGGGTTTGATGCACATGGCGGCCGCTGTCGGAACCCCTCTGGTTGCCATTTTCGGACCGACCTCTCCCTCGATCTATCTTCCGAGGCAAGTCCCCGCGGTCGCTCTCGGCGCCGACCGTCCATGCCCCCGCCGGCGAACCGACTCCTTCGGGCCGCCGGAATGCGTCAGTGTCGGGATGTGCCTGGAAGGGGAGCGAAGCTGTATCGACCGGGTCGAGCGTGGCGACGTCCTCAGGGCCGCCCTCACCCTGTTTCGCGCCGCCGGGGGGAGGGGTTGCAGCGGGAGGGGCAATGGGCCGTTGCGTGTCGCCGCCCGGGATCGCGGCGGGAGACGACGGTGAGCACGGCGCTGCGGTCGCCGAACCGCACCCTCGATCTGGATGAGATGGAAACGCCGGAGTTTCTAGGACCCATTGGGATCATGGAAACACTTGCCGCGCGCGAAGAGATCTCTTATCTGCATCCGAGCAAGAGGTGGGAATACCCTTGGGCGCTGCAGAGAGCCGAGCTGCGCAGAGGCGCCCGGGTCCTCGACGCCGGCTGCGGGGCCTCCATCTTCCCTGTCTATCTGGCCCAGGCCGGGATGCACACCAGCGCCTGCGATCTCGAGATCCCCGTCGGACTTGGCGAGCTCCACGGCGTCGCCATCGATTACCGGCGCGCCGATCTCCTTCATCTTCCCTTCGAGACAGCGGAATTCGATGCCGTTTTCTGCATCTCGGTCATCGAACATCTGCCGAGCGACGCCGCTCAGGCGGCTCTTCAGGAACTCGGACGGGTCCTGCGTCCCCGAGGGCGGCTCCTGCTGACCACCGACTACTACTACGACGCGAAAGCTGAATTATGGTACGAAGATGCACAGGAGCGATTCCGGGTCGACTGGAACGTCTTTGATGAAGCGCTTCTTCGCGCCCTGATCCTGAATGCCGACGGGTTCGACGTGGAGGGGGAGACCGATCTGATGGTCGACTGGACTCGCAGCGCAGCACGCATGCGCCGCTTTCATGGCTACCCGTACACCTCTGTAGGGATCTGCCTCAAAAAACGTTGAACCAAAGGTGGATAAAACCAAGGAAAACCGGTTGCGACCCCCCCTGTGCTGTGCTAACGTACTTCCCAATTTTCCGCCTTCAAAATTCCTCTTCAATCCGATCGCCTCGAGCATGCCAAAAAGTGAACGCCTGGACAAACTGCTGGTGGAGCGCGGCCTCGTGCCGTCGCGGGAAAGAGCCCGCATGCTGATCCTGAGCGGTAGCGTCCTGGTCGGCGAGCGCGTCGTCGACAAGGTCGGCGCCCAGGTCCCCCGCGACAGCGCGGTGCGGATCAGGGGAGAGGACATCCCGTACGTCTCCCGGGGGGGGCTGAAGCTGGAAAAGGGGCTCGACGCTTTCGCCGTCGACCCTTCAGGGCGGGTCGCCATCGACGTGGGCGCCTCGACGGGGGGGTTCACCGATTGTCTGCTGCAGCGCGGCGCCGTGCGCGTCTACGCCGTCGACGTTGGCTACGGTCAACTCGCCTGGAAGTTGCGGGATGATCCCCGCGTCGTCAACATGGAGCGGACCAATATACGGCGCCTGCTCCCCGCCGACCTTCCGGAGCGCCCCGATTTGGCCGTCGTCGACGCCTCCTTCATCTCCCTGGACAAGGTCCTTCCGGCGACCCTCGCGCTGCTCGCCGCAGATGCGGAGATCGTCGCCCTGATCAAGCCACAGTTCGAGGTCGGCAAAGGGGAGGTGGGCAAGGGAGGGGTCGTGCGCGACCCGCTCAAGCACGAGCGCGCGGTGGAGAAGGTGGAAGAGAGCGCCCGGGCTTTGGGGTGCACGGTTCTCGCGGTGACCGAAAGCCCCATCCTGGGGCCGAAGGGGAACCGGGAGTTTCTGATCCATCTGAAAAAGGGCGACGCAGAAAGTGCTCCGTAACGCTGCGATCCCGGCTTGTGCCGGCTTCGCCTGGAGGAATTTTCCTTGGCGCATCGCGTCTACTTTATCGGCGCCGGTCCCGGCGATCCGCAACTTCTGACCCTGCGTGGGGCGCGTCTTCTCGCCCGCTCGCGAAACGTCTTCGCCCTCTCTCCCTATGAAGAGACCTTTTCCGGCCGTCTTCGCGGGAAAACGATTCACGTACCCTTCGATTTTTCGTTTCATGAGCTGCTTGGGCATATTGAAGCCCTCCTTGCCGAGGGGGACGTCGCCTTTCTCGTCCCGGGGGACATGACATTCTATTCCCCCTTCCAGGTTGTTCTTGACGCCCTGGGCGACCGGGCCGTCGTCGTCCCGGGGGTCGGTAGCGCCAACGACGCTTCGGCGCGGCTGAAAAAGACGCTCAATCTGCCTGCAGCGGCCAACCGTGTGGTTCTGACCTCCCCGCGGATATTGTCCCAGGAAAAAGGGGCTCCTGCGCTGCGCGACCTCGCCGCGCCGGGAGCGACCCTTCTTCTTTACATGAACCATCTTCCCCTGTGCGATCTGGTGGCCGAGCTGCGTCAGGGATTCGGAAAGAACGTGCCGATCGCCCTTCTGCATCGCCTGGGGCTGCAGGGCGAGGAGATCGTTCAGGGCGACCTGGGCGATATCGTTGCGCGGGTCGGAGAGCGCGACTTTTTTCACGGCGCAGACAATCGTCCCTCCCTCACCCTGGTGATCGCCGGAGAGACTCTGGAGGCGACCGTCGATCCATCCTGGTGGGACGCGCAGAGAGAGAAGGTCTGGAAAAGGATG
>JARFUG010000056.1:0-2275 GCA_029289095.1 Desulfuromonadales bacterium
CTGCACGGGCGACTGTGTGGGAAAGTAGGTCGCCGCCGAAATTTTTTCGAAGAAGCCCGCCTCATCCGAGGCGGGCTTTTTTTGTGCCTTTTTTTCTGTGTAAATGCCGTGTCCGACAAGCCTTCTTTGCTCGCCGCGTTGCTTGACGCTCCTGTTGCCGACGTGTTAATGTAACGCACTTTACCCCGGAGTTTTTCCCCGCATGTATTCCCCTTCACTCGAAGAATTCTGCCGCCTGTCCGAAGACGGAAACCTGATACCGGTCTATCGTGAAATACTCGCGGATATGGAGACTCCAGTATCTGCTTTTAGAAAGATCGATAACGGTCAGACATCCTTTCTTCTTGAAAGTATCGAAGGTGGCGAGAAATGGGCGCGTTATTCCTTTCTCGGCAGCGGTTCGTGGAAGATGTTTCGCAGCCGTGGACGATCTTTTGAAATCCTCGATGGAGATCGAATCATTCGCAACGGGGAAGTGGATGATCCACTCCAGGAGCTCGAGTCGTTTCTGGCTCCCTTCAAACCCGTTCAGCTCCCTGAACTTCCTCGCTTTTTTGGTGGCGCCGTAGGGTATCTGGGCTACGACATGGTCCGGTTCATCGAGGACCTCCCTGATCTGAAACCTCGAGAAGTCAACACCTTCGACGCCTGCTTCGTCCTGACGGATCAGTTGCTGATTTTTGACAACCGTCGACAGAAGATCAAGGTCGTCTCAAATGTCCATCTGGAGTCTGGAGTCGATCCCTCTGTTGCCTGGATGCGTGCAACGGCTGAAATCGAAGCGCTTATTGAGAAGCTGCGCCACCCTCTGCCCAGGCGCATTGCCTCGACTCACGGCGGAGAAGTCGAGCTCAGCCCCAATTTTTCACGGGACGACTTTCTTCTCGCTGTGGAGAAATGCAAGGAGTACGTGCGCGCCGGCGATATCATTCAGGTCGTCCTTTCACAGCGCTTTTCTGGGGAGCTCTCTTCAGATCCCTTCGACATCTATCGCGCATTGCGCACCATCAACCCCTCGCCCTACATGTTTTTCCTGCGGTTCGGCGAAACGCTCGTCATCGGCGCTTCTCCTGAGGTTCTGGTCCGCAAGGAAGGGGAGAAGGTCGAGGTGCGCCCCATCGCCGGAACGCGTCCCAGGGGCGCCACTCCAGATGAAGACCTGCGACTGGAATCCGAACTGCTCGCCGACCCAAAGGAGTGCGCCGAACACATCATGCTCGTCGATCTGGGACGCAACGATCTCGGGCGAGTCTGCCGCACTGGAACGGTTGAAGTTTCCGAGCTCATGGTCGTCGAGCGTTACTCGCACGTTATGCATATCGTCTCCAACGTGCGTGGAGAACTCGATGCGGAGCAAGATGCCTTCGATGTTTTTAGAGCGACATTTCCTGCCGGGACACTCTCCGGCGCCCCCAAAATCCGCGCCATGCAGATCATCGAAGAACTCGAGCCGAGCCGCAGGGAAATCTACGGAGGAGCTGTCGGCTATTTCTCCTATTCGGGCAACATGGATATGGCGATCGCCATTCGGACCCTGGTCGTCCAGGGCGATTGGGTTCATCTTCAGGCAGGCGCCGGAATCGTCGCCGACTCGGATCCTGAGGCAGAATACCAGGAGACCATCAACAAGGCCCGCGGGGTATTGAAGGCTCTCACCATGGCAAACCAGGGGCTCGACTGATGCTTTTGATGATCGATAACTACGACTCGTTCACATACAATATCGTCCAGTATCTCCAGGAGCTTGGCGAAGAGGTCGAGGTTTTCCGCAACGATGCCATCACGGTGGCCGAGATCGCATCCCGCAGGCCACGCAGAGTTGTCATCTCCCCCGGTCCGTGCTCACCCGTGGAGGCGGGGATCTCCGTCGAGGCCATCCGGCAGTTGAGCGGGAAATTTCCCATTCTCGGCGTCTGCCTCGGACATCAGTCGATCGGACATGCTCTGGGCGGGCGGGTTGTCCGCGCAGCCTCTCTCATGCATGGCAAGACCAGCCCGATCCATCACGACGGAAGCGGTATTTTTCGAGGGCTCTCCAACCCTTTCGATGCCACCCGCTATCATTCCCTCATCGTCGAGCGGGAGACTCTGCCCGACGCACTCCGTGTAACCGCCTGGACCGCCGAAGGCGAGATCATGGGGATGGAGCATCGTGAGCTTCCCCTTTGGGGGGTTCAGTTTCATCCTGAATCGATCCTGACGGTGGAGGGCAAACAGTTGCTGAGGAATTTTCTTGAACTGACGTGAGGGGCAGAATCAAGAGCCAGGAGCCAGG
>JARFUG010000056.1:2375-20009 GCA_029289095.1 Desulfuromonadales bacterium
GGCAAGAGGCAAGAGATCATGGCCTGGTCTGAACAGAGGAGAAGTAATGATCAAGGACGCCATCGCGAAGGTTGTCGAGGGGGAAGACCTCTCAGAAGCCGAAATGATCGAGGTGATGGATCAGATCATGGGAGGGGAGGCGACTTCGGCCCAGATCGGCGCCTTTATCACCGCATTGCGCATGAAGGGGGAAACGGTCGAGGAAATTACCGGAGCGGCGAAGGTGATGCGCTCGCGGGCGACTCCGATCCGCGCCGGGCGCGTTCTCGACCTGGATCGCGACGATATCAACATCGAGCGCGAATCGATTCTCGATACCTGCGGCACCGGAGGGAGCGGAACGAAAAGCTTCAACATCAGCACCACCGTTGCGCTGGTCGTCGCTGCCTGCGGCGTCAAGGTCGCCAAACACGGGAACCGATCGGTCTCCTCGGCCTGCGGCAGCGCCGATGTTCTGGAGAAGCTTGGAGTCAATCTCGATGTCGGCCCATCCGTCGTCGAACGCTGCATCGCGGAGGCCGGGGTCGGCTTTCTCTTTGCCCCCGCTCTGCACGGAGCGATGAAGCATGCCATCGGCCCTCGCAGGGAGATCGGAATACGCACCATTTTCAACATCCTCGGGCCTCTGACGAATCCGGCCGGAGCAGACAGGCAGGTTCTGGGCGTCTACCGAGAGGCTCTCGTCGAGGATCTTGCCCGCGTTCTTTGCGCTCTCGGCTGCCGGAGGGGATTTGTCGTCCACGGACTCGACGGAATGGATGAGGTGACTCTGGCCGCCCCGACACGGGTCGGTGAAATTCGTGACGGAAAAGTGACTCTTTACACCGTGGCGCCGGAAGACTTCAACCTTTCGCGGTGCGTCCTGTCGGATCTGCAGGGGGGAGACGCCGTGCGCAATGCCGGGATCGTGCGCGAGGTGCTGCAAGGCCACAGCAGTCCGCGCCGCGACGTCGTCCTCCTCAACGCCGCCTTCGCCCTTGTGGCCGCCGGGGTTTCCGACGACATCCCAAATGGGATGAAGATTGCGGCGAAGGCCATCGATAGCGGGGACGCTTTGGCCAAACTGGAGCATCTGGTGCGTATCACCAATGCAGCGCAGGGGACGGATTAGATGATTCTCGATGAAATCATGGACTACAAGCGGCAGGAAGTACAGGCCGCCAGAAGGATTTCTCCGATAGTCGACCTTCGGGCTCGCGTTGCCGACCTGGAGGACGCTCCTCGGGGCTTTGCCCGGGCGCTGAAGGAGCGCCACGCGGCAGGCGCGACCGCAATTATTGCCGAGGTCAAGAAGGGGTCGCCCAGCAAAGGGGTGATCCGCCCCGATTTCGATCACCTCGCTATTGCTTGCACCTACGAGAAAAACGGGGCGGCCTGCCTTTCGGTTCTCACGGATGAGCGTTTCTTCCTCGGGCATCTGAGCTATCTCTCCGAAATCCGCCAGAAGGTGCGACTCCCACTGCTGCGCAAGGACTTTCTGTACGATCCCTACCAGGTCTGGGAGGCACGGGCGGCCGGAGCCGATGCCGTTCTTCTAATTGCAGCCGCCCTTTGCCTTGAGGAACTGCAGGATATGAGTGCGCTGGCGGGGGAGCTCGGAATGGATGTCCTTCTCGAAGTGCATGATGAAGAGGAGCTCGAAACCGCCCTGCGCACTTCCGTTGAACTGATCGGCATCAACAACCGCAACCTGCAGACCTTCGTGACGGATCTCGGTGTCACTGAAAGACTCATCCCTCGAATTCCGGGTGATCGATTCGTCGTCTCAGAAAGCGGCCTCCGTGATCGTCGTGACATCCTGCGCCTCGGCGATGCCGGCGCAAAAGCCTTCCTCATCGGCGAGAGCTTGATGCGCGAGGAGGATTTCGGTTCAAAACTGAGAGAGCTGATGGGGGACGTTTAACGTCGAAAGCCTTACTTGACACGCGAAATCGACCATCAGGGGTGCTGGATATCGGATCGATCTCCTGGCGTTTCGGTGGTGCTAATTAGGTCCTTTGCTTAATCTGATGGGAGTTGCCATGCAGACCAAGATTCTTCTCGATGAAAATCACCTGCCCAGCCAATGGTACAACATCATTCCGGACATGCCCGGACCTCTGGCGCCGGTGATCAACCCTCAGACGTTCAAACCGGTGACCCCGGATGATCTGGCCCCGATCTTCCCCATGGCGATCATCGAACAGGAAGTCTCGAGCGAGCGCTGGATCGATATCCCGGAGGCCGTACGCGACATCTACCGCCTCTGGCGGCCTTCCCCCCTGTTTCGCGCGCACCGGCTCGAGCAGGCTCTCGGGACTCCGGCCAGAATCTACTACAAGTATGAAGGGGTCTCCCCAGCCGGCTCGCACAAGCCGAACACCGCCATCCCCCAAGCCTATTACAACAAGATCGCCGGGACAAAGCGCATCGCCACCGAGACCGGGGCAGGGCAGTGGGGTACGTCGATGGCCCTGGCCTGCCAGATGTTCGGGCTGGAGTGCACTGTCTACATGGTCAAGGTCTCCTTCGGGCAGAAGCCGTACCGCAAGAGCATGATGCAGCTCTGGGGCGCGGAGGTCCTTCCTTCCCCCTCAGACCGCACCAACGCCGGCCGGGCGATCCTGGCCAAAGATCCGAACAACCTCGGCTCACTCGGCATCGCCATCAGCGAAGCGGTGGAGGACGCGGCCACTCGGGCCGATACCTGCTATGCCCTGGGGAGCGTGCTCAACCACGTCTGCCTGCACCAGACGGTCATTGGTCTCGAAGCCAAGGAGGCGCTCGCCCTTGTCGGCGACTATCCGGACGTGGTCATCGGGTGCCACGGCGGCGGGTCCAACTTCGCGGGAATCGCTTTTCCTTTCGCCGCCGACAAGGCGACCGGGAAGGACGTGCGGATCGTGGCGATGGAGCCGACCAGTTGCCCGACCCTGACCAAGGGCGTCTACGCCTTCGATTTCGGCGACACGGCCCAGATGGCGCCGATCGCCAAAATGTACACCCTCGGTCACGACTTCATGCCTCCGGGCATTCATGCCGGAGGGCTGCGTTATCACGGCGCCTCTCCGCTCGTCTCTCAACTGGTCAACGCCGGAGTGGTCGAGGCTCGAGCCGTGCCCCAGACCGCCTGTTTCGATGCGGCGGTCGCCTTTTCCAGAGCCGAGGGGATCATCCCGGCGCCGGAGTCCTCCCACGCTATCCGTGGGGCGATTGACGAGGCGCTGCGCGCCAAGGAGGAGGGAAAGGAAAAGACGATCCTTTTCTGCCTCTCGGGCCACGGCCACGTCGACATGGCCGCCTACGACGCCTATTTTAGCGGTGGGCTCGAAGATTTCGAGTACCCGGAGGCGGCGATCACCGAATCGCTGAAGCATCTGCCGAAGGTGGCGTTATAAGGCGGGGCGCACCCTCGTGTGCGCCCGCTTTTGGAAGGGGGCAGCCAGACGCAAGGGCCTGCCTCTATAGGGGCCTCATGGTCAAGGTAAAAATCTGCGGCATCACCAGCCTCGACGACGCCCTGCACGCTGCCGTCTGTGGGGCGGATGCCCTGGGGTTTGTCTTCTACGAGAAAAGTCCGCGCTGCCTGACGCCGGAGCAGGCGCGGTCGATCATCGCGGCGCTCCCCCCATTCGTCAGTGCCGTGGGACTGTTCGTCAACGAAGATGCGGCGCGCATCCGGGAGATCGCCTCCTATTGCGGGCTGGATACCCTTCAACTGCACGGTGATGAAGGGCCGGCGGACTGCCTCTTCCCTCCATACAGGGTCATCAAGGCGCTGCGGGTGAAGGATGAGGCGAGCCTCGCCGATCTTGACGGCTGGCCGGTGCCAGCGCTCCTGCTCGATGCCTGGCGTCCGGACAGCTATGGCGGCACCGGACATGCCTTCGACTGGTCCCTCGCCGCCCGTGCGGCCCAAGGGCGGCGGCTGATTCTCGCCGGCGGTCTCACCCCCGACAATGTTGCCGAGGCGGTGCGGACGGTGCGTCCCTTCGCCGTCGATGTCTCCAGCGGCGTCGAAGAGCGCCCGGGACGAAAAGAGCCAAAAAAAGTGGCCGAATTCATCCGTGCCGCAAAGGCGCTGTAAAGGGCCGAAGCCGGCAATCTGCTGCCGGCAGCAACAGGAGAGTTCTTATGTATGATTTCCCCGACTCCAGAGGGCATTTCGGGCCGTTCGGCGGGCGCTATGTTGCCGAAACCCTGATGCCCGCTCTTTTCGATCTCGAAAAAGCCTACCTGGAGATCTCTGCCGACCCGGCTTTCCATGCCGAGTTCGATTCCTATCTGCACCAGTATGTCGGTCGTCCAAGCCCCCTCTATTTTGCCCGTCGTCTGACCGATCATCTCGGGGGTGCTAAAATCTATCTCAAGCGCGAGGACCTCAACCACACCGGCGCTCACAAGGTGAACAATACCGTCGGACAAGCCCTTCTTGCCCGCCGCATGGGGAAACGAAAGGTCATCGCGGAGACCGGCGCCGGACAACACGGCGTCGCCACGGCAACGGTGGCCGCTCTTTTCGACATGGAGTGCGAGGTCTTCATGGGGACAGAGGACATTCGCCGCCAGTCCCTGAATGTCTTTCGCATGAAGCTTCTCGGCGCCAAAGTCCATGGTGTCACGAGCGGGACCGCAACCCTCAAGGATGCCATGAACGATGCCCTTCGCCACTGGGTCACCCATGTGCGCGATACCTTCTACGTCATAGGGACGGTCGCTGGCCCCCATCCCTACCCGATGATGGTGCGCGACTTTCAGGCGGTTATCGGTCGCGAGACGCGCCAGCAGATCCTTGCCGCCGAGGGGCGCCTCCCCGACTTTGCCGTGGCCTGCGTCGGCGGCGGCTCCAATGCCATGGGTCTTTTTTACCCTTTTATCGAGGACGCCTCGGTGCGCCTGGTCGGGGTCGAAGCCGCCGGTCTCGGCGTCGACAGCGGCAAGCACGCCGCATCGATCGGAGCCGGCAGCGTGGGAGTTCTGCACGGCAACAAGACTTATCTCTTGCAGAACAGCGAAGGACAGATCGAGCACGCCCACTCCATCTCCGCGGGGCTTGATTACCCGGGGATCGGACCGGAACATGCCCATCTTGCCGACATCGGCCGGGCCGAATACGTCTCCATCACCGACGAGGAGGCTCTCCAGGCTTTTCAGCTTCTCACCCGGCTCGAGGGGATTATCCCCGCACTGGAGAGCTCCCACGCCATCGCTCAGGTGGTGAAGGCCGCCCCGGCTCTCTCGTCCGACAAGGTCATCGTCGTATGCCTCTCCGGTCGCGGAGACAAGGACATCCACACCGTAGCCGAGGCGATGGGGGTGGAACTTTAGAGGCAGTATCCAGAATCCAGGAGCCAGAAGTCAGGAGAAATCGCTTTTTGTCTCCTGGCTCCTGCCTTGTGAAAGGAACCAATGAAATTCACTGAACTCGACCTTCCCGAAGAAGTGCTGAAGGGGATAGAGGCCGTCGGCTTCACCGAACTCACCCCCGTGCAGGAAGAGTCGATCCCGCTGGCGCTGCAGGGGAAGGACGTCGCCGGGCAGGCGCAGACCGGTACCGGAAAAACAGCGGCGTTTCTCATCTCCCTGTTCACGCGAATGCTTCGCAACCCCCGGGAGACGGGGAGCGATCCGCGGGCGCTCATCATGGCGCCGACACGAGAGCTGGTGGTGCAGATCGTCGACGATGCCAAGGGGCTCGGGGCCTTCTGCCCCTTCAAGGTCCAGGCGATTTTCGGCGGCGTCGATTATGACAAGCAGCGGCAGGCCCTGCGCGGGGGGGTCGACATCATCGTCGCCACCCCGGGGCGCCTCATCGATTATGCCCGGCAGAAAGTTTTTTCCTTCAAGAACATCGAATCGGTCGTCATCGACGAAGCCGATCGCATGTTCGATATGGGGTTCGTCAAGGACCTGCGCTACATCCTGCGCAAGCTCCCCTCTTTTGAGAAGCGCCAGACGATGCTCTTTTCGGCCACCCTCTCCCCCAGGGTGATGGAGCTCGCCTACGAGTTCATGGATTTGGCCGAGAGGGTGAAGATAGAGCCCGAACAGGTCACCGCCGAGCGCATCGAGCAGATCCTCTATCACGTCTCACGCAGAGAGAAGTTCCCTTTGCTGATGGGGCTGCTTCGCAGGGAGGAAGAGGCTGAACGGGTTCTGATCTTCGTCAACACCAAAAAAGAGGCCGAACACCTCACCGAGCGCCTTAAAGCCAACGACCTGAAGGCGGCGGTCATCTCCGGAGACATCCAGCAGACCAAAAGGATGCGCATCCTCGACGAATTCAAGGAGGGGCGTTTGCGCTTTCTCGTCGCCACGGACGTCGCATCGAGGGGAATTCACATCGAGGCGGTCAGTCATGTCATCAATTACGACATTCCGCAGGACCCCGAGGATTACGTTCACCGCATCGGCCGGACGGCGCGGGCAGGCGCCGAAGGGAAGGCGATTTCATTTGCCGACGAAGATCTGGTCTTTCACCTTCCCGACATCGAAGAGTATATCGGGCGCAAGATACCGAGCACTTTCCCCGAGGAGGACGACTTCGTCTGGGACTACAAGCGACCATCCCCTCGAAAAAAGGCTCCTGTGCCCGAGAAGGTCGCCCCGACGGCCGAGAAGAAGAAACGAAAGCGGCGACCGAAGCGTCGGGGGCCTAAAACCGGAGAGCCTTCTGCGAAAAAGGATTGAACGGTGCTGAAGAAAATGGCCGTTTTGTCCTTGATCGTGGGGGCTGCTTTTGCAGCTCTCATGCTCACCTCCCGCAATGCCGATTTCGCCCGGGAGGATTTTCTTCAAATGGAACATTCCGCCGCCACGGTCTGGAACGTTCTCATCGATGCGCAAAACTGGCCCCTGTGGTGGCCGGGGATGGAGAGGGTCATTCTGGATGGCGAAATGAAAGAGGGCGCTCGCCTCGATCTTTACCTCTCGGGGATTCCCGGCGGGGAGCCGGCTCGGGTGACAATGGTTTCTCCTCACGAGGAACTCATCTGGGAGCGTGACGGGATTCTTGGGAGTCTCACCCGAACCCGACTGCGACTGACCGAAGCGCAGGACTCTACGACGGTCGCCATTCAAAGCCATATCGTCGGACCACAGGCGGTTCTGGCCAGATATGCCCGGCGCGACGATTTTGCCCGCTACCACGAAATTGTCCTCAGGAGTTTGAATCTCCATCTTGAACGAAGCGTCGCAAGGGAGCGTGAGTCTGTCAATGCTCGGTGACAAGGTCCCCGGTCTGCTGCAATGTCGGCAATGTCCAAGGCTTGTGCGTCATATGGCCGCACTGCCGCCGCGCAAGGGGCTCAGCCGAAAGCAGTACTGGAATGCTCCGGTGCCCGGCTTTGGCGACCCGCAGGCTCGTATCTGTCTCGTCGGACTCGCCCCCGGGGCTCATGGCGCCAATCGGACTGGACGCCCCTTTACGGGGGATGGCGCCGGCGACTTCATGTACCCCCTTTTGCATCGGGCCGGTTTTTCTAACCGGGCAGAGGCAGTGCATGCCGCAGACGGTCTCGCCCTAAGAGATCTGTACATTACCAACGCGGTCAAATGCCTCCCCCCCGACAACCGGCCGGCGCTGGAGGAGTTCGCGAACTGCAGCCCTTTCCTGTCTGTGGAACTTGCGAGTCTGCAGCGATTGAAAGTCGTCCTCCTGCTTGGCCAGGGAGCTTTCTCGAGTTATCTGCGCCTTTTAAAGGGGCAGGGGTGCATAGAGCGGGTGGGAGCCTATCCCTTTTCCCACGGCGTCGTTTATCGGCCGCAAAGGGGGCCGGTTTTTGTCGCCAGCTATCATACCAGCCGGTACAACCTGCAGACCGGGAGAATCGACGAAACAATGTTCCTGAAAGTTCTGCAGACCGTTCACTCCCTGGCGGGGGCGGAAAATGATTGAATTGGTTTTGCGCTTGCATTAGACTGCCCCGTATTTTTTTGTTTGGCAAAGAGGTAAGTCCATGGGACGAATCGAGGCGACGTTTTCCCGTCTCCGGCAGCGGGGCGAGAAGGCCCTCATCCCCTTCATCACCGCCGGTGACCCAGATCTGGCCACCACCGAACGGCTCATTCACGTCCTCGTCGAGGCAGGCGCCGATCTGATCGAACTCGGGATACCCTTCTCCGATCCGAGCGCCGACGGACCGACGATTCAGGCCGCGTCGGAGCGAGCGCTTTCCTCGGGCACGACACTTGCTGGCGTTCTGGGATGCGTTTCGCGGGTGCGGAAGCATACCAATGTCCCCATCGTCCTGATGGGGTACTACAACCCCGTGCTGCAGTTCGGACCTGAGCGCTTCGCCAGGGACGCCGCGGCCGCCGGAGTCGACGGGCTCCTCCTTGTCGATCTGCCGCCGGAGGAATCTGGAGAAATCCTAGGGTTTCTTCAGGATGTCGGAATTGCCCAGATCACTCTTCTGGCTCCCACCACGCCACCGGAGCGCCAGGCGCATTTGGCGGCCCGGGCCGAGGGTTACGTCTATTACGTCTCCATGACAGGGGTTACAGGAGCGCAGCAGGTCGATGCTGCGGCGATCCGCGATCAGGTGCTCTCTCTGCAAAGGGAAGCTTCGGTTCCCGTGGCGGTCGGTTTTGGCATCTCGACCGCTGCCGATGCAGGGGCGGTCGCGGCTTTTGCCGATGCTGTGGTGGTGGGAAGCGCATTGGTCAAAGTCATTGCCGCCTACAGCGGCACGACTGAACTCGAGGCACAGGTGGCCGAGTTCGCCGCCGCTCTCAAGGAGGGAGTGCGCAGCCAGAGCGGCGTAGCTGCCTGTAGGGTCTGAAATATCGTCCGCCCGTCATTAAAGGCCTATTCTCCCAGAGGGCGAGTCGGCTTTCAAGGCATAGCGAATGCTTTCCTTCGAAGATTTTTTCGTGTGGAAACGAATCCGATGAGGTGAACTCATGGCATGGTTCAAAAAGACAAAGGCGCCCATTGCGCCGGTGGAAGCAAAAAAAGTTCAGATGCCCGAGGGGGTCTGGACCAAGTGCAAGAGCTGCAACGAAGTCATCTACACCAAGGAGATCGAGCGCAACTTCAATGTCTGCCCGAAGTGCGACTACCACTTCCGCATCAGCGCCCGTGAACGCATCGCCCTCGTTCTGGATGACGGGTCGTTCAGTGAAATGGATGCGGGGATGCAGTCCGTCGACTTCCTCGATTTCAAGGACTCCAAGAAATATAAGGACCGCATCAAGGCTGCCGTGAAGAAGGCAGGGGGCGGTGACGCCGTCGTCTGCGGCGAGGGGGAAATCTTCGGGCTTCCCGTCGTCGTCGCCGTTTTTGATTTCGGCTTTCTGGGGGGGAGCATGGGGTCGGTAGTCGGAGAGAAGATCACCCGGGCCATCGAACGGGGGATCGACCGGAAAAAACCGGTCATTATCTTCTCGTCCTCCGGCGGAGCACGGATGCAGGAGAGCATCCTTTCACTGATGCAGATGGCGAAGACGAGCGCGGCGCTGGCCCGCCTCAAGGCGCAGGGGATCCCGTTCATCTCCGTCCTCACAGATCCGACCACCGGCGGCGTGACTGCCAGTTTCGCCATGCTGGGGGACATCAACATGGCCGAACCGCAGGCTCTCATCGGTTTTGCCGGTCCTCGCGTTATCGAGCAGACGATTCGTCAGAAACTTCCGGAGGGATTCCAGCGCTCGGAGTATCTGCTGGAGCATGGAATGATCGATATGATCGTCAGCCGCTCGGAGATGAAGGAGCGCCTGTCGTCGATTCTGCGCATCTTCACCAAGAGCTGAACAGTGGACTATCGGGAGAGCCTGGACTTTCTCTACGGCCTGCAGCGCTTCGGCGTCAAGCTCGGGCTGCAGAATATCCAGGCTCTTCTGGATGCACTGGAGCATCCTGAGCGCTCCTTCGACATCGTTCACGTTGCCGGGACCAACGGCAAGGGGTCTGTCTGCGCCGCTCTCGCCCAGATCCTCTGCTGTGCCGGCATTCGCAATGGTCTTTACACCTCTCCTCATCTCCATTCCTTCACCGAGCGCATTCGCATTGACGGAAAGGCGATCTCCGAGCAGGACGTCGCGTCCCTGAGCGGCGCCATCCGTCTGCGCAGCGCCGCCGTCCCCTTCACGTTCTTCGAATTCACGACAGCCCTCGCTTTGGAGCACTTTCGTGCCAATGGGGTGAAGATCGCCGTTCTCGAGGTGGGAATGGGCGGCAGGCTCGACGCAACCAATATCGTGACCCCCCGCATCAGCGTCATCACCCCGGTGAGCCGTGATCACGCCGCCCATCTAGGAGAGAGCCTGGCGCAGATCGCTGCGGAAAAGGGAGGGATCATCAAGTCGAGAGTGCCGGTGGTGATCGCCAGACAACCTCCGGAAGCGCTCGAGGTCCTCCTCGATCTGGCTCGGCAGCGCCACGCCCCGGTCTTTCTTGCGGGGCGGGATTTTCACTTCGAAGCGAACGAAGACGAGACCTTCTCATATTCCGGACCCGCAGGGCGTCTCCAGGGGCTTCGCCCCGGCTTGTCCGGGCGCCATCAGCACGAAAACCTTTCAGTCGCCCTTACCGTGGCCGCTCTACTGCGGCTTCAGGGGGCTGCGCTCGATGAGGAGGCGCTTCGCAACGGTATCTCCGCAGTGCGCTGGCCGGGGCGTCTGGAGTGGTGGGGAGGAGGGCGCGAAATTCTTCTGGACGGCGCCCACAACGCAGGGGGCGCTGCGGTTCTCGCCGATTACCTGAGGACTCTTTCTGTCGATGGGATCCGATGGGTCGTGGGGATCAAGGGAGACAAGCGCCCCGATGAGATTCTTGCTCCTCTCCTGCCGGGCATCAAGGCGCTCTACGCGACCCATCCGCCCACCGAGAACACAGTGCCGGCCGACGAGTTGGTTCGGGCTTCACGTGCGGCCGGAGTCCCCGCCGATGCATACTCCGATACGCAAACCGCCTTGAAGGCGGCCCTGGCGGCACGTCGTCCCGGGGAGATCGTGCTGGTCGCCGGAAGTCTTTTTCTGGTCGCCGCCGCCCGTGAATGGTTGCTGAAGGGCCAAGGGGAGGCGGCATGAGAGGGCTTGTTCTGCGCTTGCTGCTCTGTTCGACCCTGGCCGTCTTCGTCGTTTCTGCGCCTTGCGTCGCCTGGGGATTCGGCGACGATCTGCGAGGTCGAGCTCCCGTCGATCTGAGCGCCGATGCACTCACCTTCGACCAGACGACCCAGAGCTACCGGGCCGTCGGGTCCGTCACGATACGGAAGGGGGAGCTGACCCTGCTGGCCGACGAACTCGTCTTTCGCGCCGAGACCGAAGAGGCCAGCGCACTCGGCAATGTCCGTCTGACCGACCCTGAGGCCCTGGTGGAAGCAGAGCGGATGGAACTCGATCTGGCAACCGGCAGGGGACGCCTGATTGGGGGGCGCATTTTGCTTCGCGAGCATCAGTTCCGGGTCGCCGGCGATGTCATCGAGCGCCTTGGGGATCAGGACTACCGCATCGAAAAAGGCACCTTCACCACCTGCGAGGGGGAGGTGCCGTCATGGAAATTCAGCGCACGACGACTCGACGTCACCGTCGGGGGGTATGCGCGGGCGCGCCACGCCGTCTTTTATTTGCGCGACATCCCCGTTCTCTATACCCCCTATTTCTTCTATCCGGTGAAGACGGAGCGGGAATCGGGCTTTCTCATGCCCCGTTTCGGCGCCTCCAACCGCCGGGGAACCCAGGCCTCCATCGCCTGGTACCAGGTCATCGCCCAGAATCAGGACGCCACCTTCCATCTCGATTACCTCTCGCGTCTCGGTCTCGGAAAAGGGGTGGAATATCGCTACATTTTCGGCGAGGCGGAAACCGGCGAGTTCAACATCTATCATGTCAGCGGCTTCTCCGCCGAACCGGACTACACCGCCGTAGACTGGCGCCATGTGGGACGCCTCCCCGGCGATGTGAGGGTGACCGCCGATGTGGAATGGGTGAGCGATCGCGAATATTTCGAGACCTTCGGCGAAGTCGCGGGGGAGTACAACCGGGAGGAAACCCGCTCGGTCGTCGCCTTTTCCAGGTACTGGCCATACTACTCGCTGGCAGGGCAGTTCAGTTACACCCGAAATCTTGTCGAAGGGAGCGACGCGACCTTGCAGCGTCTGCCCGAAGTCGCCTTTGCCTCCCTTCGACGTCCCATGGGCGACGGACCGTTTTTCTTCGCCTTCGACACCTCTGTGACGAACTTCTGGCGGCGCGAAGGGGTGACCGGACAACGTTTAATCATGCGCCCCGAACTCTCGGCGACCTTTCACCCCGGTGAAATCCTGGAGGTGCGCCCCGCCGTCGGCTATCGCGAGAGACTCTATTGGAGCGACGATGATGGAGGGTTCGAGCGCCAGGGGATCTTCGACTTCACTACCCGCCTCTCCAGCCGGTTCAGCCGCGCTTTCGATGTCGACGGGCGTCGGGTGCACCGAATCGAGCACAGGGTGCAGCCGGAGGTCCTCTACACCTATATCCCGGACAAGGATCAGGGCAGGCTGCCGCAATTCGATGTTCTGGATGCCATCGAGCCGCAGAACCGCATCGAGTACGCCCTCGTAAATCGCTTCATCGCCAGACTGAGCGCCCCTTCGGAACCCTCCGCCTACCACGAGTTTCTCTATCTGAGGCTTTCGCAGGCCTACGACTTTCAAGACACCGGCGCCGATCTTCTGTTGCCGACCGAGCCTCGCGAGGGATTTTCCGACGTGCGCGCCGAACTCATCGCACGCCCCAACCGATGGAGCCATCTCGAACTCGAAACCCGTTTTGACGTCGACTCGCGGGACGATTTTCTCGACCGATTCTTCGTTTTCAATGTCGGCGCCAGAGTCTGGGACACGGCAGGGAACGCCTTGGCCCTGAGCTACCGCTACCACGAAGACCTTTTCAGCTACCTTGGGGCGGGGGTCGACCTCGCCGTGCTGCGGCCGGTTTACCTGAACTACCAGCATCGATATGATTTCGACGTCGGGAGAACCCTCGAAAAAGTCGTGAACCTCGAGTACAGAGCCCAGTGCTGGAGCGTCTTTCTCACACTGCGGGATCGTCCAGAGGATACCGAATACCTGATCTCTTTCGCTTTGACCGGCCTGGGGCGGGTGACTGGGATCGGAGGACGGTTCGGCGCCGCACAGTACCAGTAGATTAAAAAAGCGTTTGCCTTCGGCATGCAAGTGTGCTACGAAACTACCATGATTTGAATTCCCAAGCCGCCAAACAGACCGGAAAGGGGGGATGGAGGGGAGTCGCGGGGAGGGAGTGTGGCAATAGAATGCAAAAAGGATGGGACCAATCATGAGATTTTTTGTACTAACCCTTGCTGTCTGCACCTTTCTCTTCCTGACCGTTCCGGTCGACATTGAAGCTTCTTCAGAACCGTCGGTCCAGGCGGCTGTCCTGAGCGTCAATGTCAACACCGCGAGCGCTTCGGAACTTCAGAGGCTTCCCGGCATCGGAAAGGTGACCGCCCAGAACATCATTGATTACCGCACGGAAAAGGGGGAATTCTCCTCCCCCGAAGATCTGCTCAAGGTCAAGGGGATCGGCTCCAAGACCCTTGAGGGGATCCGCGATCAGATCGCAGTGAATTGACCGTAATCGCCCGCCGGATATCTCCGGCGGGCAAATTCAGCAGGATCGCGCATGAGCTCTTCCGAAGCTCCCTCTCCACCCACTTCACGAAAACTCCCGATTGTCCCCCTTGTACTGATCGCGCTCCTTCTCGGTTTTGCGGTTTTCGGCGAAAAAGGCCTTCTTCGCGCCCTTCAATATGCAAAACAGAAACAGGGGCTCGAAGCCGAGATCGCCGCCCAGACGGAGGTCGCCGCCGAATTGCGCCGGGAGATCGATTCCCTGCGCAACGACCTGAGAACGATCGAGGGGGTGGCGCGCAGGGAGTTGGGCATGGTCAAGGAGGACGAACTGGTCTATCAGTTCCGCCCCCGCGCCCCTCATCCCCCTTCCGTCTCTGCCGAGGAGGCTTCCAGGAACCGGTAGGTTCCCGCCGTTTTGCCTTTCCATCCTCCTTTTCAACTCCTTGACAGCCGAAAGAGGGGCCGATAACATACACTCCTTTTGCGGCCCCTCTCGCGTACGGATCGATCCGGGCCCGCGCCTGCTCCTGGTCGTGGTGTCTCCTCCCTTACAGAAAGAAAGACCTGAGATGAAAGATCGCCTGAGACAGCATATCGCCGACGCCCTGCAAGCCTGTTTTTCCCAGGGGTTGCTTCACTCCGGAGTGACGCCTGAGATCGTTCTCGAGTTGCCGGCGCGCTCCGAGCATGGCGATTTTGCCACCAACCTGGCCATGGTGCTTGCAAAGGCGGAGAAAAAGTCCCCCCGGCAGATCGCCGAAATCGTCCGCAGTGCTCTGGGTGATGCAGGGGGAATCGTCGACAAGGTGGAGATCGCCGGCCCCGGTTTCATTAATTTCTTTCTCGCCCCGGGCTGCTGGTTCGGGGTTCTCGATGAGATAACGGAGAAGGGGAGCGCCTTCGGTCGCAGTTCGCTCGGTTGCGGAATGCGGGTGCAGGTGGAGTTCGTCAGTGCCAATCCGACCGGTCCCTTGCATATCGGACACGGTCGTGGGGCCGCCACGGGTGATGCGGTGGCCTCCATCCTGGAGGCCGCGGGATTCGAGGTGCAGCGCGAGTACTACATCAACGACGCAGGCAATCAGGTCAATCTTCTGGGCCGCTCGATCTGGCTGCGGCTGAGGGAGTTGCTCGGTGAGACCGTCGATTTTCCCGAAGACGGCTACAGGGGCGATTACATCCGGGAGATCGCCCGTGACCTGCTGGGCGGTAAGGGATTGGAAATCGCACAGCTCCCTGAAGCCGAGGCGCTCGGGGTGTGCGGTCTTTTCGGAATGCAGACCGTTCTGGACTGGATCCGGCGCGATCTCCAGGAGTTCGGCGTCCGTTTCGACAACTGGTACAGCGAGCGCAGCCTCTACGAGCGCGATATGGTCGCCCTGGAACTTGACAAGCTTCGCCGAAAGGGGTTGACTTACGAGGACGAGGGAGCGCTCTGGTTCCGCACGACGGACTACGGCGACGACAAAGACCGCGTTCTGATCCGTTCAGACGGCACGCCTACCTATTTCGCCTCCGACGTCGCCTATCACATGGAGAAGTTCGAGAGGGGATTTCACCGGGTCATCGACGTCTGGGGCGCAGACCATCACGGCTACATTCCACGAATCAAAGCCGTTCTCGCCGGACTCGGACATGCTCCTGAGGATCTGGAGGTCCTGCTGATCCAGATGGTCAACCTCCTTCGGGCAGGCGAGCCGGTCACCATGGGGAAGCGCTCCGGTGAGTTCGTGACGCTTCGCGATGTCGTCGAGGAGGTCGGCCGCGACGCCTGCCGGTTCTTCTTTCTCATGCGCCGCTCCGATAGTCAGCTCGATTTCGATCTGGCTCTGGCCAAGGAGCAAAGTGCCGATAATCCTGTTTTCTACGTCCAGTACGCCCATGCACGGATCTGCAGCATCAACCGCAATGCAGCCGAGCAGGGGGTTGAGGTCCCGAAGCATGGGGAGGCCGACTTCTCGGCCCTTCGTCTCGAAGAGGAGATCGCCCTTGCCAAGATCCTCGCCCGCTACCCCGAAGCTCTGGAGAGTGCCGCCAAACAGCTTGAGCCGCACCGCATCGTCTTCTACCTGCAGGAGTTGGCCGCCGTCTTCCACAGCTACTACAATCGTCAGCGGGTTCTTACCGACGATGCCCAGATCAGCCGCGCCCGGCTTTATCTCGTCAACGCCGTGCGCACTGTTCTTGCCAATGCGCTCCTTCTGCTCGGCGTCTCAACGCCCGAGCAGATGTAGTCGGGAGATCGTGTCATGAGGCAGAATATGGCGAGCCGCAGCCAACGCAGAGTCGAGAAGAGGCAGGCAACTGTCTTTCTCGCACTCGTCCTTGCCGTTTCCCTGGTCAGTTTCGCCCTGGGGATCATGGTCGGGCGGATGAGTTCCTCCCCGGAGATCGTTCAGGCGCCCCCCCCGCCGCCCGATCGGGTTTCGGTCGCCGCTCCCCCTGCGGCGAGTCGTCCCTCCGAGACAGCGGCGGCCCCGGTCGAGGAACTGACTTTTTTCGAGACGCTGCCCAAAAGCGATCAGCCCCCCATGGGGAGCGGCATTAATCTTCCCCGGCAGACCAAGCCCTCCAGGAGCGAGGAAGCGAAGGCGCCCCCGACTCCTCCTTCCTCCGCACAGGAGGTTATAAAAAACGCCGATCCACCGCCAAGACCGGCTGCAGCGCCCTCCTCTGTCGCGGCGGCCGGCGGAACCATCCCCCCCGCCTCCCCGGGGGGGGGCTACACGCTGCAGATCGCATCGTTCCAAGATGCCGTCGATGCCCTCCGACTGAAGGAGCGCCTGGTCTCCCTCGGTTACTCCTCGTATACCGAGCAGGCTGATCTGGGAGAGAAAGGCGTCTGGACCCGGGTTCTCGTCGGACCTTACGAGTCGGAGCAACACGCCTCGGCGGCGGCCTCCCGTCTACGTGCAGAGGAGAAGCTCACCCCGCTGGTCCGCAGAAGGTAAACCGACATGAGTGATTCGATGGCGGTACTTGTCACCGGAGGGGCCGGTTTCATCGGCTCCCATCTTTCGGAAGCTCTTCTCGCACAAGGGCGACGTGTCGTTATTCTCGACGACTTCAATCCTTTCTACAGCCCTGCCGTCAAGGAGACCAATATCGCCGAAGTGCGACACGCAGCCGAGCAGTGCGGAGGCGGGTTGGTCGTCGTCAAAGGCGACATTCGCAGACGCTCCGACCTCGACAGGGCGATAGCGGCTCTGGGATCACCGGAGCGCTCGTCGCTCGTTCACCTTGCTGCCATGGCCGGCGTGCGCCCGTCGATCGAGAATCCCTCCCTCTACAACGAGGTGAACGTGGCGGGCACTCTCGAGGTGCTCGAAGCCTGCCGGCGATGGGGGATCGGTCGCATCGTCTTTGCCTCGTCGTCATCGGTGTACGGCAACAACGAGAAGACCCCCTTCGCCGAGAGCGATGCGGTGGACTGGCCAATTTCCCCCTATGCCGCCACCAAAAAAGCGGGAGAACTCTTCTGTCACAACTATCACCATCTTTACGGCCTGTCGGTGGCGTGCCTTCGCTTTTTCACCGTCTATGGTCCCCGCCAGCGTCCCGATCTCGCCATTCACAAGTTTGCCCGCCTTATCGAGGCGGGGCGCCCTCTGCCGTTTTTCGGTGACGGATCGACTCGTCGCGATTATACCTACATCACCGATACGCTGCAGGGGGTCCTCGGCGCTCTGGAGTGGGTGGAGCGCGCACAATCGCCCCTCTTTGACATCTTCAATCTCGGCGAGTCGTGCACGGTCGACCTGGCGTCGCTCGTCGATCTTCTCGGCCGCGCTCTGGGGCGCACCCCCGCTCTCGAGCGCCTGCCGATGCAACCCGGAGATGTTCTGTGCACCTTTGCCGATATCGACAAGGCAAAGCGGGTGCTCGGCTATGCTCCCGGGGTGAAGATCGAGCATGGTATTCCGAGGTTTATCGACTGGTTCCGTAGTCACTCGGTCGGACAGGCGGCAACCGAAAAAAGGAGTTGACAATCGTCGCCGCAGCGGATATTGTCCACACCTCCTGACGCGGGGTGGAGCAGTCCGGTAGCTCGTCGGGCTCATAACCCGAAGGTCGC
>JARFUG010000057.1 GCA_029289095.1 Desulfuromonadales bacterium
TCCCCCGATTCAAGGAATCTCTGGAACGCTTCTGCGAACATCGCCGGCGCCTGGCGAGCGCGGCGACCCTGGATCAGCAGAAGGTCGATCGCCTGCTGCATCACTTCAAAGCCGCCAGTCCCGGTGAACCGGTCCATCCGAAAGGCATCGACGTTCTGACGCTGCGCAAGATTCGGGCGGTTTTCGAACAGCCCCACCCCAAGGGATACAGCGCCGAGGAGGTCGCCGTACTGATCGGCGCCAGCCGGACCACGTCCCGACGCTACCTCGAATATCTTACCGCCTGCGGCCAGCTCAACGCGGAACTGATCTATGGCGCCGTCGGCCGTCCGGAGCGGAAATATTTTTCCGTGCAACCGATTCGCTGAAATCAGTTCAAAATCCAGGAAAGCTCTTTCTGAGCGCCAACCGATCCTCTGTCTCGGCGTGCGAGACCATCACTTGTAGTACATGAGCCTGCGGGCGTACGGCGCGACGATCTTCTCGAGGGTCCTCCTCTCCTGCTCGTTCATCGGCTCCAACTGCGCAGCGGCGACGTTCTCCTGCACCTGCTCCGGGTCATCGCACCCGACCACGATCGTCGAGACGTCATGCGCGAGGGCGTAGCGGATCCACTCGCGCGCCCTTCGCGCTTCGGGAATTTGCACCCCCAGCCCCCGGCAGAGGACCTTCATCCCGATCACCGCCATCCCCCGCCCCTTCGCCACCGGAAAGACGTTTTCGAGAAAGCTCAAAAAGTGGGGTTCGGCGGGATTCACCGGCATCAGCACGGCGTCGAAATCGTAGAGCTCGAAGGCCTTCAATAAAATCTGCGGTTCTTCGTGCCCCGACACTCCCACATAGCGCACCTTCCCCTCCCTCTTTGCCCGATCGAAGGCTTCGATGGCGCCGCCGGGGGCGAAGATCTCCTTGAGGTCCGCCTCGCTGCGCACGTCGTGGACGTGCCAGAGATCGAGCCAGTCCGTCTTCATGTTTCGAAGCGTCTCCTCGAGGTGCGCCGACGCCCCTGCAGCAGAGCGGGCGTGCGACTTGCTGCTGAGGAAGATCTCCTTTCGCCTCTCCCCCAGAGCCGCCCCATAGTACGCCTCGCTCCCCGAGTAGGCCCGGGCCGACTCGAAGTAGTCGATCCCGAGGGCGAGCGCCCGCCCGATCACCGCCTGCGCCTCCTTGTGCCTGCCGTAGGTGCGCAGCACCCCCTCGCCCCCCAGCCCAAGACGGGTCACCTCCACCCCTGTATTGCCGAACATGCGTTTCGGGATCATCGCTCTCCCCCTTATTCCGGCATTTTCCTCCAGACTATCCGGATTCCCGCCGGGTTCAACCGACACTCTCTTAACGCAAAAGACAAGGAAAAGCTATCTCACGCAAAGCCGCAAAGTCGCCAAGAGGGCCAAAGTCTTTTTCTCTTTGTGTCTTTGCGTCTTCGCGTCTTTAGTGAGCGCCAGCGAACGAGCGTGAGAATGATTTAGCCCATCTCCTCCAGGCTCCCCCGGATCCCCGCCTCCAGCGTCGGATAGAGGAGCTCGACCCCCAGGCGCTCGCGCATGCGGCGGTTGTCGATGCGGCGCGACTCGGCGATGTAGGAGAGCATGAGGGGCGTCATGACCTTGCGGGCCTCCTCCATGGTGACGCGGGAAGGGCGCGGCAGTCCGAAGGCGTCGGCCACGGCGTCGAAGTACTCGGTGAGGGTGCCGGGGCGGCCGTCGCTCACGTTGAAGACCTCGCCGTCTTCGCCGCGCTCTGCGGCGGCGAGACAGACCCGCGCCAGATCGTCGGCATGGACACGGTTGGTGTAGGGAGCTTCCTCTTCGCGGAGGACGGGATGCCCCCCCTTGATGCGGTCGAGGGGAAAACGGTTCGGACCGTAGATCCCGGTGACCCGCAGAATGATGGTGGAAACTCTTCGGTGCCTCCCCCAATTGCGCAGAAGCTCCTCCGCATCGAGTCGTCGTCGCCCCCGTGACGTCTGCGGATTGACGGGAGTCTCCTCTGTGACCCACTCGCCGCGCGTGTCGCCGTAGACGCCGGTGGTGCTCAGATAGACGATTTTTTCCGGCTCTTCTCCCGGCTCGATGGAGCCGCAGAAGGTGCGCACCCGGGTATCGATCTCCCCCCCGCCGGGAGGAGGGACGAAGTAGAAGACGACGGCGCCACGGGTAGGAAGGCCGTCGACGGGAGAGGGCGCGTCAAGGTCTCCGGCGACGGCGGAAATCCCCATCGCCTCCAGCTCACCTGCCTTCTCCGGCGAACGAACCAGAGCCGCGACGGCCATTCCCTGCGCCAGGGCGATCCGCGCGACCCGCCGTCCGATGTCCCCGCATCCGACAATGACGATCTGCTTTCTATTCATTCCTCTTCCTTCTACCCGATTAGTACTGATCTTCCGCATGGGTCTTCTCCCCCTCCTGGATCAGGAGGGGGGCGGGGGGTGGTAGAGATCAAGAAGACCTTACCACCCCCAGCCCCTCCTAAAATAGGAGGGGAGAAAATACGCCTCACCTTACCCCTTCTCGGGAAGGGGATATTTTTGGAATCTGCGGAAGATTCGTTCTATTCAGGTCCTTCTATGAGTGCGGAGGAGCTCTCGAGATGTGTTTTTCTCCTCACTCCTCACTCCTTTACGCCAAACTCTTCGAGACAATTTCGTTCACGTCGCGGGAAAGCCCGGCAACGGCCGCGATGCGTTCGAGCTCCTTTTTCATCCTGTGACGGCGGATCTCGTCGTATCTGCGCCAGCGCGTCAGCGGCGTGACCAGCCTTGCGGCGACCTGGGGGTTCATGCGGTCGAGCTCCAGGACGCGATCGGTCAAAAAGGTATATCCGGCCCCGTCGCGGCGGTGGAAGCGGGCGGGATTCCCCTGGGCGAAGGCGCCGATGAGGGAGCGCACCCGGTTGGGGTTCTTCATGTTGAAGGCGGAGTGACGCAGGAGCTCCTGCACCCTCTCCAGAGTGTCCGGCAGGCGGGAGGTCGCCTGGATGGTGAACCACTTGTCGATGACCAGCGGATCGCTCTCGTAGCGTCGGTAGAAGACCTCCAGGGCCTCCTGCCGGCGGGGGCTCTCCAGGTTGGCCAGCGAGGTGAGAGCCGCCAGCAGGTCGGTCATGTTGTCCCCCGACTGGAACTGCCGCCAGGCGAGCTCAGCCCCCTCGTCTCCTTGGGGTGCGCTCAGGTAGGCGAGGCAGAGGTTTCTCAGGGCGCGGCGCCCCGCCGACTGCGGATCGGGACTATACTCCCCCTGCACGCGGTTCGCCTGGTATGCATCCCGAAAACTCGCGCCAAGCGCCTCGGAGAGGGCGCAGCGCAGCGCCTCGCGGCTGCGGTGGACCGCCTCGGGGTCGGCATTGGAGATCTGCTCGGCCAGGTACGTCTCGGTCGGCAGGGTGAGGGCCTGGGCCACCAGGGCGGGGTCGGCCTTCCGGTCGGCGAGGGTGCGGGCGAAGGCCTCCTGAAGGAGGGGATCGGATGTGGGCTCCGCCCCCCTTTGCACCGCCTCTACGCTCCGCAGCAGCACCTTGGACGCGAGCTGCTGTCCCGCCTCCCATCGGTTGAATGGGTCGCTGTCGTGACCGAGGAGAAAGGCGAGCTCCTCCTCTGTGAAATCGCTCTTGAGGACGACCGGAGCGGAAAAGCCGCGAAGGAGCGAAGGGACGGGCTCCTTCGAAAGTCCTGTAAAGGTGAAAACCTCCTCGGCTCGGCGCAGCTCCAGGACGCGGGTCGCCCCGGGAGCGGGCGTCTCCTCCCCTTGGAGTTGCAGAGGGAGGTCGTTTCCTGCTTGGTCGAGGAGGCCGACGGCGAAGGGGATGTGGAAGGGCTTCTTTTCCTCCTGACCTGGGGTCGGTGGGCAGCTCTGGCGCACCGTGAGAGTCAGCGTTCCCTCGGCGGGATTCCAACTGCGCGCGACATCGAGATGCGGCGTGCCGGCCTGGCTGTACCAGAGCTTGAACTGATCGAGGTCGATCCCCCCCGCCTCGGCCATGGCGGCGGCGAAGTCGTCGGTGGTGACCGCCTGACCGTCGTGTCGCTCCAGGTAGAGGCGAAGTCCTCTGCGGAATCCCTCCCGCCCCAGGAGCGCCTGGTACATGCGAATCACCTCGGACCCCTTGTTGTAAACGGTGGCGGTGTAGAAGTTGTTGATCTCCACATACGAGGCGGGGCGCACCGGGTGGGCCGTGGGGCCGGCATCCTCGGGAAACTGGGTGTTTCGCAGCAGGCGCACGTCGTCGATGCGCTTGACCGCCCGGCTCGTCATGTCGGCGGCGAACTCCTGGTCGCGAAAGACGGTGAGCCCCTCCTTGAGAGAGAGCTGGAACCAATCGCGACACGTCACCCGGTTGCCGGTCCAGTTGTGGAAGTACTCGTGGCCGACGACCTCCTCGATCGCCTGGTAGTCGGCGTCGGTGGCGGTCTCGGGGGAGGCGAGGACGTACTTGGAATTGAAGACGTTGAGCCCCTTGTTTTCCATCGCTCCCATGTTGAAGTCGTCCACCGCCACGATCATGTAAATGTCCAGATCGTATTCGAGCCCGTACGTCTGTTCGTCCCAGCGCATCGCCCTTTTGAGGGATTCCAGCGCGTGGTCGCACTTGTGTCGGTTGCGCTCTTCGGTCCAGATCTGCAGCGTCACCTCGCGCCCGGAAGCGGTGACGAAGACGTCCTCCTTCTTCACGAGATTTCCCGCCACCAGTGCGAAGAGATAGGAGGGTTTGGGGAAGGGATCGCGCCAGCGGGCAAAGTGGCGCCCGTCGGGGAGCTCTCCCTGGCGCTCCAGATTCCCGTTGGAGAGCAGAACAGGGAACTTCTCCCGATCGGCCGTGAGGGTGGTGGTGAAGCGCGCCAGCACATCGGGGCGGTCCGGATACCAGGTGATCTTGCGAAACCCCTCGGCCTCGCATTGGGTGCAGAAGTTGCCGGAGGAGAGGTAGAGCCCCTCCAGGGCGGTGTTGGCCGCCGGAGCGATTCGGGTGACCACCTCCAGTTCGAAGTTCTCGGGTGTGGCGGGGATCGTCAGGATCTCTCCTTCGATGCGGTATTGCGGTGGTTCAAGGATCCTGCCGTCGATCTTCAGGGCGAGCAGCGTCAAGGCGCTGCCGAAGAGTTCGAGCGCTTCACCTCCGCTCAGCGCCGGATTTCGGCGGATCTTCTGCCTGGCCCTGACGATGGTGGCGTTCTCGTCCAGATCGAAATGCAGGTCGATCTCATCGACCAGATGGGAGGGGGGACGGTAATCTTCGAGGCGAATCGCTTGCGGCGCTGCTGACATGACAGACCTCCGTTTGGAATATCCGGATATGTTAACACAACCGATTCGAAACTCCGGTTCGTTTCCGACCTGCGCCCATTTGCATCCGGATGAAGACGCTGTATAATGATAATCAAGATCTTTGAAAAGGATGCGGAAAGAACCCTCTTCGACGATGCGCAGAAAAAAGGAAAGAGCGCATCACCGGTCGGTAGAGTGTTGCAGGGCCGAACCGGTCTGCCGTAGAGCTGGTCCGCATCCCCCATATCGGAAAGACATCGGCATTGCACGGTCTAACGTCGGGAGTCTTCTCTCCCCATCCGACGAACCGCTGCCATGAAGTCGATGACCTCATCGGCCCGCTAAGGAGCGAAGGGGATCATCGGCGCAGAAGCTTCGAGTTCGACCCGGATTGGCGTAAAGCTGGCCGTGGCCGTGCCGGTGTCCCATCTCTCGAAAGCCCCGCTCCGGCGGGGCTTTCGTCGTTTTTCGGAGGAGACTCAGCGACGGGGCCGGTAATACTGCAGGGCTTCAGGGAGGTAGGAGCGGATATCCCTGATTCGCTGCTCGTCGGTGGGGTGGGTGCTCAGGAAGGCCGGCACACCGGGACCGGTTCCCCGCTCGGCCATCCGGGTCCAGACATCGAGGGCCGCATGGGGATCGTATCCGGCCATCGCCATGAAGATCATCCCAAGACGGTCGGCCTCACGTTCATGCAGGCGGCTGTAAGGGAGCAGAACCCCGACCTGAGCGCCGAGCCCGTAGGCCTGCATCCACAGGGCGCGGGTCTGATCCGGCCGGTTCGACAGGGCGGCCGAAAGGGCCATCCCTCCCATCTGGGTCAGCAATCCCTGGCTCAGACGCTCGCTGCCGTGTCCCGCAACGACGTGCGCCACCTCATGACCCATCACCGCTGCCAGGCGGGGAGGCGTATCGGTAATCTCCAGCAACCCGCGATAGATCGCGATCTTCCCTCCCGGCATGGCCCATGCGTTCATCTCGGGGCTGTCCACCAGGTTGAACTCCCATTCGAAACGTTGGGTCATTCCCTGTTCCTTGAGAAAATCCTCCACGGCGGCGGCAATGCGCGTTCCGACCTCCTGCACCATTCGGGCATCGGCGGTCGTCTCTATCGTATCCACTTCCGCCATCATCTGACTGTATTGCTGCCGACTGGCACTGAGAAGAGTTTCCTCGGGAACGAGTCGAATCTGTTCGCGACCGGTGATCGGCACCGTTGCGCAGGAGGAAAAAAGAAGTGCCGAGGGCAGGACAATGGCAATGACAAAGCCGCGAATCGTGCGACGCATGGGTCCTCTCCTTCCTGAAAAATGGTCTTTTCTCAGTTTAACAGGCGCAAAGGGCTCCCACAACGCCACGGTTGTCGCCGAGCGAAGCCGGGGTATGCTGAAGGAACTTCGGGAAAGTGAGGAGGACGCAACCAGATGGAAGGGTTCAGGGTCGAAGTGGAATGCTACGCGGGGTACCGGGGAGAAGAAACGCCGCGGGCCTTTCACATCGGCGGACGCCGCATAGAGATCTGCGAGGTGCTCGACCGCTGGATCGCCCCGGATCACCGATACTTCAAGGTGCGCGGCGTCGACGGCGCTCTCTACATCCTGCGGCACGATGCGGTCTCAGGGGAATGGGAGCTGACCTTCTTCGAAGCGAAGAGCTGAGCCGCAGGTCAGGGTCTCTCCGGAAGGACCGGAACGGTCTTTCGGCAGGTGGGGAAGTTCGAGCAGACCCAGATATCGCGGCCGGCATGGGGGCCTCTCACCATACGGCGGCGCGTCATCGCCAGGCCGCATTGCGGGCAGAAAAGCTGCGCATCCCCCTTCTCCTCGACCTCTTTGTTTTCCCGCTCCTTACTTTCCCGGACCGGGGCTTGAGGCGAAATCCCGTCGAGCCAGCGCCCTTCTTCCTCCTCCGAGCGGGGGAGTTGCGTCCCGATTCTCCACTCTTCGTCTTCCTCCCCTGCGATCTCGACGTCTTGCGCTTCGTCGCCGCTTGAGCGACGGTCGAACTCTGCGCGCAGTTCCTGGGGGGCCGGAAGCGCGGTCGCCGACACATGCAGCACGACGATGCCGCAGGCGTCAAGTTCCGCAAAGAGGACATTCTCCTCATCCCCAGGAACGATCGCTCCCACGGGAGTGAAATCGGCCCTGCGGCACAACAGGATCGGAACCGTACGCCCCTTCAGGGATTCGATAGCCCGGCGGCGCTTCCGTGCCGAGGAGGCCGTTGGCTGAATGACCGTTTCGAGAGGGGTCCGAAACAGGACTCTGAAGTCTCCGAACGCCTCTTCGATAAGAGGGACGAGGGTGAGTTCCTGGTGACTGAGGAACTCCGGTCGCAGCTCATAAGCGGGAGCGGACGACCCCTTCCCCCATATCCGCCGCACCAGAAGCACGATGGCAATGAGGACCAGCAGAACGCCCAGAACGATCAACGCCAGATCGTACGGATCGATCACACGAACTCCAAGAGATGAAATGCGGGGTTTTCACTATCAGGTTGGGTGCAGCCTATCGCTTATAGCCTTTGGCTTTTAGCCTGGCCCCTGGCTCCTGGCTCCTGGCTCCTGGCTCCTGACTCCTGACTCCTGACTCCTGACTCCTGACTCCTGACTCCTGACTCCTGACGTACTATCCGCCGATCCCCGAGGCTTGTCAAGTCTTCGCAGCTACGGCTTTTTGCCGGTCGTGTCGGCCATATGGGCGCCGCGCTTCCCCATCGGGCGGGGCTTTCCTCGGGTGCTGTCGCGCGACGTCTGGTGCTCAAGTTCGGCATTGAACTCAGCGCCGATCAGAAAGACGTAGGCGGTCAGAAAGAGCCACATGAGCAGGATGATTATGGCGCCGACAGAACCGTAGGTCTCGTTGAAGTTTCCGAAGCGCGAGACGTAAAAGGAGAAAAGGGCCGAAAGAATGAGCCAGAGAACCGTGGCCAGCACCGACCCCCAACTCACCCAGCGCCACTGCGGCTCGTCGCGGGCCGGCGCATAGCGGTAGAGAACGGCCAGGGCAAAAGTGACCACGAGCGCCAGCAGCGGCCAGCGCAGGAAGGCAATCCAGGGTTCAAGGGCCTGGGGGAATCCGATGGTTGCCAGAAGGGCCGGGACGACGACAATGAGCAGTATGGAGGCGAGAAAGAAGAGGATCGCTCCGAGGGTCAGCAGCAGGGCGACGCCGTTGTACTTGATGACGCCCCGGCTCTCCTCCTCGTCGTAGACGATGTTGAGAGCCATGATCATCGCCTTCATCCCCTTGGCCGCACTCCAGAGGGCGAAGACGATGCCGCCGATCAGACCGATGCTCAGCGCCCCCCCCGAAGCGGTGACGATATTGCGCAGTTGCTCCTCGATCACTCCGAAGGCTTCGGGCGGCAGGAGCCCGCCGACGGCTTCCAGTTGGCGCTGCACATCTGCGGGATCAGCGACCAGCCCATAGATCGAGACAAGGGCGACGAGGGCAGGGAAGATCGCCAGGAGCGAATAGAAGGCAACCCCGGCTGCAACGATCGAGAGATTGTCCTTTTTCTGCTCGTCCTTGACCCGCAAAAGGACATCCCGCCACCCTTGCCTTGGAATCTGACGAGGGGATTCCGCATGGCGACCACGTGATGAATCCGCATGCTGTGCACGTGCCATGACGCTCTCCTTTTTTCGATTTCTCCAATACTTAGCACGCAGACGAGGGGTGTCAAGAGGCCGCCATCCCCCTTGCGGCGGAGGGCTTTACGGCGGGGGGAAACGCAAGAGAATCGCAGGGGAATCAGGGCTTGGTGGCAAGAGCCGGGAATGAAGAGGAGTCGTCTGATGCGAAATGGGGGAGCGTCCCGACGGGAAGGAGAAAGCTGACTGTCGTCCCGAGGCCCTGAGTGCTCTCGACCCAGACCGTGCCGCCGTGGGCCGTGATGATGTTCTTGACGATGTTCATCCCGAGGCCGATGCCTCCGACGGCGGTATCGGATGTATCCGCCCTGTAGAACTTGTCGAAGACGCGATCGAGCTGCTCGGGGGTCATGCCGATCCCCCGATCCTCGACAGTGAAACGGACGAAATTGTCCATGAGGTCGGCGCTGACCCGCACGAAAGACCCCGCGGGAGAATATTTGACCGCGTTGCTCAGCAGGTTGTCGAGGATGCGGACGAACTTCCCCTGATCGACGCAGAACTCCATCGAGGGGTCTTCGATCTCCACATCGAAAGAGCGCTCGGGACAAAGAATGCGGAACTCGCGCACGACCCGTTCGACGATCTCTCCCACTGTACAGACGGTGCGTTCCAAAGAGAGCCCCTGACCCGATTCGATGCGGCTGATGTCGAGAAGCTCGTTGAGCATCCGCGAGAGCCCTTCGGCCTTTTCGTAGATCTCCGCCAGGAACTCCCGCTGGCGCTCGGCATCGAAACCGCCGAACTCTTCGGGGTACATGAGGATCTCCGAATAGCCCATGATCGAAGTCAACGGGGTGCGCAGCTCGTGCGCGGCAGTGGAGACGAACTCGTTCTTCATCAGTTCGACCTGCCTCTCATGGGTGACGTCGCGCAGGATCGTGAGAAGACCGGTGACCTCGTTCCCTCGGTTCCTTACCGAGGACGTCTTCGCCTGAAAGATTCGCCTCTGTTTCCTCCCGTGGTCGAAGATCTCCAGGTCCGTCTCTCCGGGGGATTGCAAAAGAAGGTAGTCGGCAAGCGGCTTTTCTGAAACGACTTCACGGACCGGACGGTCCCGCCCGTCCTGCGCGCCCGGCCCGACGATCGCTTCCGCGGCCGGATTCATCAGACAGATACGCCCCTGCCGGTCGGTAAAGAACAGCGCGTCGGAAACCGAATTCAAGATGAGTTCGGTCCGCTCCTGCATCTCCTTCCCCTGGCGCAGGTGCCGGACGAGGAGGTAAGCGCCGGCCAGGACGAGAAGAAGGAACAGGAGTGGATAGGTCGCATTCATGCGCAAAGATCCGGGCAGGTGGAGCGAAAAAAAGGTGGGTTCACCGACCAGTGCACGGTTCGACGGGAGCTTGAGGAAGGCAGAGACGGAAGATCGTCCCGGAATCATCGCTGCTGCTGAAGGAGACGTCTCCCTCCAGGTACTCGCTCAGGATCTTCATGCTGTAGGTGCCGAGCCCGCGGCCGATCCCCTTGGTGGAGAAGGAGCGCTGAAAAATTTCCATCCGAACCGTTGGGGGGATGACGGCGCCGTTGCGTACCTGGAATTCGATCCTCCCCTCCTTGCGGAAACAGCCGATGGAGACCGCCTCGCCTTCTTCAGATGCCTCGAGGGCATTTTTGAGCATGTTTCCGAGAATGCGCGCAAGGATCACCCGATCCGAGACGAGCCCGCCGTCGGGAAGAGGTCCTCGCAGTTCGATGCGACGTCCCCTGGCCACCTCGTGCTGACGGTAGATCTCGACGAGCTGCTGCAGGAACGGGGTGATGACGATCGGCCCCGGTCGTACGACCAGTTCCTTCGATTCAGCCGCCGAGAGGGTGCGCTGCGCCTCGATCTCGTCGATCATCTGCCCTGCGGCATCGTAGATGACCTGGTAGATCTCCCTGCGGTCGTCGGGGTCATAATCGCGAAGGAGTTCGCTGAACCCCTTGATGCTGCCGACGACGTTGAGGATGTCGTGAAAGAAGATGCGTTCAAGCGCCTGACGGCGTTTCTCGTGGCTGATGTCGCTCAGGGCAAAAACGGTGAAGGTCTCGGCGCCGAACTCAAGCGGCGTGGCCCAGACCAAAAGGTCGATGGCTTCGGTCTTCCCTGCGCTGTGGCGCATGAAGCGGCACTCCCGCACTTCGCGCCGACCGGCCAGACTCGTCAGGATCGCTGCAAGCATCCCGCACGCCTCGCACGCCTGCGACGTGCCGCAATCGACGCCTGCGCTGCCGTGGGTGTTGACGCAGCTCAGGGCCTCTCCGGGGCGCCTCCCGTAAACCCCCTCCGCATCACCGATTCCGATCAGTTCGAGCAGGGTCCTGTTGCCGAAAACGATCTGCCGATGCTGGTTCAGGATGAGCAGAAGGGTCGGAATGGCATGAAGCAGATGGGTCGTTATGCTCGAGTCGGCAAAGTAATCGCACTGCTTCTGCAGCACTTTGAGATCGGTGCGCAGATCGGTTCTTCTGTTGAGGCAACTTCCGGACATGAAACTCTCACTTTTCGCAGGAAAGTTATTCTAAGAGATTCCCCTCGCCACGTCAGCAAAAAACCAGCCGACCCGAAGACGGTCGTTTTTCCGGAGGGGATCGAGGCTGGATACTACAGAGGGTGTTTCCAAAGGCGAAGGATACTTCACAATGGGATGAGCGGGCAAGAAAAGACGAAAATTCCGCAGGTTGGCATTATCCTGTGTTGCGCAGCCCGGCCGCGATGCCGCTGATGGTGGAGGCGAGAACGTAATCGAGCTCCTCGCTCCTTTCCCCACGGCGCTTGCGGCGCAGGAGTTCGATCTGGATAAGGCTCATCGGATCAACATAGGGGTTGCGCAGCATCAGGGAGCGGGCCATGTCGGGGTTCTTCTCGAGCAGCCGGCTCTGTCCCGTCACCTGGAGGACCATGCGTCGGGTGCGGCTGAATTCTTCCACGAAGATCGAGAAGACGCGCTCGCGAAGGGCCTCGTCCTCCACGAGTTCGGCATAGAGCCGGGCAAGGGGGAGATCAACCTTTGTCAGCGCAAGTTCGACGTTGCGGATCAGGTCGAAGAAGAAGGGGAACTCTTTCATCATCTCGCGCAGCAGCTCCGTCCGTTCCTGTGCCCCTTGCGCGAAGCGCTCCAGGGCGAACCCGACGCCGAACCACCCGGGGATGACGTGACGGCTCTGAATCCATCCGAATCCCCAGGGAATCGCCCGCAGGTCGTCGAGGCTTCCTCCGCGGTTGCGTCTGGCGGGGCGTGAACCGATGCGGGCCAGTTCCAGCTCCTGAACGGGGGTCGCCTGCTCGAAGTACGGCAGGATATCAGGGTTGTCGGCAATCTTGCTGCGGTAAAAGGTGAAGGCGATCTGCGCCATCTCCTCCAGAGCCTCCTCCCATGCCGGCGAAACCTCGGCGCACACAAGGCCGGGGCGGGCGAGCGCTTCGAGTGATGCGGCCACCATGAGCTCGAGATTGCGCAACGCCAGGGCGGGGTCGGCGTACTTGAAGTTGATGACCTCTCCCTGCTCGGTGATCTTGAGCGAACCGCTGAAGGCCCCCGGGGGTTGGGCCACGATGGCCCGGTGCGTCGGTCCCCCTCCCCTTCCGACCGTCCCGCCGCGACCGTGAAAAAGACGAAGCTTCACCCCGCACGCCTCGGCGACCCGGTGCAGGTCGCGGTGGGCCTTGAAGATCTCCCAGGCGCTGGTGAGCATCCCCCCGTCCTTGTTGCTGTCGGAGTAGCCGAGCATCACCTCCTGGGTTCTCCCCCACGAATCGAGATAGCGGTCGTACTCGGCAGAGCTCCACAATGAGCGGCAGATCTGCGGCGCGTTTCTCAGGTCGGCGATCGATTCGAAGAGGGGGACGGGCATCACCCCCGGATCGGCGTTGCCGGGCGAGCCGGCGACCTGAACGCCGCACAGTTCCAGGAGGCGGATCAGCGAAAGGACGTCCTGGCGGGAGGCGGCTCCGCTGATGACGTAGCTGCGGATCGCCTCAGGGGGGAACTCCCTCTTCAGGCGCGCCAGGGCGCGCAGCGTCTCGAGGAGCTCCGTCGTCTGTGCCGAAGGAGGGGGAGGCAGACGCTCAGGGTCGGCGGCGCCGGCGGCGAGCTCAGCGACGGCGGCGGCGTGGACGGCGGCGTGCTGGCGAATGTCGAGGGCATGCAGATGGAAACCGAAGGTGCGGACCCGCTGCAGAAGCGGGATGACGAAGCTTCGCGCCAGGCGCTCCCCTCGGGCTGTCATCAGGCTGGCGACGACCAGGTCGAGATCGGCGGCGAACTCCGGGGCGTTCGCATAGGCGTGCGGGTGGTCGCTCTCGCGCAGGGAGAGATCGAGCCGGTAGAAAACAAAACGAAGAAATTGCCGGTAGTACTCGCGCTCGGGATAGGACGTCTTGCCCTCCAGGGCGAGGGGCATCCGTTTTCCGTAGTCCTTTACGGCGTCTGTAAGGGCGGCGGCCGCCGCGACCCGGAAGGTGGAAGGAGTCAGGAGCTCGCGAAGGGCGACCACCTCATCCATGTAGAACTGCAGGATCGTCTCCCTCGCGCGGGAAAGGGCCTGGCGCGTGCTGTCGGCTGTCACGAAGGGGTTGCCGTCGCGGTCGCCGCCGATCCAGGAGCCGAAACGCACGACCGTGGGGAGCTGCTCCGGTTCGAGCAAGACGCCGTACACCTCTCGGAAGATCCTGGCCATTTTCCCGTAGAGGGACGGCAGGGGGGCGATGAGGGAATTGGCGTAGTGATCGAGTCCCATGCGGATCTCGTCCCCCACGCTCGGCTGGTTGCGTCGCACCTCGTCGGACTGCCACAGGGCGGTGATCTCCGCCAGGATCGCGTCCTGTCCCTTCTCCACCTCGTCTTCGGGCAGAGGAAGCCGGTCGAGCCCTTCGAGCACGGCGGCGATGCGCCGGCGCTTGTAGCGCACGACGCGGCGCGCCACTTCAGTCGGATGGGCGGTGAAGACGGGGATCACGTCGATCTTTGCGAGCCACTCGAGCGCCTCGTCTGCGCCGATCCCCGCTTCGCGCATGCGCAGCAGGGTGCCGCGCAAAGAGCCCGGCTTGGGCTGATGCGCTGGGGCGACCCGATGGGCGCGGCTGCGTCGCTTGCGGTTGTTGCTCTCGGCGAGGTTGGTCAATTCGAAAAAGGTGGCGAACGCCTTGATGATCTGGTGCGCATTGGGGATGTCCATCCCCCGGATGATCTGCAGCGCACTTAGCTGCACCTCACGCTCCTCGGGGAGATCGAAAGCGTCCTCCCCCAGACCCGTGAGTTCGCGATGGCGGATCGCCAGGCGCCGGATCTCCTCCTCGGCGGTGAAGACCTCCTCGCCCGCCTGCTCGCGGATGACCTGCCCCAGCAGATACCCGAGCGAGCGCACGTCACGGCGCAGCGCGCGCGTCTTTCTCTCGTCCTCCTCGGTGACCAGGTCCTCGAGCCGCTCGCCCTGGCTTGGCGCCCTCCAGTACAGCTCCATCGCTCCTCCGGAAAATTGAGTGGCAGCAATCGCTTTTCAAGTATAACGCCCCGTCCCGAAATGCCGAGGCGGCGCCCGCGCCGGACAGATAAAAAAACGCCGTCGGCAAGGCGACGGCGTCGGAATGAATCCGGAAAAATGCGAGAGAGGAAGAAGCGCTCAGACGTCCTTCTTGTCCTCGACTTTCTTGGCCTCCAGATCACCGTCCTTCATCCCCTCCTTGAAGTTGCGCAGCCCCTTGCCGAGGGCGCCTCCCACCTGGGGAAGCTTGCCGGCGCCGAAGATGATGAGGACAAGAACGAGAATGATGATCAGTTCCTGCGTGCCCAGACCGAACATGTGTGGATTCTCCTGTCTGACGAGAAGATCGTGAATCTATTTACCCTTGACAAAATACACGTCCGCGCCGATTTTCGCAATTCAATCTTTGCAACCGCAGCCCGGCAAAGCCGAAGCGAGCGGAAGGGAGAAAATGAACGTGCTCCCCACCCCCTCGCGACTCTCGACCCGGATCTTCCCGCCCATCAGCTCGACCAGCCCCTTGCTGATCGCCAGACCGAGACCGGTGCCTCCGTAACGGCGGGTGCTCGAGGCGTCCGCCTGGGCGAAACCGTCGAACACCATGTGCAACTTTTCTTCTGGAATTCCGATTCCCGTGTCACGCACCGAAAAGACGAGCGACTCTTCCACCAGTTCGATCCGAAGGGCCACCTCCCCGGCCTCGGTGAATTTCACCGCGTTGTCCGTAAGGTTGAAAAGGACCTGCCCCAGCCGGGCGGAATCGCCGAGGATCGACTGAGGCACTTGCGGTGCAATCTCCACGTTGAGAGGAAGGCTCTTCTCCCGTGCCCGCCCGATCACGGCTCCCAGCGCCTTCTGGACACAGGCGCGCAGGTCGAAGGGCCTTCGGCCGATCTCCAGTTTTCTGCGCTCGAGAAGGGAGAAGTCGAGCAGATCCTCGATAATCGCCAGCAGATGATCGGCGGCGCTCTCGGCTTCGTTCAGCAGATAGTCCCGTTGGGGGACGTCGTCCTTTTGCAGCAGTTGCAGGGACGCCATGATGATCGTCAGCGGGGTGCGCAGTTCGTGGCTGACGACTGCGACGAACTCGTCCTTGGCCCTGTTGGCTGCGCGGAGTTCCTCGAGAGCGCCCCGTAGATCCTGCTCCATCTTCTTGCGCTCGGTGATGTCCATGACGCACCCGATCAGGCGTACCGACTTGCGCCCCTCTGCGGCCCTGGCAAAGAGAGCCTGGGCGTTGACGAGCAGCCAGCGGTATTTCCCATCGGGATTTCTCACCCTGACTTCCAGGCTGAAGTGCCCGTCGTCCCCGGTGAAGGCCGCCCTCTCGATCTCCTCTTTCAGTCGAAGGCGATCTTCGGGATCGAACAGCGCCAGGAAACGCTCGTACGAAAGCTCCCTCTCCATCGCTCCGAAAAGGGTTCGGCATCTCTCCCCCAGGGAAAAGCGCCGCGACAGGACATTGTAGTCCCAGGTGCCGAGCCGGGCCGAATCGAGGGCAAGCTTGTATTCGGAGACGGTGCGAAGAGTGCGCCTGGTGAGCCTGAGCTGATCGATGTCCCGCCATGCGACAATTCCGCCCGTGATCCGCCCCTGGGCGTCGCGCACCGGACCGGCGTTGCACAGAACTGTGATTTCCCGGCCGTCCGGGCGTCGCAGAAGCCACTCCTCGTTGCGCACAACCTCCCCGGCGAGGGTGGCCCGAACCAGTGGAAGCTCCTCGTACCTGGCGCGGGTTCCGTCCGGATGGAGAGTCCCAAGGTCTGCCGCGTCGGAGGGATCGATCCTGGAAATCTCCCCGAAAGAGCGCCCCGACATCTCCAGTCCGTAGCGACTGACGAGACGGATCTGGACGTTCGGCGTCTCGGCGAAGGCGATCCCCTCAGGGAGATGGTCCATCAGCGCGTCCAGCATCCACTTGGTCTGTTCCGCCTGCCCCAGACGCTCGAGAACGGCATCACGCTCCTGCTCAACCTTGCGGATTCGCTCTTCCAGTTCAGCGACTCTGCGCTCATCCGCGCACCCGGCTGGACCGGAAACACCGGAGTTGCTCGTTTTTCTGGCCATCGCACATCCTGTTCACGCACACCTCATTGTACTCTGAATTCAATTTAATGCTACGATTTTCGGAGGTGGGACTCTCAAGCAAGACGTCCTTGCTCGGTCGACAGGAAAATCGAGGACACTCTCCGTCAGGGGGCCGCAGGAGGGGGTCTTTATTCGAAACGCAGGGCGTCGATGGGATTCATGCGGGCGGCCTTGCGTGCGGGATAATAGCCGAAGAAGAGACCGACGGCGCCGGTGAAGAGGACGGCGACGACGATGACAGCGGGATTGAAGACGACGCTCATGCCGGCGACGACGTAGAGCCCCCAGGCGAGGCCGAGCCCCGCCGCGATGCCGAGAATCCCTCCGAAAAGACTCAGGACCGCCGCCTCGATGAGAAACTGCACGAGGACGTCGCGGGGGCGAGCGCCCACGGCGAGGCGGATGCCGATCTCGCGGGTTCGCTCGGTGACCGAGACGAGCATGATGTTCATGATCCCGATTCCGCCGACCAGCAGCGAGACCCCCGCGATGGAGGTCAGCAGGAGGGTCAAGGTCCCCGTCACCCGGGTGGCTGCCTGGTTGATCTCGCTCTGATCGAAGATGCGAAAGTTGTCCTCGGCGCCGGGAAGCTGACGCCGGCTCTGGCGCAGGATATCGCGGATCTCGTCCTTGGCGGATTCCATCGCCCCGGCCGAGACGGCGCTCGCCACGATGGAACGCACCGTGCGCCCGTCGCCGAGACGGTATAGGACGGTGGTGGAAGGGGCGAGGATCAGGTCGTCCTGGTCCGAGCCCATGGGGGACTGCCCCTTGGGCTCCAGCACGCCGATCACCTCGAAGGGAACGTTGCGGATGCGGATGCGGGCGCCGACGGGGTTCTCTCCCCCGAAGAGCTCGTCGGCCACCGTCCTGCCGAGAACGGCCACCTTCGCCCGGGTGCGGATGTCGCGTTCGTCGAAGAAGGCGCCGCTCTCCAGGCGGTAGTTGCGGATCTGCGGGTAGGCCAGCGAGACGCCGAAGACGCCGGTATTCCAGTTGTTCCCCCCCGCGATCACCTGCGCCTGCTCGCGCACCTCGACGCTGACGCCCTGCAGGTAGACCGCCCCTTCGCCAAGACGCTCGGCATCGGCCATCGACAGCGACCCGAGAGTCCCTGCGCCGCCCCGCACCCCTCCCATGTGGGTGCTCCCCGGCCGGACGATGAGGAGGTTGGTGCCGAGAGAGGCGACCTGTTCCTCGATATCCCGTTGCGACCCCTCGCCCAGAGCCATGAGGGCGATGACCGAGCAGACGCCGATGATGATCCCGAGCATGGTCAGGAGGCTGCGCATCGGGTTGCGCACGATGCTCAGAAAGGCCGCCTTGCCGAGCTTGCGCCCCCTCATCGCTCGCCTCCGTAGATCTGCGAAAGATCGGTGGCGGCGTGACGCCGCCCCTCGACGGGGAAGTCGCGCAGCACGCGGCCGTCGCGCAGCTCCACAACGCGCCCGGCATAGGCGGCGACCTCGTTCTCGTGGGTCACGACGACGATGGTCATCCCCTCGTCGTTGAGCTGTTGAAGGACCGAGAGGACTTCGAGGGTCGTGCGGCTGTCGAGATTCCCCGTCGGCTCGTCAGCCAGGATGATCGCCGGGCGGGTGACGAGAGCGCGGGCGATGGCGACGCGCTGCTGCTGCCCTCCCGAGAGCTGGTTCGGTTCATGGTCAAGGCGGTCTCCGAGCCCCACGCGCTGCAGGGCGCTCGTCGCGCTCCCCCGCGGATCGGCGATGCGCCGGCGGCGATCGTACAGGAGCGGAAGCTCCACATTCTCCAGCGCCGAGGTGCGCGGCAGCAGGTTGAACCCCTGGAAGACGAAACCGATCTTCTCGTTGCGGATGTCGGCGAGGCGCTCGGCCCCCAGGCGGCTCACGGCGGTCCCCTCCAGCAGATACTCTCCCGAGCTCGGCTGGTCGAGGCACCCCAGGACGTTCATCAGCGTCGACTTGCCGCTCCCCGACGTCCCCATGATCGCCACGAACTCCCCGCGCTCGATGGAAAGTGAGATCCCGCGCAGCGCGTGGACTTCGACATCCCCGAGACGAAAGACCCTGGTGAGATCGCGAACGAGGATCGTCGCGCTCATCGCCCAGGCCTCCCCGGCTGCATGGCCCGGAAAAGTGACGTCCCGGACGGGGCACTCTCGCGCGGCCTCGACAGGCCGGTCACAATCCTCATCCCCTCGTGGATCTCCTCTCCGCTCACCACCGTCATCCGGCCGTCCGAAATGCCCGTGGTCACCGCGACAGGGTACAGACGTCCCCCCTCGTCGAGGCGATAGAGGCGATCACCGCGCGTCGAGGCGATGGCTCGTCCCATCCGCGGAGCGTTCTCTTCCCCATTTGCCGGGGGTGAGAATCGCAGGGCGGCGCTCGGCACCAGCAGCGCATCTTCGATGCGCTCGATGACGAAATCGACCGTCGCCGTCATCCCCGGCATGAGGAGCCCCTCTTCGTTCAGGGCGTCGACGATGACGGTGTAGGTGACGACGTTCTGCAAGACTTCGGGCTGCAGGCGGACCTGGCGGACCGTCCCGGAAAAATCCCGATCGGGATAGCTCTGAACCGTGAAGCGCACCGACTGCCCCTGGCGGATGAAGCCTATATCGGTCTCGTCGACCTTCGCCTCGATGCGCATGCGCGACAGGTCGCGGGCGATGAGAAAGAGAGTCGGCGTATTGAGACTCGCCGCAACCGTCTGGCCCGCATCAACGCTGCGCTGGATGATGGTGCCGTCAATGGGAGAGCGGATCACCGTGTTCTCCAGGTTCGTTTCCGCCCGCTGCAGCGCCGCCTCGGCCGTGACGAGGGTCGCGCGGGACTGCGCCACCTTGAGGCGGGCGGGGAGAAACTCCTGCTCGGAGATGTATCCGGCCTTGAAGAGGGTCTCGAAGCGCACCAGTTCCCTCTCGGCCAACTCCAGCTCCGCCCGGGCGCGCGCCACACCGGCTTTCCCCTCCTTCACGGTAGCGACGAAGAGGTCCTGGCGCAATCCGGCGAGCACCTCTCCCTGCCGGACGCTGTCGTTGAAATCGACCAGCACCTTCTCGATGGTGCCGGAGACCTCTGTCCCCACCTCGACCGTTTCGACCGCCGCCAGCGTACCGGTGCTCGAGACGGTGCGCTCCAGCGAGCCTCGGATGGCCTGGGCGCTTTGATAGGCGGGAGCGGCCTCGGAGGAGCCCGAACCGATGCGCAGAAGAAGGGAGATGAAAAAGATCGCCCCTCCCCCCATCAGGGCGAGCTGAAAGGTGCGAATAAAAAAACGTGAACTCTTCATGGATCTCCTGTGAATGTCTAAGCCGACCGGGAGAGGAACGAGTTGCACTCCTCACTCCTCACTCCTCACTCCTCACTCCTCACTCCTCACTCCTCACTCC
>JARFUG010000058.1:0-8209 GCA_029289095.1 Desulfuromonadales bacterium
CCTGACGGCGTTTGTGCTTCGTAGCGCCTCCCCTGGCGCCGAGAGTCAGCATCCCCGAGCAGGGGGTGTGCTTTGTAAGGTTCTGCATTCGGGTTGTTGGTGAAAACCTTCAAAACCACCCCGGGAATCCGGTAGTAATCGTCTGCCACCAGAGATTCGCCCCTGCTTTGATAATGGATCCGATTATGCCCAAACTCTACGTCGTCGGCATCGGCCCCGGCGGCTATCCCCACATCACCCCCGCGGCGCGCGAAGCGATCGCGGCCGCGCAGATCGTCGTCGGCTACCGCACCTACCTCGACTTCATCCCCGATCTGCTGAAGGGAAAAGAGCTCGTCTCCACGGGGATGACCCGTGAGGTGGAGCGCTGCCGCCAGGCCCTCGAACTTGCCGCGGCGGGGAGCACGGTCGCCCTCGTCTCTTCGGGCGATGCGGGAGTTTACGGCATGGCGGGGCTCGTGCTGGAGCTGATGAACGACGGGGACTGGGCGCAGGTCGACGTCGAGGTCGTCCCCGGCATCTCGGCGGTGCAGGCCGCCGCGGCGCGCCTCGGGGCGCCCCTCATGCACGACTTCGCCGTCGTGAGCCTCTCGGATCTTCTCACCCCCTGGGAGACGATTCGCCGCCGCCTTCAGGCCGCCGCCTCCGCCGACTTCGTCGTCGCCCTCTACAACCCGCGAAGCAAAGGACGCACCACCCAGCTCGGCGAGGCGCAGCAGATTCTCCTGCGCCACCGCTCCCCGCAGACCCCGGTGGGGATCGTGCGAAACGCCTGCCGCGACGGCGAGGAGGTGACCGTCGCCACCCTCGGTTCTCTCCCCGAGGAGAAGGTCGACATGTTCTCCATCGTCCTCATCGGGAACTCTTCGACGATCCTCGACGCCAGAGGGAGGATGGTGACGCCGCGAGGCTATAAATGCAGGAGCCAGGAGCCGGGAGCCAGGAGCCAGGAGGAAAGTCTGAAACCCGAAACCTGGAACCTGAGGCCTGCGCCCGACAGGGCGCGAGCGCTCTTCATCGGCGGCACGGGAAGCGATGTCGGCAAGAGCGTCCTGGCCGCCGGGATCTGCCGGATTCTCAAGCGGCGCGGCTTCTCGGTGGCGCCGTTCAAGGCGCAGAACATGGCCCTCAACTCGGCGGTGACCCCGGAAGGGGGGGAGATCGGTCGGGCGCAGGCGCTGCAGGCGGCGGCATGCGGTCTGGAGCCCCACACCGACATGAATCCGCTCCTTCTCAAACCCAACTCCGAGACAGGCTCCCAGGTGATCGTGCAGGGGCGCCCCGTGGCCAACATGGACGTGCGTGCTTACCACGCCTACAAGGGGGAAGCGTTCGCCCGGGTAAAGGAATCTTTCGACCGTCTGGCGGCCGCCTTCGATGTCGTCGTCATGGAAGGCGCCGGGAGCATTGCTGAGGTCAACCTGCGCGAGCACGACATCGCCAACCTGCGCGCCGCGGCCATGGCCGACGCGCCGGTCCTGCTGGTCGCCGACATCGACCGCGGCGGGGTCTTCGCCTCCATCGTCGGGACGCTGGAGCTTCTGGAGCCGCAGGAGCGAAGCCGCCTCATGGGGGTGGTGATCAACAAATTCCGCGGCGACCCCTCCTTGCTGGCGCCGGGGATCGCCCTCGTCGAGGCGCGCACCGGGATCCCTGTTCTGGGAGTCGTCCCCTGGATTTCGCTGCAATTGCCCGAGGAGGATTCGCTGGCTCTGGCCCGCAAGAGGACGGCCGCAACGGCAGAGGGCGGGACGCTGCGCATCGGGGTGGTGCGATTGCCGCATCTGTCCAACTACACCGATTTCGACCCTCTGGAGCGCGAAAGCGGGGTCGAACTCCTCTACCTGGAAGAGCCGATGCGGATCGACTCCCTCGATCTGCTCATCGTGCCGGGGACGAAGAACACCCTGGACGATCTCGCCTGGCTGAAACGAACGGGGTTCGCCGAGGCGATCAGAGCCTTCCACGAAAGAGGGGGAGTCGTGGCGGGGATCTGCGGGGGTTATCAGATTCTCGGCCGCATCGTCCGCGATCCCGGCGCCGTCGAATCCGCCCGGGGGGAGGAAGCCGGTCTCGGCCTTCTCGATGTCGGAACGACCCTGCGTGCCGAAAAGCAGACCCACCAGGCCGAGGGGATCTTTCTGCGCGCCGCGACCGACATCGGGTTCACTCCCGATGCCGGGGTCGCAGGATACGAAATCCATATGGGCGAGACGTCCCTCGGAGAGGGGGCGCGTCCCCTGCTGCGTCTGACGCGCCGAGACGGCTCCTGTCTCAATGATGGCGCCGTCTCCGCCGACGGCCGCACATGGGGAACCTATCTCCACGGCTTCTTCGACAGCGACGGGGTGCGCCGCGATCTGCTCGGCTCCCTGCGACGCAGCCGCGGTCTCCCCGAACGAGCCCCATTGGCGCAGGTCGGGCTCGACGCGGAGCTCGATCGCCTGGCCGATCACCTGGAGGCCCATCTTGACCTAACCCCTGTGTTTCAGATGTTTGACTTCAGTCATCGAAAGGTTTCGTGATGGAATGGATCGTCGTCACCGCATTCGTCCTCGACCTCATCCTCGGCGACCCCCGCTGGTTCCCCCATCCGGTCGTCCTCATGGGCGATCTCATCCGGCGCCTCGAGATTCTGCTGGTCGCCCTTTTCGATTCGCGCCGGATCGCCGGCATACTCCTGTGCACCATGACCCTCGGCATCGTCACACTCATCACCTGGGTGATTCTCTCTGTCGCCAACCTCATCCACCCCTATATCGGCGCTGCCGTAGGGGTTCTGGTCGCCTACACCACCCTGGCGCTTCGCTCTTTGCATCGGGAAAGCAGCGAAGTGGTGAGATATCTCGAAGAAGGAAATCTCGACGAGGCCCGTCGATCCCTCTCCCTCATCGTTGGACGCCAAACCTCCGAGCTCGATGAAGAGGGCATTCTCAAAGCGTGCATCGAAACGATGTCGGAGAACACCTCCGACGCCGTCGTGGCCCCGCTGTTCTATCTCTTCATCGGCGGGCCGTTGCTGGCCGTCTTCTACAAGGCGGTGAGCACCCTCGACTCGATGGTCGGCTACAAGACCGACCGATATCGGGAACTCGGCTGGGCCTCGGCCAGGCTCGACGACCTCTTCAACATTATCCCCGCCCGATTGACGGCGATCCTCATGGCGGTGGCCGCGTTCCCCCTGAAGCTCAACCCCATGCGGGCGGTCTGGATGGTCCTGCGCGACGCTCACAAGACCTCGAGCCCCAATTCGGGATGGCCCGAAGCGGCGACCGCCGGCGCTCTCGGCGTGCAGCTCGGAGGGCCGGCCACCTACTTCGGTCAGAAGGTCGCCAAACCGACCCTCGGGGATGCGAAACGCCCTGTGACGATCGCCAGCTACCGGGCGATGGTGCGTCTGATGTATCTCACTTCGTTTCTGGCTCTGGGCCTGGGGGTGTGGATTACGGTGGTGGTGCGGTAAAGTCACAAATACAGCAAAAGCAACTCACGCTCGCTCCCTTCAGTCGCTAAAGGCGCAAAGGCGCAAAGAAAAGACGTAGATTTGCTTCTCTTCGCGATCTTTGCGTCTTTAGTGAGCGCAGCGAACGAGCGTGAGACTGCCTTTGATTGTCTTTTAGGAACCTGATTAGGTCTGATTCTCAGCTAGAGGGGGTTCCCCCCTTTGTAAAGGGGGGCGAGGGGGGATTTCTCGGTTGGGAATAGGCAAATCCCCCTAAATCCCCCTTTGTCAAAGGGGGACCTCAAAGCAAACTGAAGCCTAATCAGATTTAGGAAAGGACCGCGATTGACCACGAAACCGAAGGATCACGGAGGCGACGTCTGGGGGGCGGCGCGGGAGCTTGGTTGCCCGGTGGAGGAGATCCTCGATTTCTCCGCCAGCATCAATCCCCTGGGGATTCCGGAAGGGGTGCTGCGGGCGGCTCGCGAGGCTCTCCCCCTCTCGATCCACTATCCGGAACCCGACGCCGCCTCTCTGCGCAGGGAGCTTTCGGCCTTCCATGACCTGTCGGAGGCGAATATCCTCCCCGGCAACGGTTCGACGGAACTGATCCACCTTTTCGCCCGGGTCCTGCGACCCCGTCGCGCGCTCCTGGTGACTCCAGCCTTCAGCGAATACCGTAAGGCGCTGGAGCGTTCGGACACTCTCATCGAACCGTTCCCCCTCCATCCGGCGGACGTTTTCCGTTTCGACCCCGTCGCCCTGCTGCGTCGCCTCACCCCTGAAACCGATCTCGTCCTTCTTGCCAATCCAGGCAATCCCACCGGAACGGGGATCGATCCGGCGGCGCTGGAGGCCGTCGTTCGAGGGGCGGGGGAGGGCCTCGTCGTCGCCGTCGACGAAGCGTTCATCGATTTCTGCCCCAAACGCTCGGTCATCGAACGCGTCGGCGGAAATGACAATCTCTACGTCTTTCGCTCCCTCACCAAGTTCTACGCCATCCCCGGACTGCGCGCCGGCTATCTGGCCGGACCCACGGCGGGAATCGCCCGTCTCGAGCGCGCCTCTTCGCCCTGGGCCTTTTCGGCGCCCTCGCTTGCTGCCGCTCGGGCATGTCTTTCCCAGGCCGACTACCGCTGCCTGACCCTGGAGACGATCCCCGTGCTGCGCTCCCGTCTGGCCGCCGGTCTCACCTCCCTCGGTGCAACCGTCTTCCCCTCGGAGGCGAACTTCCTCCTCTTTCGTCTCGAAACAGGACCTGCCGCCCCGCAGATTGCGGCGAGCCTGCGCCGGGAGGGAATCCTCGTGCGCGAATGCAGCAATTTTCCACCCCTGAACGAGCGCTATCTACGCGTGGCGGTGCGCTCCGAGGCCGACAACGAGCGACTGCTGTGCGAGATGAAGAAACTTTTCTGATCCACCGCTCGCTCGCTCAAGACGAAAAGTCCGCAAAGAAATCCGATTCAGATTAAGGTTCTCTTTGCGTTCTTCGCGTTTTTGCGGTGAATGCCTTTCTCAACCCTTTCAAACGGACCGAGGCTACCCGTTGACACCCCGTTCAAATGCGCTCTACTTGATAGAAATGGGCAAAGGAGGGATTCCCACCCGCGTTTGCGCGGGAAAGGCACGGTCGGATGCTGAGAGACAAGGCGCGCAACCGGGAAACCCTGGCGAGGACCGGTTTTCTGGCTCTGTGGTTTGTGGCCGGGGCGCTACTACTGTGCATTCTCAGCACCCTGCAGATGCTCTACCTCGATGTTCCCATCTCTCTTCGCGCCTATTTTTTCCCCTTTATGCTGGGAGGATTGAGCGGGCTCGTCGTCGCCGCCTGGGAGTTTCGCCTGCGTGAATACAGCAGACGCCTCGAAGAGAGCGAGCGGCGCTTCCGAAGGCTGTACCAGAATACGCCCGTCATGCTCCACTCCATCGACCCGCAGGGGCGGCTCATCAATGTCAGCAACTTCTGGCTCCAGACGATGGGATACCGCCGCGAAGAGGTCATCGGGCGACACCTGACCGAGTTTTACAGCGACAAGTCCCGGCGATTCGCCGAGGAGACGGTCTTTCCCGAGTTCTTTCGCGCCGGTTTCGTCAAGGACATCCCCTACCAGATGGTCAAGAAGACGGGGGAGGTCATCCACGTCCTTCTCTCGGCCGTCGCCGAGTACGACGACAACGGAAAGATCGTGCGCAGCCTCGCCGTCGTCATCGACGTCACCGAGCGCAAGCAGGCCGAACGCGAGATCCAGAAGCTGGCCTACTACGACACTCTGACCGGACTCCCAAATCGTACTCTCTTCCATGACCGTCTCGGCCAGGCTCTCGCCCAGGCGCGCCGTGAAGAGCGCAAGGTGGGGGTCCTCTTTCTCGATCTCGACCGCTTCAAGGCGATCAACGATACGTTGGGGCACGCTGCCGGCGACATCCTGCTCAAGTACATCGCCAGACGCCTCCTGGGATGCGTCCGCCAGAGCGACACCGTGGCGCGCCTCGGTGGGGACGAGTTCGTCGTCATCCTCCCCGGGGTCCATACCGAGCGGGATCTGACGGAGTTCTCCAAGAAGATCCTCGAGACGATCTCCAAGCCCGTGCGTCTTGGTGAAAAAAAGTTCTTCACCACCGCCAGCATCGGCATCTCCATCTTCCCCGACGATGCCAAGGCCGTCGAGACCCTCATCCGCAATGCGGATATCGCCATGTATTCGGCCAAGGATCTGGGAAAGAACACGTTCTCCTTTTTCTCGGCCGACATGAACGAGAAGGTGGTGGAGAAGATGGGGCTCGAGACCCGATTGCGCGATGCGATCCGGCGCGGCGAGTTTTTCCTGACCTATCAGCCCCAGATGGACATCGAGACCGGCGCCATCTCCGGGATGGAAGTTCTTCTGCGCTGGCAGCACCCGGAGGCGGGAACCGTTTCGCCCGCCACTTTCATCCGGGTTGCCGAGGAAACGGGCCTCATCATCCCCATCGGCGAATGGGTCCTGCGCACCGCCTGCGAGCAGGCGGTGCAATGGCACAAGGCGGGACTCCCCAGGTTGAGAATGGGGGTGAACATCAGCAGCCGCCAGTTCAATCAGCCCGACTTCATCGACATGGTCGACCGCGTTCTGCAGCAGACGGGGTACGATCCAAGGTTTCTGGAACTTGAGCTGACCGAGGGGATCGTCATGGAGAACGTCCCCGAAACGATCATGACGCTCACCGACCTCAAGGTGCGCGGGATACACCTGGCCATCGACGATTTCGGCACCGGCTACTCCTCGTTGAGCTACCTGAAACACTTCCCCTTCGATCGCCTGAAGATCGCCCAGGAGTTCGTTCGGGATATTTCCATAGACCCCGAAGACGCGGCCATCGTCGAGGCGATCACCGCGATGGCCTGCAGCCTCGGTCTTCAGGTCGTCGCCGAGGGGGTGGAGCGCAAGGAGCAGCTCGATTTCTTGCGCGCGCGCCGCTGTCATGAAATGCAGGGTTTCTATTTCGCTCACCCTCTGAAGGCGCCGGAAATGACCGGAATGCTCAGAGGGGGCTTGTCGCAGAAGAACTCTCTTCTGCACTGACGGAGGGCAACTGTCATGATCCATGAAATCGATATCGACTTCTGGACCCGCACCGCCGGGGTGGTCTGGGTGATCCTGGTCGGTCTTGTCACGCTCCTTCTGAGCGCTCTGGCGCTCCTGCTTCCCCTGTTCGTCTGGAGGATACTGCACTGGAGCCGCCTGAGCGCGCAGGAGCTCTCTCATCTCAATACGCGCATAGAGCATCTTCTGACGAGGCTGGCCGGCAGGGGAGGCGAGAGCGACGAATTCATCTTCACCGGAGCGAAAGAGGAAAAACGAGAAAGGAAGGAAAATGTATCGCGCAGAGAGCGCGCGCGGAGAAAGGCAATCGCCTTCAGGTCTTCTCCGCGCACTCCGCGTCCTCCGCGGTAAAATAATGATTCTTTGTTTCTGAATTTGATTCCGGTCAAGGTCCGACAAGAGGTGATCATGGTTTCATACCGGCATGATGACCATATCCGAAATAGCCGTTACACTCGTCATCTGGACTCTGACTGCGTGCGGTCTTTTTTTCGGAGTCCGTGCATGGCGCAGGAGGAAAAAGAAGCCGCATCCTCCAGCGGACTGACTCCTTTCCACACATGGCCGGGAGGTGTCTCGTGAAAAGCCGCTTCTTTGACAGCTTCATCCTCATCGCGGCTCTTGTGCTGATCGCCCCTCCCATATTCGCCATGGGACAGGTTCCCGAGCGCCCCGCTCCGGTTGCCGAACCGTCTCCCCGCACGGCGAATCCCCCCGACATCGAACCCCAGTCACAGCAGATCGTCCGGATGGAGGAGGAGGTTGTTCGACGCATCAACGAGGAGCGCCGGAGGCAAGGGCTCGATCCCCTTTCCGTCAATGCAGATCTGGCGCGCGTCGCCCGCGCTTTCAGCCGACAGATGAGCCGGGAAGGTTTCTTCAGCCACACCGACCCTGCTGGCCGGGGGATGGTCGACCGGCTCCGCGATGCGGGAATCCGCTACCGGATCTCGGGAGAGAACATCTCGATGAACGTCAACGCCCCCGATCCCGTCGACCTGGCGGTGCGCGGATGGATGCGCAGCCCGGGACACCGCGAGAACATCCTGCGCGGCGCCTACACCGAGACCGGCGTCGGCATCTGGCGCGACGGCGACACCTACCACTTCACCCAGCTCTTCATCCGCCCCTTCTGAGGGCTTCACTTCCTTGCTCCATCCCTCCCTTCTCTGCTATCCTGCCG
>JARFUG010000058.1:8309-19658 GCA_029289095.1 Desulfuromonadales bacterium
TTGATCCGCGTCCTGCACACCTCCGACTGGCACCTCGGCCACACGCTCCACGGCGTCTCGCGCGAGTACGAGCATCGGCACTTTCTCGCCTGGCTCCTCGACACCATCGAGAGGCGCCGCGCCGACGCCCTCATCGTCGCCGGGGACATCTTCGATTCGGCCAATCCGCCGGCGTCGGCCCAGGCCCTCTTCTACAGCTTCGTTGTCGAGGCGAAGGAGCGCTTCCCCCGCCTCGACATCACCGTTGCGGCAGGGAACCATGACTCCCCCGGGCGCCTGGATGCCCCCTCATCCCTTCTGGACGCCCTCGGCGTGCGCGTCGTCGGCGCCTTTCCCCGGCGCCCGGGCGGCAGCGTCGATGCCGAGCGACTCATCGTCCCCCTTCGCGACCGCGACGGCGAGAGCGCGGCATTGTGCGCCCTCGTCCCCTTTCTGCGTCCGGCCGATCTGCCGCAGGTGCAGGGAGACGATCCTCTCGTAGAGGGGGTGCGCGCCCTGTACGGCGAGGTCGCCCGCGCCGCCCTTTCCGAAAAGCGTGCGGGGCAGAGCCTCCTCGTGACGGGGCACTGCTACGTCACCGGGGGGCGCCTTTCGCAGCTCAGCGAGCGCAAGGTCCTCGGCGGCAATCAGCACGCCCTTCCCGTCGACCTCTTTCTCGATCCCTTCGCCTACGCCGCTCTCGGCCACCTGCATCTGGCCCAGGAGGTGGGGAAACATGCGCAGGTGCGCTTCAGCGGCTCTCCCTTTGCGCTCTCCCTCTCCGAGAGCGCCTATCCTCACCAGGTCGTCGAGGTCGATATGGACGGCGGCGGCCTTCGGGAGATCACCCCCCTGCCGGTCCCCCGCGCCGTCGAAATCCTCAACATCCCGTCGCACTCCCCCCTTCCTCCCGATGCGCTGGAGAGTCTTCTGAAGGGGCTCGATCTTCCCGACGATCTCCCCCTGGAGCGCCACCCTTTCCTGGAGGTGTCGGTCCTTCTGGAGCGTCCCGAACCGGGGCTGCGCCATCGCCTCGAGGAGGCCCTTTCGGGGAAGGCCGTGCGCCTTCTCAAAATCAGCGCTCACTATCCCGGCAGCGCAGAGGCCCTTGCCGAGTCCCTTCCGGAGACCTTGCTGCAGGAGCTCCATCCGGACGACGTCTTCGTTCGGCGCTACCGGCAGAGGCACGACGCCGAGCCCTCTTCCGAACTCCTTGCCGCCTTTCACGAGCTTGTCGAGGCGGTCCGCACGGCAGAGGGTGAACGATGAAGATTCTGGCGATCCGGGGAAAAAATCTCGCAAGTCTGGCGGGGGAGTTCGCTGTTCCTCTTGACGAGGGGCCGCTGGCCGCAGCGGGGCTCTTCGCCATCACCGGCCCCACGGGGGCGGGCAAAAGCACATTGCTCGACGCCCTCTGTCTTGCCCTCTACGATGCCGTCCCGCGTCTCGTCGACGGCAGCGGTGCGGCCGTGGGGCGCCCTGAAGACTCCGAAGAGCTTCGGGTCCGGGGGAACGACGTGCGCGGCCTTTTGCGGCGGGGGACGGCCGACGGCTTCGCCGAAGCCGATTTTCTGGGAGGGGACGGAAAGAGATACCGCGCCCGGTGGGAGGTGCGTCGCGCCCGCAACCGCCCAGGCGGCCGCCTGCAGGCCCAGTCCCTTTCTCTGTGCGACCTGGAGTCGGGCCAGTTTGTCGGGCGCACCAAGACCGAGGTTCTCGAGGCTATCGAGGAGCGCCTCGGCCTCTCTTTCGAGCAGTTTCGCCGCTCGGCCCTTCTGGCTCAGGGCGATTTCGCCGCTTTTCTCAAGGCCCGCCCCTCCGAGCGCTCGGAGCTTCTGGAGCGTATCACCGGCACGGAGATCTACGGCGTTCTCTCCCGGGCCGCCCACGCGCGGGCCGCCGAAGAAAAAGCGAAGCTGCGCGCCATGGAGGAGCGCCTCGGCGATCTGCGCCCCCTCGATGCCGACGCCCGGCAGGAGCTGGAGGGGCGGTGCGACGAGGCGGCTGCAGGGCTTCGAAGCGCCGAAACGGAAAGGGCAGCTCTCCAGTCGCTGCTCGATGCACATCGTCGCCTCAGCGAATTGCGGCGGAATGAGGCTCTCGCCGAAGAGTCCCTGAGGGAGACGGAGGCTGCCCGGGAGGGCGCCGCGTCGCGCCGTGAAGAGCTTGAGAAGACGGAGCGGGCGCAGCCGCTGCGACCGCTCGTGCAGCAGTTCGACGCGACCCTGGGGCATCTTGCGCTCATCCGCGCCGCTCTGGAAGACGCCTCGGCAAAGCACCGGGCGACGCAGGAGACGGTCCTTCGGGAAGAAGCCCTTCTGGCCGACGCCGCACGGCTGCACCGTGAGGCGGCGCAGCAGCGCGAGCGACTCGTTCCGGCCATCCGGCAGGCCCGCGACCTCGACATCCGCATCGGCGAGGCGCGAACAGCTCTGGAGGCCGCCCGCGACGAATTGTCGTCGCTGACGGAGCGCGCAGGGGAGGAGAAGAGGGGACTCGATGCTCTGGTCGGCGCCAGAGGCGAAGCGCTGACCCGCCTCGACGGCGCCGAAAAATGGCTCGAAGAACACGAGGACGACGCCGTCCTCGCGCGGCAGTGGGACCTCTGGGACGGCGAGTTCCGGCGCTATGCGAGGGGGGTCAATGAACTGCGCGAGGCCGAAGGAGAAGCGAGGCGCCTCGGTGACGAAGGGGCGCGCCTGGAGGCGGAGGTGGGGGGGCTCGAGTCCCTCATCGAGTGCGCCGGCGCCGCCTTGAAGGATCTGGATCAGAAGCGCCACTCGCTGGAGACCGAAGCGGCCTCTTTTCCTCCCGAGGATCTCGCCCGGGAGAGAGAGGCGCTGGAGAGCCGCCGGCAGAGGCTTCTCGAGTTGAGCGACGTCGCCCGCGAGGTGCAGCGCCTCGGTGAGGAGCGCACCGCACTCGGCGCCTCTCTCGATACGGAGCGCCGCAGGGGCGATTGCGCCGAGGACGCGGCGCGACAGTGCCTCGACGCCCTGCCGGAGGTGCGGGGCGCCCTTCGCGAGGTTCGCCGCGCGTTGGAGAGCGCCCGCACGGCTCGCAAGGAAGAGGTGGAGAGTCTGCGGGGCGCCCTTCGCGAGGGGGAGGCCTGTCTTGTCTGCGGCTCTCTCGATCACCCCTGGGCTGGGGAGGGCGCCCCTCTTTTCGATCGCCTCATCGACGAGCAGGAGGCCCGTCTTCGCGCTCTGGAGGAGAAGGAGTCCGAGACGACGAAAAGACTCGCCGAATCCGAAGCGAGTCGCGATGCCGCCAGAAGGCTCGCGGCAGAGAAGGATATCCGGCTTGCCGAGGTGGAGAACGCTCTTGGCAGGGCCGGTGAGCGCTGGCGCTCCCTCGATCCCCAGGCGCTCGGGCTCGACCCCGAAACGCACGACCTTTCCGGACTCGCCTCCCGGATGGAGGAGACGCAGCGCGCCGCCGCGCTTCTTCGCGAGCGGGAAAAACGGGAGCAGCAGTGCCGCAGGGGGCTCGAGGAGGTGCGCCTCGCGGCCGAAAAAGAACGGCGACGACGCGAGGAGGCGCAGGAGAAAATCCTCGATCTTCGTCGTCGGATGCAGGAGGTCGGAACAAAGGGCGCTGCAGCCCAAAGCGCCGTCGCCGCCGCCACAAGAGCGTGCCGCGAAGCGCTCGAAGCGCTTGTCGATCCCCTAGGCCCCATCGAAAATTGGGAATCCGATCTCAAAAAGGATGCGAAGAGCTTTTACGTCGCCTGCCGCCGACGCGCCGAAAGGTGGCGTGAGGAGGAGGATCGCAAGGCTGAGGCGCACAAGCGCCTTCAGGATCTCGCCCCCGAGATCGCCGTCGCCGAAACGCGCTGGCGCCAGTGCTCCGCGGCCTGCGAGACAGCCGGAACAACTGTGACGGTGCGATGCGCGGCGCTGCAGAAGCTGACCGACGAGCGAAGCGCCCTCCTGGCCGGCGAGAGCGCCGAGATGGTGGAAAAGCGTCTGGAAGAGGCCGTCAAACAGGCGCACGACGCCCTGGAGGGCGCCCGGGTCCGCTGCGCCGAAGCGCAGCGATGCCAGGCCGCCGCAGAGCAGACGGTGGTTCATCGCCAGGCCGACTGTCTCCGCCGGGAAGCCGAAAGGGACGAGGGGCGAAAAACCCTCGACGCGGCTCTTGCCGCCGGCGGGTGGGACGAAGGGGAGGTCCGAGAGTTTTTGGCGCGCTCGTCCGGGTGGATCGCTGATGAGCGCAGGGCTCTCGAGGCCCTGGACGCCCGCTGCCGCGATGCCAGGGTTCTTCTGACGGAGCGCCGCGCGCAGACGCAGGCCCATCTGGCGGCGGCGAAATGCGAAGGGAGCGAAGAGGAGGCGGCAGCCCGGCTTCAGGAGGCGACGGCCGCCCTCGCGGCGGTGCGGGACAGTTGGGCCGCCGCCGAAGGGGAGCGGCGCGAAGACGACCGGCGGCGGGACCAGGCCGGCCGACTTCAGGAGGAGCTCGCCCGTCTGCACGAGCGATGGAATCTCTGGGAGAGCCTGCGCGAGCTCATCGGCTCTGCCGACGGGAGCAAGTTCCGCTCCTTCGCCCAGAGTCTCACCCTCGACGCCCTGCTGGCCCACGCCAACCGGCACCTCGGCGATCTCGCCCGGCGCTACGCCCTGGAGCGCGTCCCCGGCAGCGATCTCGAACTCCAGGTCGTCGACCGCGAGATGGCCGACGAGGTCCGTCCCGTCCACAGCCTCTCCGGCGGAGAGAGCTTCCTCGTCTCCCTCGCCCTGGCCCTTGCCCTGGCGTCCCTCTCCTCGCACCGCACCCAGGTCGAATCGCTCTTCATCGACGAGGGGTTCGGCTCCCTCGACCCCGACACCCTCGATGCCGCCGTCGCCAGCCTCGACGCCCTGCAGTCTCTCGGCCGCAAGGTCGGCGTCATCTCCCACGTCCCCGCCCTCGTCGAGCGTATCGGCGTGCAGGTGCGCGTCGAATCCCTCGGCGCCGGACGCAGCCGCGTGTGCGTCACCGGCAGCCCGACATCGTAGGGGCGGGCCTTAGGAACGGGCAGGTGCGGGGAACGGGCAGGTGCGGGAACGTGCAGGTATGGGGAAAGGGCGCCCACAAGAGGCGCCCCTACAGGTTGGTTTTCAGCGGAGGTCGTGGCCGGTGGTCGTCATGACGAGCTTGCCGTGCTTGACCCCCTTGGCGCCGATGAGTTCGTCGGCCAGGCGTCGCACCTCCCCCGCCTTCCCTTTGACCACGACGACTTCGAGGCAGTGGTGGGCGTCGAGATGGACGTGCAGGGCCGAGACGATCGCCTCGTGATGGGAGTGCTGATGCTCGGTGAGCTTGTCGGAGAGGTCTCGGGTGTGGTGATCGTAGACGAGGGTGACCGTCCCCACCGTCTCGGCGTCCTCCCGGCTCCACTCTTCCTCGACGAGGGCGCTCCGGATCAGATCGCGGATCGCTTCGGAGCGGTTGACGTACCCCTTTTTGGCAATCCGCTCGTCGAAGCGCTTGAGGAGGTTTTCGTTGATCGAAATTCCGAATCGGGCGAGGTCGGTCATGGCGGGCTCGCAATGAGAGATGAAGTTTTGAACAAAAGTTTAAAATCTTTTTCAGACCTTCCGGTCCAGATCCCTCTTTAGCACGAGCCTTCCCGCAGGGTCAAGAATCTTCAGGACTTTCGCCCCTCATCCACTCCCAATCCACAGGTTTTCCACGTTCTGTTCACAAGATCTAGTGGCGTTTTAATCTTTCCTGCTCCAGATCTTGTGTTGTTTGCCCTTGAAAGGGGCGAGTCTTGATGCTACATTTTCCCCCGTTGCGTTTCATTTTTTTTGGGAGGGATGAGGGATGCTGCACTCGATCCGAAAGAGGGACGGACGGCTTGTGCCGTTCGAAGAGGAGAAGATCACCGAAGCCGTCGCCAAGGCCGTCCGCGCCGTCGGCGGGACCGACCTGGAAAGACCCAGGGCCATTGCCCGGCAGGTCACCGGAATTCTCGAAGTCATCTACAAGGACGGCCGCGCCCCAACCGTGGAGAACGTGCAGGACCTTGTCGAAAAGATCCTCATCGAGAACGGCCACGCCAAGGTCGCCAAGGCCTACATCCTCTACCGCCAGCAGCACGACGCCCTGCGCCGCACCCGCGAATTCATGAAGGAGTCGATCGAAGCGATCGATTCCTACCTCGTCCAGGAAGACTGGCGCGTCAACGAGAACGCCAACATGGGGTACTCGCTGCAGGGGCTCAACAACCACATCGCCGCCAACATCACCTCCAACTACTGGCTCAACAAGATCTATCCTTCCTATATCGCCGATGCGCACCGCGAAGGGGACTTCCACCTGCACGACCTGGGGATGCTCTCGGTCTACTGCTGCGGGTGGGACCTGAAGGATCTGCTCCTCAAGGGGTTCACCGGCGCCTACGGCAAGGTCCAGAGCGGCCCCGCCAAGCATTTCCGCACCGCCCTCGGGCAGGCGGTCAACTTCTTCTACACTCTGCAGGGGGAGGCGGCCGGCGCCCAGGCCTTCGCGAACTTCGACACGCTCCTCGCCCCCTTCATCCGCTACGACAAGCTCAGCTACAAGGAAGTCAAGCAGTCGATCCAGGAGTTCATCTTCAACATGAACGTCCCGACCCGCGTCGGCTTCCAGACCCCCTTCACCAACATCACCATGGACATGGTGCCGCCGCGCAACATGGCGAACGAGGGGGTGATCATCGGCGGCAGGATGATGGAGGAGACGTACGGCGATTTCCAGGCCGAGATGGACATGTTCAACCGCGCCTTCTGCGAGGTGATGATGGAGGGGGACGCCTCGGGGCGCATCTTCTCCTTCCCGATCCCGACCTACAACATCACCGTCGGCTTCGACTGGGACAGCCCCCGCTTCCAGCCGATCTGGGAGATGACCGCCAAGTACGGCATCCCTTACTTCAGCAACTTCATCAACTCCGACATGGACCCCGAGGACGCCCGCTCCATGTGCTGCCGGCTTCGCCTCGACAACCGCGAGCTCAGAAGGCGCGGCGGCGGACTCTTCGGCTCCAACCCCCTGACCGGTTCCATCGGCGTCGTCACCCTCAACCTGCCGCGGGCCGCCTACACGGCCGACAGCGAAGAGGCGTTCCACGCCCGCCTCGCCGAGCTCATGGAGATGGCCGCCGAGTCGCTGGAGATCAAGCGCAAGCAGCTCGAGCGCCTCACCGACGAGGGGCTCTATCCCTACAGCCGCTTCTATCTCTGCGCCATCAAGGAGCGAAGCGGACGCTACTGGGACAACCACTTCTCCACCATCGGCCTCATCGGGATGAACGAAGCGGCCCTCAACCTCATCGGGGAGGGGATCGACACCCCCGCCGGAAAGGCCCTCGCCGAGCGCACCCTCCACTTCATGCGCTCGAAGCTCGAGACTTTCCAGGAGCGAAGCGGACACCTATTCAACCTGGAGGCGACCCCCGCCGAGGGGACGAGCTTCCGCCTGGCGAGCCGCGACAAGCGCAACTTCCCCGACATCATCAGCGCCGGGGGGGATCAGCCCTACTACACCAACAGCACCCAGCTTCCGGTGGGGACGACGGACGACATCTTCCAGGCCCTCCAGCACCAGGACGCCCTGCAGACCCTCTACACCGGCGGGACGGTTTTCCACGGCTTTCTCGGCGAGCGCATCGAGGACTGGAAGGCGGCAAGGCTTCTGGTGCGGCGCATCGCCGAGAACTTCCACCTGCCGTACTTCACCCTGAGCCCGACCTTCACCATTTGCCCCGAGCACGGCTACATCCCCGGGGAGCATTTCGAGTGCCCGCACCATAAGGCGGCGTGAAACGCCGCAATTTTGAATGTTGAATGTTGAATAACCCACTCAAGGAGGCGATTGCGATGGCTGAGAAGTGTGATTCGAAAACGGAAGTGTATTCGCGCGTTTGTGGCTTCTTTCGTCCTGTCCAGCAGTGGAACAAGGGGAAAAAGGAAGAATTCAAGGACCGGCGCGAGTACGCCGTCGGGCAGAGCGAAGAGCAATAGTCTGTTTCTAACCGCGGAGAACGCGGAGAGCGCGGAGGAAACCCTTCAGGATCATTGGTTTTCTCCGCGACCTCCGCGTCCTCCGCGGTAATTTTGTTTTTGGGCTGATTTATGGGCATTAAAGGATTTCAGGGGACGAGTCTTCTCGATTTTCCCGGCCGTATCGCATCCCTCGTCTTTTTCGGCGGCTGCAATCTGACCTGTCCCTACTGTCACAACCCCTCCCTCGTGCTCGACCCCGAGCAGTACCCCGATTATCCCGTGGCGGCGCTCCTGGACGATCTCCGGGAGCGCCGCAACTTTATCGACGGGGTGGTGATCTCGGGGGGAGAGCCGACCCTCGATACTGGCCTCCTTCCACTCCTGCGCGAGGTGAAGAAGCTCGGTCTGCAGGTCAAGCTCGACACCAACGGCCTGGCCCCTTCCGTCATCGAGGCCGCTCTGGCCGAAAGCCTCCTCGACTATATCGCCCTCGACCTCAAGACCGCGCCGCACCGCTACGGCGAGCTGCACCCCGGCCCCGTCGACCTCTCGGCCCTCGATCGCACTCTCCGACTCATTCTCGACTCAAAGGTGGAGTACGAACTGCGCACCACCTGCGTCCCGGGGCTCGTCGAAGAAGCCGACATCCGCGCCCTCGGCGAACTCGCCCGCGGCGCCCGCCGCTGGTATCTGCAGCAGTATCATCCTGGTCACGCCCTTTCAGACGAGTGGCGCGGCGTTGAGCCGCATCCGGTGGAGACGATTCGGGGGTTTGTTGCTTTGGCGAAGGGGTACGTTGAGGATGTGGGGGTGAGGGGGATTTAGAAGGTGTGTACTTTCTGCTTTCTTTGAACTAAAGTAGCAAAAGTGTGATTCGGGAGGAGGGGGCGATGACCGAAGGCGAGAGAAAGAAAGCGATAAAACAAACCGTTCATCCGGTCTGAATCCGGTGGGCGGTTTTTTGTTTTTTGCGTGAGAGAAAAAAGGGCACCCGGCCGGTATGGGCAGTCTGTATAAGACGATGGGTCGCGGTCGTGTGTCTATGTGTAAGCCATTGAAAACTATGGAATTTTCGATTTAGATCTGATGGGTAAATCGTTTAGGCAGACTGTATATATGGATATTTGCAGGTTTAGACAGACTGCCTAACGATAGTTGGCCCAACAAAAGGCGAAAAATGCGAGATTTAGGTTTAATGGGTGAAAGTACGTTCTGTCTATGGTGTGGAGACGCAGGATTAATCCCAAACGGTTCGAGGATTGACAAAACCGGATGGGATTTTTTCGTAGAATTTCCATTTGAGTCAGTTACTGATACTCCGATTGACATGCAAGGTGCGGCTCTCGAATGCAAGGTGCAGGTTAAGGCAACAGATAAGACAGATCGAAAGTTACAGATTAAACTTTCTAACCTCAGACGGCTTATAACCGCTCAAATGCCAGCCTTTTTCATTTTTATTGAATTTGATGAGACAGAGTCTGCAAAATCCGCTTTTTTAGTGCATATTGACAACGACTTGATAAGTAAAGTGTTGAAACGACTGCGTGAAATTGACCAAAGCGATCAGGAAAATGATTTTAACAAGAGAACTATGACCATTTTCTATGATGACAGCCATAGACTACCTAGCTTGGATGGAGTCGGTCTGAAAAAAGCTATTCTCGGACACATTAATGGAACCATTGAGGAATACATATCAAAAAAGAAAAAATATCTCGAATCAACAGGATTCGAAGATGGTTTTGCGCAAATGCATTTCACAACTTCGGGCGAGGAGAACCTAGAGAAATTGCTCAATGTATCTTTAGGCATCGAAAAAGATGTAGAAGTTTCAAATTTCACTGGAGTTCACTGTAGATTTGGCATTCTCGGTAAAAAGCCTTTTGTAAGCGTTGAATCTGCAAAATTGAGCATGCCAAATTTACAGCCTACAGCGAGCGGTAAAGTTAGGTTCAAGGAGAGTAAATTATCACCTGGGATTTCTTTTGACGCTAGACTTTACATTTCACCATTAAACGTGATGGTTCCTGAAAAGCTGAAAAAGATACGGGTGAGGGCGATTTTTTTGATTTGATATTCAATCCATACACGGGGAGCGCAACATATTCTTTCTCCTTCGGCGAAGGTATTCGAATGAAAATATATCAGTTTCGAGATGCATTGAGACTGTTAACATTACTTGGAACCACCAGCAAAAAATTATTTGCAGAATTAGAATTTTGTGGTTGGCCAAGGCTTGAATTTGAAGTTGGCACAAAACCACACGACTTCGATTATAGTAAAGAATTACAGGCCATGGAAAGCGCTACATGTCTAGCGTTATTCTTTGATGTGAACAATACAGCAGACATTTCATTCCATGAATTAGTCAAGTACTCTGACTCAATCAATCAATTAAACAGCGTAATACATTGTAGTGCTAGTAGTTTTAAAGTGGAGTTTGGGGTTAACGAAAATACCTTTGACCACTATAAGAAAGTGGTTTGTTTGACCTTGGTTAGCACCCCGATTGGTAGTCACATTGTAGGAGTAATCCTATCGTTAACTGGTTTCGTGCAAGCGATAGGTGATGATAAATTCATGTTAATGCCGGATGTTGTTCTTGTAGAAAGTAAATTTGTTGTTGAATCAGGGAAAGTAATTGATAGCACGGACATAGTTCAAGAATTCGAACGTGTCGAAAAGAAGTATGAAACTGACGATGTACAGGTCGTGAATTTGTTTGACAAGGGCCAACAAACGGCGGCAGTCGGTCAAGCCGCTGCGCCTTGAAACCTTAGGTATCAGGGGAGATCCAATGGCGCTGATAAAAGTCAAAGAGTCACGTAGCGCGGCTGATTTCAAAGCCTGTGTCGTCACATCCAGAAGCGCCGCTGATCTTCTCGTATGCGTCGTTGAGTCAAGAAGTCCCGCGCGTGGAGTTGATGGGATTTGGTGCTTTGTTGACTCTTCTAGCGCAGCAACATCAAAAGTTTGCTTCGTGCAATCTCGTAGCGCTGCAGATCTACTAATTTGTTACGTCAAATCCCGTAGCGCTGCAGGCTGGCGAAGAGACCATCATCTTAAGGGACGTCTCTGATGCCTAACAATTCATTCAAGCCTGCGCCGCTTCGTGGCGCGGCTTAATTCGGGCGTTATGCCCTAGGAGGTTCGCGCCCGTGAATAACTATCAACGAGCTGTACTAATTGGCCGGTAATCTCTTAGGGTCGGACCTAGTCAAGTTCTGAATATTGTGACTAACCTCGAAAATCAGGCACTCGGAATTGCCTTAGAAGCACCATTTTGCCCATGAAATTGAACGGGAGGGGTGAACAATGCTCCGGGAGACCGAGACCAGGTAGGTCATTTTGCCCCCGAAAACCCCATTCTAAGCGCTTTTTTGGGGGCGCAAAGGTG
>JARFUG010000059.1:0-3259 GCA_029289095.1 Desulfuromonadales bacterium
CCGATCTTCATGCGGATCTGGTTGATGAAGATGACGCAGCAGTTCGACTTGCTGATGGTGCCGGTCAGTTTTCGCAGCGCCTGGGACATGAGGCGGGCCTGCAGCCCCATGTGGGAGTCCCCCATCTCCCCCTCGATCTCGGCGCGGGGGACGAGAGCGGCGACGGAGTCGACCACCAGCACGTCGATGGCGCCGCTGCGCACCAGCACCTCGGTGATCTCCAGGGCCTGCTCGCCGGTGTCGGGCTGAGAGACGAGCAGATCGTCGGTCTTCACCCCGAGCTTGCGTGCGTAATGGATGTCGAGAGCGTGCTCGGCGTCGACGAAGGCGGCGATCCCTCCTTTTTTCTGGGCCTCGGAGACGATGTGAAGGGCCAGGGTCGTCTTGCCCGACGATTCGGGGCCGAAGATCTCGATGATGCGCCCCCGGGGAACTCCGCCAACCCCCAGGCAGAGATCGAGGCTGAGCGCCCCGGTGGGGATGGTCTGGATGTCGGGAAGAACCGCATCCTCGCCCAGTCGCATGATACTCCCCTTGCCGAACTGTTTCTCGATCTGGCCCATCGCCAGGTCGATGGCTCGGGACCGGTTGCTTTCTGCCATGAGAATCTCCTCCAAAATCTTAAAGGCCGAAAAGGGAATCCTCAGCGGCCGAGGTGAACGGTTCTGCGGGGAAGGTGGACGGCGCCGTCCGGACGGAGGCGGCTCTCGTAGAGAACCACCGTGTCGACCGTCAGGACGCCGCCGTCGGTCTCCCGGTACCTGCCGAGATCGGCTCCCGTCCGGACGTGGCGGTCGCGGCTGCGCCCCAGGGTCAGGTGAGGTGAGAAGGGGCGCTCTTCGGGGGGGAACCCGGCGTTCGCGAGCGCCTTCTCCAAAGCCGAATAAAGCGCCTTCAGGGGCGCTCCGTCGACCCCCAGCCAGAAGACCCGCGGCCGGACAGCCGAAGGGAAGGCGCCGACCCCCTTGATCCGCAGCGTGAAAGGGGGATGCAAGCGCCCTACCGATAGCACAACATCCCCTATTTTTTCAAGGGATTCTTCGGAAACGTCCCCGAAAAACCGAAGGGTGAGATGCATCGTGTCGGGACGGACCCAACGCACCCCGGGGAACTGCGCGGCCAGCTCGTCACGGATCTTCGCTACGCGGCTTCGCACCTCGTCGGAAAGGGGGATGGCGAGGAAAGTGCGGATCATGAAGGCAGGCGCTGGGCGCCAGGCGCTGGGCAGTGGGTTATGGGCATGATCTCTGTTCCATTCACATCGGTGGAGCGTTGTTGACAGACTTTTCTCCCCTCCTAATTTAGGAGGGGCCGGGGGTGGTAAAAGGGCCTTTCGAACTCTACCACCCCCCGACCCCCTCCTGATCCAGGAGGGGGAGAAGAGCGGCGGATCGATACCGGATTACGTTTGCCTTCCAACCAAATACCGCCTCAACCACTCCAATCCCATACAAACAGCCATGGTGCGAATGCGGTTGCGGTCGCCGTGGAAGAGGTATCCCTTGACCTGCTCGGATTCCGGCGTCGCCAGGGCGAAGAAGACGGTGCCGACCGGTTTCTGTGCAGTGCCGCCGGTCGGGCCGGCGATGCCGGTGACCGAGAGGGCGAGATCGGTGCCGGCGGCGCGGCGCATCCCTTTCGCCATGGCGAGGGCGCACGCCTCGCTCACCGCCCCGTCGTTTTCGAGAACGGCCGCAGGAACCCCCAGCCAGTCCGCCTTGGCGGAGTTGGCATAGGTGACCGCTCCGCGTTCCAGAAAGGCCGAGGAGCCGGAAATGTCGGTGAGGCGGGCGCAGATGAGTCCGCCCGTGCACGACTCGGCCAGCGAGAGGGTGAGACCCGAGGCGCTCAGAAGGCGCGCCACGTTGCCGGCGAGAGTCTCCTCTCCCACGGCGACGATGTGCTCCGAGAGGGCGCGGCGAACGGGGACCTCGGCCCGGTCAAGCAGAGTGTCGGCGTCTTCGCCCCGGGCGCGCAGCTTCAGATGCACCAGCGGAAAATCGACGCCGAAGGCGATGTGCACCCCTTCAGGGAGAGGGGCGGCGGCGACGATTTCCTCCACCTTCGGTTCATGCAGTCCGAAGATCTTGAAGACCCTCTCGCGTCCGGGGGCGAGATCGCCGCACCGCTCCAGAAGGCGCGGCAGGACCGAGGCGTGCAGCATCGCCTCCATCTCGACGGGGACGCCGGGGAGAAAAAAGAGATCGCAGCCGCCCTGTCGAAGGGAAAAGCCCGGAGCCGTGCCGCAACTGTTGGGTAGGACGGTCGCCTTTTGCGGCAGGAGGGCCTGTTTTTCGTTGCGCGGGTGCATCGCACGACCGGAGCGGGCGAAGAACTGGCGTATCTGCGCCAGGGCGTCGTCGTGCAGGACGAGACGCCGGCCGAGGGCATGGGCGGCCGCCCGCGCGGTGAGATCGTCCCCCGTCGGCCCGAGCCCCCCCGTCACGATGACGATGTCGCGCCGGGTGCACAGACCGAGGATCGCCTCCTCGATATCGGCCTCGACGTCGCCGACGCTCTGCGCGTCGCGCAGCGCAAAGCCGTAGGCGGAGAGCGCCCGGGCGATGCAGGCGGTGTTGGTGTCGGACATCTCGCCGTTGATCAGTTCGTCGCCGACGGTGAGGACGGAGATTTTCAGCATGGGGAACTCCGAATAGATTCCATTTTACCGCGGAGGTCGCGGAGATCGCTGAGAATGCTTACATCTTAAAGGGATTTTCTCCGCGTCCTCCGCGGTGAGAATATGTTTTTGACTTTATCTTTCAATGAAGTATAGCACCACGCGCAGGGCCACGGCGGCGTAGATCCCCGCGACGACGTCGTCGAGGACGACGCCGGCGCCGTTTTTCATCCGCCGGTCGAACCAGGAGGCGGGGAAGGGCTTGAGGATGTCGAAGAAGCGGAAAAAGAGAAAGCCCAGCAGGGCGGTTATCCAGGTGAAGGGGAGGAAGGCGACGGCGACCAGGTAGCCGACGAGTTCGTCGATGACGATGCGCCCGTCGTCGACGATGCCGTAGTGGCGCCCCGCGGCCCCGCAGATCCAGCAGGCGGCTACCGTCAGCGCGAGCCAGGCCAGGGCATAGGCCGGAGGCGACAGCGGTGCGAGGAGGTAGAAGCACGGAATCCCCGCCAGCGTCCCCACCGTCCCGGGAGCGACTCGCGAGAGGCCGAGCCCTGCATTGGTGGCGAAGAAAAGAATGAGGAAGCGCATAGGGTCAGGAGCCAGAATCCAGAATCCAGGAGCCAGAATTGTAGGGGC
>JARFUG010000059.1:3359-19645 GCA_029289095.1 Desulfuromonadales bacterium
GGGCGGCCACGGGGGGCCGCCCCTACATTTCAAAACAATTCGTCCGCCGCCCGCTCCACCGTCCGGTAGACCTCGGGGAGCGGGACGCCGCTTTCTCGGGCGATGCGGCGGCAGCTTTCGTATTCGGGGGTGACGCGAACGAGCTTTTCCCCCTCGTAAAGGCGCTTGATCTTCGCCTCTCCCCAGGGGGTGGCGACGGTCCCCTCTTCGCGGCGCAGCTTGAGGCGGCGGGTCTCGTGCATCCGCACGCCGATGGCGCTGCTCTCGCGAAGGATGCGGCGCGCCAGGCGGTCGGCCAGGGGGAGGGGAGCGACAACCGTCAGATGCGTTCCCGGGCGGTTCTTCTTCATCTGCAGGGGAGCGTAGGCGACGTCGAGTGCGCCCGCCTCCAGGAGGCTCTCCATCAGGGCGCCGAGCCATTCGGGGTTGGCGTCGTCGAGGTGCGTCTCAATCACGGTCACCCGGTCCGTCTCCGCAGGCGCGGTCTCCTCCTCCCCCAGAAGCCCCCGCAGCAGGTTGGGGCGGTCGTCGAGCTTCCATCCCCCCACGCCGTAGCCGACGGCGCGAAGGGTCATGATGGGGAGAGGGCCGAAGGTCGCGACTTCGGCGGCGATGGCGGCGCCGGTGGGGGTGACGAGTTCCTTCTCCGATCTTGCGTCGGTCACCGGGGCGCCGCGCAGGATCTCCACCGTCGCCGGCGCCGGCAGGGGGAAGTTGCCGTGGGCGGTGCGCACCATCCCGTGAGAGAGGGGAAGGGGGGAGGCGACGAGGCGGTCGATGCCGAGGCGGACGATCCCCGCGGCGGCTCCCACCACGTCGATGATGGAGTCGAGGGCGCCGACTTCGTGAAAGTGCACCGTCTCCAGCGGGATGCCGTGCACCGACGCCTCGGCCTCGCCGATGCGCAGGAAGATGCGGCGGGCCAGATCGCGAACGGGGGGAGCAAGGTCGCTGTCGCGCAGCATGGCATCGATGTCGGCCCACGTGCGGTGGTGGTGCTCCTCGTCGCAGACCACCTCCACTCGCGTCCCTTCGATCCCCATGCGCACCTCGCGGCGCACATCGAGACGCCAGCCCGAAAGGGGGAGAAGGCGCAGGTCGGCCTCGAGCGCCTCGGGGGAGAGGCCGAGATCGACCAGAAGGCCGAGGAACATGTCGCCGGAGATGCCGGAGAAGGTGTCGAGATAGAGAAGGGTCATGGGAAGATCGATTCTCTCTCACTGCGAGGAAACGCAGAATGTTCCAGAAAACGGGGCCGCGTCCGATCGGTCGGATAGGTCCGATCGGACAGATCCGTCTGATCGGACGCGGCCCACAAATCAGGCCCCCCGCCGGTTGATGCGTGTCGCGGCGAAAGCGGCGCCGAAGCCGTTGTCGATGTTGACCACTGTCACCCCTCCTGCGCAGGAGTTGAGCATCCCCAGAAGGGCCGCCACGCCGCCGAAGGCCGCTCCGTAGCCGACGGAGGTCGGCACGGCGATGACCGGGACGCTCACCAGTCCGCCGACGACGGATGGGAGGGCGCCTTCCATTCCTGCCACGACAATGACGACCGCCGCCTTGCGCAGCGCCTCCATGCGGGCGAAGAGGCGGTGAATCCCGGCCACCCCCACATCGACGATCTCCTCCACCTCGTTGCCGAAGGCGCGGGCGGTTACGGCGGCCTCCCGCGCTACGGGGATGTCGGAGGTGCCGGCGCACACGACGACGATCTTTCCGCGCCCTGTGCAGGGGACCGGCTTCTGCGTCAGGACGAAGGTGCGTCCCTCGGGATCGTAGTCCCCCTGGGGGTAGATGGCGCACAGGGGTTGCGCCTTGTCGCCCGAGAGGCGGGTGACAAGGACGTTGCCGCCGCGCTGCGCCATGCGCTGTACGATGGCGAGAATCTGCTCGGCGCTCTTGCTTTCGCCCAGGACGACTTCCGGAACCCCCTGGCGCAGTTCCCGGTGATGGTCGATGAGGGCCACTCCGGCATCTTCGAAGGGAAGGGTGCGCAGGCGCTCCAGTCCCTCGTCCACCGACAGGTCGCCGGCGCCGATTGCCGTCAGGAGGTGTCTCAGTTCGTTTTCATTCATGGAGGAAGTCTCGAAGGTGAGAGTCGAAGGGGATCAGAGTAGCAACTGAAGGAGGAAATTCAAGAAAAATCTGCTTGCTAGGAGAGGATCGATGGGGCAGAGTCAAGAGGTGGCCGATCGATAATCGACAGCATCGTGTCGGATATTCTGCAATTGCCTGTCGAGACGGGTTTCCGCCGGCGCATCTTTTGCGCTCCATTTCGCATTCTGACGACTGGCATACTCCATGAATTACGAACACCTCTATTCACCACGGAGGACGCGGAGAAAAAACCCGGGTTCTTCTCCCCTCCTATTTTAGGAGGGGCCGGGGGTGGTAATGCTTTCGATCGCGAACTCCACCACCCCCCAACCCCCTCCTGATTCAGGAGGGGAGATGTTTCTGCGCTCTCTGCGCGATAAATAACGATAGGATTTCGATATCGATTGGAGTCTACCCTATGAAGAAACTCTTTTCTGTCTGTCTCCTTCTCCTTGTCCCCCTTGTTCTGTCCGCCTGTGAGCGCCAGAAGGCGACCGAGACCGCCCAGGTGATCGTGACCCCCGCCTTCCTCGAGCATTTCGGCCCCCTCCCTGAGATGGAGACGGGGATCTGCATCGCCCGGGTCGGGTATTTTCCGCTCAAGGACGACCCGGCCAGGGTGAGGGCTGTTCCCTACATCCTCTTTCGCGAGAGCGGACAGCTCGAGCAGATCCTGGGGCGGATGGTGAGCGAGCAGGAGATCTTCCTCCCCGGAGGCGATTTCCACACTCCTTTTCCCCCCGGAAGTTCCGTGTGGCTCTCCCTCGACGCCGAGGGTGTCGTCGTGGTCGATCTGACTCCCGGCGCCGAGATGACGCAGGAGGCGCTGCAGGGCGCCGTCGCGGCGATCACCGAGACCGCCGTGCAGTTCGACAACGTCGATCGCGTGCGGATCCTCATCGGCGGCGTGCCCGTTGCGGGGATGCCCGAAGAGGGGTTCCGTCACGAAGCGGGGCGCATCGCTCCCGTCCCTGCGCCGACCCTCCTCATGGTGAGCGGGATGTGGGAAGCAGGGGCGCTCGATGAGATCCTCGTCAATTTCGACCGCCCTGTGACCGTGGAGAACTTCCGTCTTCTCACGCCTTCAGGAGAAGAGGTGCAAGGGGAGTATTACCGCTCGGTCTTCGACATGGCGGTGGTGATCCATCCGGCAAGCCCCGGAGACTTTGTCGGGGGGATGCCTCTTCGGGCCGAGTGGGAGGTGGTCGACGCTCTCGGGCGAAGAGGGGAGGGGAGCGGGGAGTTTGCTCTCAAGAGGCATGATCATTGATGTTGAGGAGGCCTGGTTGTCTCCCCCTCCTGGATCAGGAGGGGGCTGGGGGGTGGTAGGGATTGAAAGGTCTTTCGTGGTAGAGAACGGGGTCAAGTCTTTACTTTTGACATTTTTCCAGAGAGGCATAGACCGCGGGCGCTGCGCCCCGCACCCCGCCTTACTTTTGACCGCGCAAAAGTAAGCAAAACGCGTTTTTCTCCTGCGGAGGGCATTTTCTGTCGCGTGGCGTTGTGCTCCTGTCAAACCGCCGTGCATTCGACAGCGGCTGCGCTCCGTGGCACTTCCCCTTGTGCCGGCATTCACCTCCCCCGCCAACGGCAGTGCTGAATTGAACGACAGTGCATGGGCTTGTTGTCAGTAAAATCTTAAAACCCGAAACCCGAAACCCGAAACCCGAAACCCGAAACCCGAAACCCGAAACCCGAAACCCTCGAGCCTCGAACCTCGAACCCGAAACCAACCTTGGCATCAGGCTCCCGTTTCAACCTCATACCTCTTCCGATAAACCGCATAAAAGCTCACCGGAACAACGATCAGCGTAAAGAGGGTCGAGGCGAAGAGGCCGAAGATCAGGGACCAGGCGAGTCCTGAGAAGATGGGGTCGAGGGTGATGGGCCAGGCGCCGAGGGCGGTGGTGAGGGCGGTGAGGACGATGGGGCGCAGGCGCACGGCGCCGCATTCGAGGATCGCCTCGCGCAGGGGCATCCCCTCGGCGAGGCCGTTTCGGATGAAGTCGATGAGGACTACCGCGTTGCGGATCACGATCCCTCCCAGGGCGATCATCCCGATCATGGCGGTGGCGGTGAAGAAGACCGGATCGGCGAATCCCCCCACCGTTCCGGCGAACAGAAGGTTGAGAAGCCAGAAGCCGGGCATGATGCCGAGGACCGTCAGCGGCACCGCCATCTGGATGAGGAGCGGCAGGACGAAGGACCCGGTCTGCAGCGTTAGCAGGATGTAGACGCCGACCATGGCGGCGCCGAAGGCGATCCCCAGATCCCGAAAGACCCTCAGAGTAATTTCCCACTCCCCCTCTCCCGCCCACTCGACGCGAATCCCTTCCGGCAGGGGGTCGGCGCGAAGCCGTTTCTGCAGATCGAGAATCGCCTCCCCGGGCGCCCGCCCCGCCATCTCGGCGGTCACGTAGACGACCGGCCGCAGGTTTTTGTGGTAGATCGTCTGCGTTTCGGGGCGTTCAACGAAATGGCCGAGCTCCAGCAGGGGGACGCTGCCGCCGTCGGCGGCGTTCAGGCGGATTTGCCCCAAGACGACCTCTCCGGAGCGTTCAGCCCTTGGAAGGATCGTCCGGACGAAGAGGGGCTGGCGCTCCCCTTCGAGGTGCAGCGTCGCAGGGGTCGCTCCGCCCAGGGCGAGAGCGAGGGTGCGCGTGATCTCTTCAGTGGTGATGCCGTGCAGGGACGCCTTCGTCTTGTCGGGGATGAAGTCGAGGCGGGTGCGCGCCGTTTCGACGGTCGAGTCGATGTCTACGACGAAGGGTTCTTCCCCCATGATGGCGCGCACCTGCCCGGCCGCCTGCATCAGTTCGGCATAGTCCACCCCTGGCGCCCCGTATATTTCGGCGACGACGGTGGAGAGGACGGGGGGCCCGGGAGGCGTCTCGACGATCTTGAGGGCCGCGCCGTGGCGGGCGGCGATCTGTTCCAGATCGGTGCGAATGCGAAGGGCGATGGCGTGGCTCTGCATCCTGCGCTCCTCCTTGGGCGCCAGATTGATGCGGATGTCGGCCAGGTGGGGCTCGGTGCGCAGGTAGTAGTGGCGCACCATGGCGTTGAAATCCATGGGGGAGGGGGCGCCGATGAAGGAGACGAAGGAAGTCACCTCGGGGACGGCGCGCAGGTAGTCCTCGAAATCGCGCACCATCGCATCGGTCCTCTCCAGGGTCGCCCCTTCGGGCATGTCGAGGACGAGCTGCAGCTCATCCTTGTTGTCGAAGGGGAGCATCTTCAGGGGGACCTGGCGCAGGAGCGGCAGGCTCACCGCCACCGCCAGGGCCGCGAGGATACCACCGAGAAGAAGCCATCTGCGGTAAGAGGGGCCGAGGAACGGCTCCACCGCGCCGCGGTAGCCGCTCCGGATCCAGGGGGGAACGACGTCCTGCGGCGTCAACGCCTCTCCACTCTCAAGGCGCTTTCCGATCAGGCGAAGGGCGAGCCACGGCACAATGGTGATCGCCGCCACCGTCGAGAAGGTGACGGTGAGGGGGACGTTGGCGGCCATCGGCGCCATGTAGGGGCCCATCATCCCGGTGATGAAGAACATGGGGGTGAAGGAGACGATGATCGCCAGGGTCGAGAGGATCACGGGGGGGAGAACCTCCCCCACGGCGAAGAGAGTGGCCGGACGCGGCGGGAGGCGGCGGGCCAGGATATGGCGCTGGATGTTGTCGACGTTGGTGATCGGGTCGTCCACCACGAGGCCCAGAGAGAGGATCAGGGCGAAGAGGGTCACCCGGTTGATGGTGTAGCCGAGGACGAAGTTGACGAAAAGGGCCAGGGAGAAGCTGATGGGGACGGCCAGGGCGACGATGAACGCCTCGCGCCGTCCCAAAGTCATCGCCAGAAGGACGACGACCGTCGTCACGGCGAAGAAGAGGGAGGCGAGCAGATCGTTCACCTTCTGCTGGGCGGTGGCGCCGTAGTTGCGCGTCACCTCCACCGATACGCCGTCGGGGATGACCGTCCCCCTGAGGGTCTCCAGGCGCGCGAGTATCTCGTCGGCGACGCGGACGGCGTTGGTCCCCCTCTTCTTGGCCAGCGCCAGCGTCACCGCCGGAAAGGAGCCCTGCGCCCCGGCGGGGGAGACGACCGTGTGGTCGAGCCCCGTCGCCGGGTGTTCGGGATTTCGCTCCAGAAAGAGGGCCGAGAAGCCGATGCGCGAGGTGTGCCGCGCCTCCTGCGGGCCGTCGCTCACCCAGGCGACGTCGCGCAGGTAGACGGGGCGCCCCTCATAGACCCCCACCACAATATCCTCCACATCGCGCTTCGTAGCGAGAAAGGCGCTGCTCACCACCCCCGTGCGGCGATCCCCCAGGTCGAAGGCGCCGGCCTGCGCCGCCGCGTCGGCCCCTTCGAGGCTGCGGGCGACGGAGAGGGGGGAGACGCCGTGCGCCGCCATGCGCACCGGGTCGAGCTCCACCCGCACCTCGCGGCTGCGCCCTCCGACAATCTCCGAGCGGGAAATGTTCTCCACCTCGGTCAGGTGGCTGAGCGCCTCTTCGCCGATGCGGCGCAGCTCGTAATCGTCGTAGCGCTCCGAATAGAGGGTGAGATTGACGATCGGCACGTCGTCGATCTCCACCGGCCGGATCACCCAGCCGGTGACGATGGGGGGCGCCTGATCGATGTTCATGCTGATGGTGTTGTGGAGCTTGACGAGGGAGCGCTCGCGGTCCTCGCCGACGAAAAAGCGCACGGTGACGACGGCCAGCCCGTCGCGGGACATGGAGTAGACGTACTCGACCCCGTCGATCTGCCACAGGAGCTTCTCCAGAGGGGTGGAGACGAGGTGCTCGACCTCCCGGGCGTCTGCGCCGGGGGCCTGCACGAAGACGTCGGCCAGCGGCACGACGATCTGCGGCTCCTCTTCCCGGGGGGTAAGAAAAATCGCCGCCACTCCGAGGGCGAGGGAAAAGAGGATCAGGAGAATCGGCGGCTGGTTCTGCAGGAACGGGGCGACCAGCCGGGCGATGATTCCCTCAGGGGGAGGTTCGCGGGGCTCGGTCACGGCGCCTCTCCGTGGAGAATCACCTCCTCGCCGCCGGACAGCCCCGAGAGGATCTCCACCTCGCCGTCAAGAAGGGCGCCCGTCGTCACCAGGCGGCTGTGCACCGCCCCGTCTTCCACCGTGCGGACCATCTCGAGCTGCCCCACACGCCTCACCGCGTTTCTGGGAACGATCACCGCCTCGCGTTCATCGAGGGGGATCTCGAGGCGCCCAAACATTCCGGGGAAGAGCCCCGGACCCTCGGGGAGAGCCGCCTTCACGACGAAGGAGCGAGCCCGCGGGTCGGCGGCGGGGACGATCTCCTCTACCGGCCCGGTGAGGCGTCTCCCCCCCGCCTCTACGACAACCTCATCTCCGAGAGATAGCCGGCCGATAAGCCCCTCGGGGACAAGCGCCTCGAGACGCAGCGCCCCCTCCGACTGCAGAGTCACTAGGGGAGTGCCGGGTCTCGCCAGGTCGCCCGGCTCCACCAGACGCTCGACGACCTGCCCGTCAACGGGGGCAGCGATGCGCGCATAGCCGAGGGCGACCGACGCCTCGTCGAGGCGCCTTTGTGCCACCTCAATTTCGGCTTCGGCCTGGGAACGGGCGGCGAGCGCCTCCTCCCTGGCGGCGCGGGCCTCGTGGAAGATGGCCTCGGCTTCCTCCATCTGCTGCGAAGTGGCGGCGCCGACCTCCAGGAATCTGCGGATGCGCTCATACTGCGCTTCGGCCCGTCGAAGGGTCGCCTCGGCCGCTTCGATCCGCTGCATCGCCTGGGAGCGGCGCTGCCGGGCCGCCTCCAGGGCGTGCCGGGCCTGTTCGTGTCGGGCCCCCAGTTCCCGGTCGTCGAGCTCGACCAGAAGATCCCCCGCTTGCACCCTCTGCCCCGAATGGACCGCCACCCGCTGAACCCGGGCGCTCACCTGCGCCTCGATTCGGGTCGCCGTGCGCGCCCGGACAGTGCCGACGGCCGCCTGATGCTGGGGGATTGAGACGCGCCGCGCCTCGGCGATCGCTTCGCCGCGGACGGTCTGTATCGGTGGTGCGACGGCGTCCCCCGGTGCGATACGCCCCGTGCGGAAGACCCCGCCCACCCAGAGGATGAGCAGGATCAGAGCCGCTGTTCCGAGAAGGACCGGCGCGAAGCGTTTGAGGGTGCTGCTGCGCATGGGGTTTCTCCCTGCCTGCTTTTCTCCCCTCCTATTTTAGGAGGGGCCGGAGGTGGTAAGGTTTAAGATTTCGACCACCCCCAACCCCCTCCTGACCCAGGAGGGGGCTTTTGTCAGATCGGCAACTCCCCGACCGCCCGGGCGAGTTCGGCCGCGGCGCGCTGCCGGTCGCGCCTCGCTGCCGCCTCGGCGGCGCGGCTTCGATTCAGCGTCACTTCCGCATCGAGATAGCGGGTGATGTCGACGGCGCCTCCTTCGAACTGGGTGCGCACCAGCGCGAAGGCCTCCTCGGCCTGGGTCTGCGCAGCCCGGGTCACCTCCAGACGCGCCTCGGCCTCCTGCAGGGCGACCCAGGCGCTTCTCACCTCGAGCTCGACCTGCCGCAGCAGGCGCCGCTCCGCGGCGGCACTCTCGATCATCGCTCCCCGGGCCATTTCCTTTCGGGCGGTGGGGGCGAATCCGGAGAAGATCTCCCAGCTCAGGGTAGCGCCGGCCGTCCAGTTGATACGGTCGCCGTCGAAATCCAGCCCGGGGTCGTCGTGGTAGATGCGGCTTTCGAGATCGAGGCGTGGGAGAAACTCGGCCCGGGCGGCGCCGTGCGCCAGTCGGGCTATCTCGCGATGGCGGGCGGCCCCTGCAAGCTCCGGGCGCTTCTGCCGGGCGCGCTCCAGGGCCTGCGCGAAGTCGGGGGGGATCGCATGATCGGGCTCCTCCGATTCACGGATCTCCAGGGGGGTGTCGGCCGGAAGCCCGAGAAGGGAGGCGAGAGCCGCCTCCAGGCGCAGCAGGGCGCCGTCGGCCCGCACCTCTTCGGCCCTGGTCTCCCAGAGGCGAACCTGCAGCGAGAGGAGTTCGGAGCGCAGCAGGGCGCCCCCTTCCATTCGGATCTGCGCCAGTTCCGTTTCGCGCTCAACCGCCGCCATGCTCTGTCGTGCGATGGCGCGCATCTCCCGGGCGCTCAGCAGGGCGAACCAGGTATCGATCACCGCGGCGCTCAGTTCGTTCTCCAGCGCCCTGAACTCGTCCTCGCGCACTTCAACGCGCCGGTGCGCCTGCTCAAGACGCAGCCGGTCGCCCCCGCCGCGAAAGAGGTTCATCTGGGCCCTAATCCCCGTCTCCACGTTCCCGAAGGTCCCCGGTTCGTTGAAGTCGACTCCGGGAGGGAGGCGCCGGGCGTCGATCGTCTTGAAGAGATAGGCCGAAGGGGCATCGCCGCGCAGATATTCGGCATAGGCGCCGATCTGCGGATAGAAGTGGGCGCGAATTTCGACGACGGCGGCTCTCGCTTGATCGATGCGGCTTTGCGCTTCGTGAATGGCGGGATTTTCGGCCCTGGACAGAGCGACGGCCCGCTCAAGGGTCAACGGCTCGGATAGCGCGGATGAACCCCAGAGGGAGAGCATCGTAAGAGAAAGGATACAGGCCAGCAGGTTCATACGATCATTTTACCCGCAACGAATGGGGGAATTGGGGCTCGACCTAAAATTTACCCGATTGCCGGAGATTTTCACTCGATGAGGTGTGGAATTCTGGATTCCTTTCATAGGTCCCATTCGTCCCATGGGACCTATGGGACGAATGGGACCTATGAAAGGACAAGAAAAAAGGCCGCAACCGAAAGAATCGGCTGCGGCCTTTTTGTAGGAGACGGGCGAGGGAGTCTAGTCCGCCGAAGGAATACGCCCGATGTAGACTTCCCGGGGGCGGCTGGTGCCGTCGGAGGGGCCGATGATGCCGTCCTGCTCCATCTTCTCGACGATGCGGGCGGCGCGGTTGTAGCCGAGGCGCAGGCGCCTCTGGAGCATGGAGATGGAGGCCTGGCGCGTTTCGGCGACGATGGCGAGAGCCTCGTCCCACTTCTCGTCGAGACCGTCCTCGTCGTCGCTTCCTCCCCCCTCGCCGGCCGGAGGCGGGGCGAGAATCGACTTGTCGTACTCGGGCTCTCCCTGCTTCTTGAGGAAATCGACGACGCGCTGCACCTCCAGTTCCGAGACGAAGGCGCCGTGGACGCGCTGCAGGGCGCCGGTGCCGGGGGGGAGAAAGAGCATGTCCCCCATCCCAAGGAGCGTCTCGGCCCCCATCTGGTCGAGGATGGTGCGCGAGTCGATGCGCGAGAAGACCTTGAAGGAGATGCGGGTCGGGAAGTTGGCCTTGATGAGGCCGGTAATGACGTCGACGCTCGGTCGCTGGGTCGCCAGGATCAGGTGGATGCCGGCGGCGCGGGCCATCTGCGCCAGGCGCGCGATCGACTCCTCGATCTCGCGTCCGGCGACCATCATCAGGTCGGCGAGTTCGTCGACGATGACGACGATGTAGGGGAGATGGCCGTGGTCGAGCTCCTCTCCCTCGGTGACCTCGATGATCGGCAGGAGATCTTCCTCGCCAGGCTCCACCGGTTCGACGACGACCTGCCCCTTCGCCTTGAGATCCTCCTTCTCCTTCGCCTCCCGTGCGATCTTCTTGTTGTAGCCGTCGATGTTTCGCACCCCCTTGTCGGCCATGAGCTTGTAGCGGCGCTCCATCTCACGCACCGCCCACGCCAGCGCCAGCGCCGCCTTCTTCGGCTCAGTGACGACGGGCAGGAGTAAATGCGGAATCCCCTCGTAGATGGAGAGCTCGAGCATCTTGGGGTCGACCATGATAATGCGCACGTCCTGCGGCGACGCCCGGTAAAGGAGCGAGAGGATCATGGTGTTGATGGAGACCGACTTGCCGCTGCCTGTGGAGCCGGCGACCAGCAAATGGGGCATCTTGGCGAGATCCGAGACGACGGTGCGCCCGAAGATGTCTTTGCCCAGAGCCATGGGGAGGCGCCCCCCCGTCTTCTGGAATTCCTCTGATTCGAAGATCTCCTTCAGATAGACCGTCTCGCGCTCGCGGTTGGGGATCTCGATGCCGACGACGCCGCGCCCGGGAATGGGGGCGACGATGCGGATGGAGAGAGCGCGCAGCGCCATGGAGAGGTCGTCGCTGAGGCCGGCGATCTTGTTCACCTTGACGCCGGGGGCGGGGGAGAACTCGTACATGGTGACGACCGGTCCCGGCTTGATCTCGACGACTTCCCCCTCGACGCCGAAGTCCTTGAGCTTTTTCTCCAGAATCTTGGCGTTCATCGTCAGAGACTCGCGATCGATCGGTTTTGGGGGCTCTCCGTCGTGGGCCAGAAGCCCCAGCGGGGGCATGTGGTAGGTGCCGGTCGGCTCGAGAAAGTCGAAGGCGACCTGGGCCACAGCCTCTTCCTTTTTCTTCTTCTTCGATCCTCCCGGGAGGGACAGGGGGATCTTCTTCGGTTCAGGGGCAGGAACCATGACGGGAGCGGCGATAAGGTCTCTCTCTCCATTCTCCCGGGCCTTCTGCTCCCGTTTTGCCAGGCGGGCCTCGCGGCGGCGCTCGAGGTTGGCGGCAAAGCGGTCGAGAACCCCTTCGAGGAAAAGGACCATGGAGAAGCGCGCCGAGAGCATCAGGGAGACGAGAAAGATGACGGACAGAAAAACCGCGGCGCCGGTAAGGTTCAGCCACGGTATCAGCAGCTTCTGGGCGAGGATGTAACCGACTCCTCCACCGGCCTGCCGGATCTCTTCGCCGAGAAACGTCACCTCCCTGGGAAAGAGGGCCACCAGCCCCGAAAGTGAGAGGATCAGGCCGAAAAAGGCGAGCCCCTTGTGAAAGCGCACCTTGATGTCGCGGAATTTCAACAGGCGCCAGGCAAAAAGGAAGCAGGCCAAGGGGATGAGATACGCCGGAAGACCGAAAACCTGCAGGAGCAGATCGGAGAGGAAGGCCCCGACCTTGCCGGTGACGTTCTGAACCGTTTCGCCTGAAAGATTGTTGTTGAAAGAGGGATCGGCGCCGCTGTAGGAAACGAGGCTCAGAAAGACGAAGGCCCCGGCCGCCAGCCAGAAAATCCCCGCAATCTCTTTTTTCAGATGTTCACGCAGAAAAGGACTCTTTTCGCTCATAGTGCTCCCGACTTATGATGCAACGGCCGCGCGTATGATCCGTCGGATGAGTCAGATCGGACGGATCTGTCTGATCGGGCGCGGCCCAATGGGATGAATTCCAGCAATTTTCGTTCCACAACTACTGACGTCAGAGCTCTAAAATCACCGGCAGGATCAGCGGCCGGCGCTGAAGGGCGCGGTTGAAGAAGCGCTGGAGAGTCTTTCGCACCTCTACCCTCAGTTCTTCCCAGTCGGTGATCGTCTCGAAGGTGTGTTCGGAAAGGACGTTTCGCACTTTGTCGCGGGCCTGCTCGAGCAGCACTCCGCCCCCTTCGGTGGGGACGAAGCCGCGGGTGAAGAGCTCAGGGCCGTAGACGATCGTTCCGGTCGACTGGTTGACGGCGAGAAGGACCATGACGAGGCCGTGGCCAGCCAGATGGCGGCGGTCGCGAAGCTCCATCGTCCCCACATCCCCCACCCCCTTGCCGTCGACGAAGACGCGTCCCGTATTGACCCGCTCCTCGCGGTGCAGGCCGTTCTGCGAAATGACCAGGGGATAGCCGTTCTCCAGCACCGGCGCATGCCCCTCGGCGACCCCCATGGAGCGGGCGAGCTGTGCGTGTTTGACGAGGTGGCGGTACTCGCCGTGCACCGGGACGAAATACCGGGGACGCACCAGGGAGTGGACGAGCTTGAGCTCCTCCTGCCCGGCATGGCCGGAGACGTGCACTTCGCTCGTTGTCTCGTAGTGGACCTCGGCCCCCCGGCGGTAGAGGTGGTTGATCATGTCGGTGATCGCCTTCTCGTTGCCGGGGATGAACTTGGAGGAGAGGATCACCGTGTCCCCCGCCTCCACGTTGATCTGTTTGTGGTCGTCCATGGCGATGCGCGACAGGGCCGAGAGGGGCTCCCCCTGGCTGCCGGTGGTGATGATGAGGACCTCTTCGCGCGGCAGGTCGCGCAGGTCGCGCAGGTCGATGAGGGCGTCGTCTCTGAGGTGCAGGTACCCGAGCTGGCGGGCGATGGCGATGTTGGCCACCATGCTGCGGCCGTTGACGAGGATCTTGCGCCCGCAGGCGACGGCGGCGTCGGCGATCTGCTGGATGCGGTGGATGTTGGAGGAGAAGGTCGCCACGATCACCTGTCCGGTGCAGCGCGGCAGCAGGTCGCGAAGCGCCTCCCCCACGACCCGCTCCGAGAGGGTGTGCCCCTCCCTCTCGACGTTGGTCGAGTCGGCCATGAAGAGGAGAACCCCCTCCTCGCCGTAATCGGCGAGGCGCGCCAAATCGGTCGGCTCGCCGTCGACAGGGGTCGAGTCGAGCTTGAAGTCTCCCGTGTGGACGACGAGCCCCGCCGGAGTGCGGATGGCGAGGCCCACCCCGTCGACGATGGAGTGGGCCGCCCGGAAGAACTCCACCGAAAAGACGCCGAGGTCGACCCGGTCGCGGGGGGCGACCTTCTCGAGACGGGCGGTCTCCAGCAGGCGATGCTCTTCGAGCTTGTTGCGCAGAAGCCCCAGCGTCAGCCCGGTGCCGTAGATGGGCGGGTTGCCGAGACGCTCCAGCAGGTAAGGGATGGCGCCGATGTGGTCCTCGTGCCCGTGGGTGAGGACCAGGGCGCGGATGTCCGCGGTGCGCCCGTCGAGGACGGTGACGTCGGGGAGGACCAGGTCGATCCCGAGCATGTACGCCTCTGGGAACATCAGGCCGCAGTCGATGAGGAGGATCTCTCCCCGGCACTCCAGCGCCATCATGTTCATCCCGATCTCCCCCAGCCCCCCCAGCGCAAGAAGGCGCAGGCAGTCGGGGTGCAGCGGATGCAGGGTGGAGAGTCGGATTTCTTCCGGGAAGACGGACATCGGTCGATCGCTCGTGAATTGAAGGGAAATCCCTTTAATAAACATGACTAATTCAACAGTCTACGAAAGTGCCATAAGGGAGTCAAACTCTTTTGCAGTAAAGGTCCTTTACACCCCCGCACCTTTCCGCTAGACTCGGGGAGGTTTTTTCTCAACAAGAGATAGAGAGAGTGCTTTGGAGGGTTTTCATCATGTCGGTTAACAAAGTGATACTCGTGGGGAACCTCGGCAAGGATCCGGAACTGCGCTATACCCCGTCCGGTGCGGCGGTGGCGACCTTTTCGCTGGCCACCTCCGAGAGGTTCAAGGGGCGCGACGGACAGATGCAGGAAAAGACCGAGTGGCACAACATCGTCGCCTGGCGGCAGTTGGCCGAGATCTGCGGCAAGTACCTGCACAAGGGGAAGCAGGTCTACATCGAGGGGCGCATCCAGACCCGCTCCTATGACGATCGCGACGGCAACAAGCGCTACATCACCGAGATCGTCGCCGACCAGATGCAGATGCTCGGCCGGGCCGGCGAGGAAGGGGGGGGATACTCTCGCGAACCCCGCGAGTCGCGCCCCTCGGGGAGCCGCCCCGAATCGCAGCGCACCCCCGCCTACGAGGACTTCGCCGATCCCCCCTTTAACCCGGACGACGACATTCCCTTTTGAGACCAGTTCCACAAAAGCGCAAAACCCGGAATCTATCACCAAGACTCCAAGACACTAAGTAAGGCATTGTCTCATAAATAACTTCTTGGCGCCTTCGTGTCTTGGTGGTGAAAGAAGAGCTTTTTTTGCGAGGCCTTCATCAAGTGTAAACTTCAGGCCGTGAGCCCAGTGTTCACGGCCTTTTCACGTTCAAGGCCGTTTTAAGGCGCCAGAACGAGGCGGTAGAGAATCCCCGCGGCTGCGCTCGCCGCGAGGGTAGGGATGAGTCCCGTCTTGAAGCGGAAGAGGGCGATAAAGGCTGCCGCTGCGATGAGCAGGGCGGGGAGGTCGAGGGTCTCCCCGGCAGGGACGAGCAGGCGGACGCCGTAGGCGTGGATCTCCGTCAGGCGTCCGAAGAGGGTGTTGAGGGAGAACCAGAGCGCCAAGTTGAGGATGACGCCGACGACGGCGGCGGTCACCGCCGAAAGGGCGGTGTTGAGGGAGTGGTTTTTTCGCAGCCGCTCGATGTAGGGGGCGCCGAGGAAGATCCAGAGGAAGCACGGCACGAAGGTGACCCAGGTGACGACGACCGAGGCGAGGAGCCCCGCCGCCAGGGGAGGAAGCTCCTCCACGAGGCGAAAGGCGCCCATGAAGCCGACGAACTGCACCACCATGATCAGAGGCCCCGGCGTCGTCTCGGCCATTCCCAGCCCGTCGAGCATTTCCCCCGGCGCGAGCCAGCCGTAGTCCTCCACGGCGCGCTGGGCGACGTAGGCGAGAACCGCATAGGCGCCGCCGAAGGTGACGACCGCCATCTTGCTGAAAAAGACCCCCTGCGTCACGAAGACGTGGTCGGAACCGAACAGCAGAAACAGGAGAATCAGGGGGGCGAACCACAGGGGGAGCCAGACGGCGATAAGGCGCGCCGAGCGCCACCGGGAGACCGGCGGGACGTCGGTCTCCTCACCGCCATCCTTCGCCGCCCCCTCCGGGGGGAGGAAGAGGTCGGGGCGCCGCCGGCCGCCGAGCCATCCAACCAGGGCCGCCCCAATGACGACGAAGGGGAAAGGGATCTGCAAAAAGAAGAGGGCGACGAAGGCGGCCGCCGCCAGCAGGATGAGGACCTCGTTGCGCAGCGCCTTCTTGCCGATGCGCACCACCGCCGCGACGACCACCGCCATCACCGCCGGCTTGAGTCCGTAGAAGAGGGCCTCCACCGTCGCCAGATCCCGGAAGAAGGCGTACAGGATGCTGAGGGCCAGGATGGCGATGAAGCCGGGGAGGACGAAGAGGGTCCCCGCAACGAGCCCTCCGCGCGTGCCGTGCAGCAGCCACCCCAGGTAGGTGGCGAGCTGCTGCGCCTCGGGTCCCGGAAGGACCATGGTGTAGTTGAGGGCGTGCAGAAAGCGCCGCTCGTCGACCCACCTCTTCTCCTCCACCACCAGGCGGTGCATCACGGCGATCTGCCCGGCCGGCCCGCCGAAGCTCAGCAGCGCCACCTTGATCCAGACCCGCACGGCTTCGCCGAAGGTCGGGGCGGGGGGAGCGGAGTCGTGTCGGTCGTCGGGGGGCATGGCGGTTTCCTTT
>JARFUG010000136.1 GCA_029289095.1 Desulfuromonadales bacterium
CGCCTCGTAGGAGCAGGCGCTGACGACCCCTCTGTCGGGGCTTCCACCGACGATGACAGGGCGCCCCTTCAGCTCTGGATTGTCACGCTGTTCTACCGACGCATAGAAGGCGTCCATGTCGAGATGAACGATATGCCGAACCCGTGAAGGCCCCCGCATCGAAGAACCCTTTCTTAACACTTGACCTTTCTCGAACGACATGTTAGAGGAACGGTCTGACCATTAAACCGCGTGGAGCACTGGTGTGACCAATCTATTCAAACCGATCCGTCCCAAGAAGATCTCCGAAGAGATCGTCGAACAGATAAAAAGCCTCATCTCCCAGGGAGAGCTCAAGCCCGGCGACCGGGTCCCCTCGGAGCGCGATCTCGCAACGATGCTCGGCGTAAGTCGCCCTTCGGTCCGTGAGGCGATCATGGTCCTTGAAGCCATGGGCCTCATCGAATCCCGGCAGGGGGGAGGAACCTTCGTCCGCTCCCTCACCGAAGCGTCAATGGCCGACCCGCTGAGCAGCATGGTCGAGAAGAATCCTCCGCTCCTTCACGCCCTTGTGGAGGTGCGCATGGGGCTCGAAAGCTGGTCCGCCTATCTCGCCGCATCCCGGGCCACCGAAGAGGAGATCGCCCATATGCGCGAACTCGTCGATGAAATGGGGAGACAGGCGGCAAGGGGGGGATGGGACGCCGATGTCGACTCTCGCTTTCATTACGCGATCACCGCTGCGACCCACAACACCCTCCAGCTCCACGTTCTCAATACGGTTCACACTCTTTTTCATGCGACCGTTCAAGTGGCCCTGATGGAATTTTACCGCAAGCAGGGAATGGTCGAGATATTGCATAATCAGCACCGCAAGATCCTCGATGCGATCGCCCGGCGCGATCCGGAGGGCGCCCGCCAGGCAATGACCGAACACCTCGTCCTGGTGGAAGACAAGATGAAGAAAATCCTTCAGGATAGCGGTCTTGAACCTGCCGGCTTCTGATTCGGAAGCGAGCCATTTTTTCAACTCATCAGACGCAAAGAGGGGCGATCCGGTCGGATCGCCCCTCTTTCTTTACGCGCGATTGCGTTATGTTTCAGCGCCCCCGTCGTCCTGCGACCTGGATGCGGATGAGGGCGCGCTCGAGGGAAGCCTGCATGACGAGGAAATCCTTGTCCTCGGGGGTGAGTTTTTTCAGAGCGGCCTCGGCCCTTCCCAGAGCGGCCTTGGCGCGCTCGAGATCGATCTCGTCGGCCGGTTCGGCGGTCTCCACCAGAACGGTGACCTTGTCGTCCTCGACTTCGACGAATCCCCAGTTGATGGCGACGTGGTAGTTCTGGTTACCCTGGCGGTAGGAGAGCTCTCCGATCTTGAGGGCCGTCAGAATCGGAGTGTGTCCGGGCAGGATCCCCATTTCTCCGATCGTCCCGGGGGCCGTGACCTCGTCCACATCCCTGGACAGGACGTGCTTGTAGGGGGTGACCATTTCAAGTCTGAGCTTTTCTGCCATCCTGTTAACACCTTTGGCTGAGGGCGCAGGACCGGGCAGGGGAGAACCCTCTCATCCCGCCGGTCCTGGCGTCGTGCCGGCCTGATCAGGCCGCCAGTTTCTTGGCCTTCTCCAGAGCCTCTTCGATGGTTCCCACCATGTAGAAGGCCTGCTCGGGAATGTCGTCGTACTTGCCGGCGACGATTTCCTGGAACCCGCGGATGGTGTCCTTGAGTTCGACGTACTTGCCCGGCGTGCCGGTGAAGGTCTCGGCGACATGGAAGGGCTGGGAGAGGAAGCGCTGGATCTTGCGGGCGCGCGAGACGGTGAGCTTGTCTTCCTCGGAAAGCTCGTCCATACCGAGAATGGCGATGATGTCCTGAAGGTCCTTGTAGCGCTGCAGGACGTACTGGACCTCGCGGGCGCACTTGTAATGCTCATCGCCGACGACCTGCGGATCGAGGATCCGGCTGGTCGAGTCGAGCGGGTCGACGGCCGGGTAGATCCCGAGCTCGGCGATCTGACGCGACAGAACGGTGGTGGCGTCGAGGTGGGCGAAGGTCGTCGCGGGAGCCGGGTCGGTCAGGTCGTCGGCGGGGACGTAGATCGCCTGGACCGAGGTGATGGACCCCTTGTTGGTGGTGGTGATGCGCTCCTGCAGCTCTCCCATCTCGGTGGAGAGGGTCGGCTGGTAACCGACGGCGGAGGGGATGCGGCCGAGAAGCGCGGAGACCTCGGAGCCCGCCTGGGTGAAGCGGAAGATGTTGTCGACGAACAGAAGAACGTCCTGGCCTTCCTCGTCGCGGAAGTACTCGGCGACCGTCAGGGCGGAGAGAGCGACGCGGGCGCGGGCGCCGGGGGGCTCGTTCATCTGGCCGTAGATCAGCGCCGCCTTGTCGAGAACGCCCGAATCCTTCATCTCGTGCCACAGGTCGTTCCCCTCGCGGGTGCGCTCGCCGACCCCGGCGAAGACCGAGAAACCGCCGTGCTGCTTGGCGATGTTGTGGATCAGCTCCATGATCAGAACGGTCTTGCCGACGCCTGCGCCGCCGAACAGGCCGATCTTACCCCCTCGGGCGTAGGGTGCGAGAAGGTCGACGACCTTGATGCCGGTTTCGAAGGCTTCGACCTTGGTCGACTGCTCGACGAACTCGGGGGTCGGGCGGTGGATCTCCCACTGCTTCTCCGTCTGGACGGGGCCTCTCTCGTCGACGGGCTCGCCGACGACGTTGAGGATGCGCCCGAGGGTGCCGCGACCGACCGGCATGAGGATCTGCTTGCCGGTGTCGAGGACGTCCTGACCGCGCACGAGGCCGTCGGTCGAATCCATGGCGATGGCGCGAACGGTGTTCTCGCCGAGGTGCTGGGCGACCTCGACGACGAGGTTCCACTCACCTTCGCCCAGGGAAGGATTGGTGACCTTCAGAGCGTGATAGATCTCCGGGAGTTTTCCGGCCTCGAACTCCACGTCGATAACGGGGCCGATGACCTGCGTAATTTTTCCTTTATTCATGACGAACCGTTCCTCCTTTTGCACCCTGAGCAGGTGAGAATCGTCTTAATTACTTGATCGTTTCGGCGCCGGAGATAATCTCCATCAGCTCTTTGGTGATCGCGGCCTGGCGAGCGCGGTTGTACTGAAGAGTCAGCTTGCCGATCATTTCGGTGGCGTTCTTGCTGGCGCTGTCCATCGCACTCATGCGGGCGCCGTGTTCGGAAGCCACGGATTCGAGAAGAGCCCGGAAGATCTGGACCTCGATGTGCTTGGGAAGAATCTGCCCGAGCACTTCGGAGCGATCCGGCTCATAGAGATAATCGGGGGTGTGCTTCCCTTCCTCCACCGTCATCGGAACGATGGGGAGGAGCTTCTTGACGGTGACCACCTGAGATATGGCGCTGCCGAAGGCGTTGTAGACCAGGTAGACCGCGTCGTATTTGCCCTCGGTATAGAGTTCGACGATCTCCTGTCCGAGAAGAGAGGCGGTGCTGTAGGAGACGGCGCCTGTGATGTTCTCGTAGACCTTGAAGACGTTCAGACCGGTGCGGGACTTGAGAAACTCCTTGCCCTT
>JARFUG010000060.1:0-11855 GCA_029289095.1 Desulfuromonadales bacterium
CACAGCGTCCGGTGCGCCAGGAGAAACAGCGCGGCGTTCCACGACTGCCCCGGCATCCCCATCGGCTCTCCCGTGGCGCCGTGAAACCACTCGTTGAACTCCCAGTCTCCCAAGCTGCACGCTTCGGCCAGACGCTCCAGTTCGCTCCAGGCCGTCTTCGTTCTGCCGAGCCGGGCGTGAAGAAGGACCCAGAAGGCGCCGACGAAGGGCCAGGCGCCGCCGTTGTGGTACTGATATGGCAGGTTCTGCTTGTGGCGCTGCATGTAGTGGCGCCACAGCGGATCGCGCCGTTCGATGGGATGTCCCACCACCCGCACGGGCCAGGGGCGGTGAACTTCCAGCGCCCTCAGGGACTCGATCATCGAGACTGCTCGGGAGGGGTCGGCCACCCCGGTGAGGCCGGCGAGAAGGTTCCCGAAGACGTCGACCTCCTCGCCCCAGAAGGAGAAGTTCACGAAGCTCAGGTAAAGCTCGGTGCGACGCGCCTTGTTGCGAATGTAGTGCGTCATGAGGCGGGCGCGCCGGTGTTCGGGAACGGCCCCGCCGAAAGGGGAGAAAAGGTGGTTCGCGTAGTCGCGTGTCGCCTCCGCCTGAAGCCCGTAGAGGCGCTTTGTCCAGTGCCACAAGGCGTTGGTGTAGAGGACGAAGCCTGAGCGGGGCATGATGTCGGCCCAGTCGCTTGCCTCGTTCTGCTGCAGCAGGTGCCAGACCTGGTGCTCCTGACAGTGCAGCCAGCGCAGGGCCCGCTCGACCTGCACGTCGACTTCCCCCCCCAAGTTGCCCCCGGGGATGAGGCGGTCGTGCAGGCGAATGGCGATGAGCCACCAGAGAGTGGCGTCGATACAGCCGGTGTACCAGAAATCGACTTCCCCCTTGTGCGGCTTGACGTATTTGGGAATCTGCCCGTTGGGCGCCTGATGCCTGGCGAGCGTACGGAGCCCCTGGCGCCCGCCCTCGACGAGATCGTCTTCTCCCGAGACGAACATCCCGAGGGCGCAGATGGCGGCATCGCGCCCGAAAATGCTGGTGTAATGGCGATCTTCCGCCCGGGAGGAGTGGGAAGAGGCAAGCACCCCCTCGGACGTCAGGTTTCGACGCAGCAGCTCAACGGATCGAATCCGTGCGGTTTCGATCAGGGCGGTGGACAGAGCGGGGGCCGGCTGGGCCGAAGTCATGAAAGTCCTTGCGGTGGACGGGGATGATGGAAACGCGGATATTTTACTCATGAGAGGATGGGGCCGCAAGTGCCGAGATGACGGAGCGATTTGCAGGAAGGGAAAAGCCGGGAGCGCACCAAATGCGGCGCTCCCGGCGGATGTAAAGACTTTCGGATGTTTACCCCTGCTGAGGGGTGATGTGGATGGTGACGCGGCGGTTCAACTGGCGCCCGGCCTCGGTGCGGTTGTCGGCGATGGGCTGAGTCTGGCCGTAGCCGACGGCTGTCATGCGGGCGGGGTGCACCCCTGCGTTGACGAGAGCCTGCTGCACGGCCTGGGCTCTGCGCTCGGAGAGTTGCTGGTTGTACGATTCGGAGCCGGTGCTGTCGGTGTGGCCTGCGATGACGATGGTGGTCTGCGGATACTGGTTGAGAACGCCCGCCACCCGGTTGATCTCGGTGTAGGCGCCCGGCTTGAGAGTGGCCGAATTGACATCGAAGAGAACTTCGGAGCGGAAGTTGACCGCCAGGAGGTTGGCCTCCCTCTGGATGCTGGCACCTTCGACCTGGGCCATCTGCCGGCGCATGGCCGCCTCCTGCTCGTCCATGTAGCGGCCGATGCTCCCTCCGGCCAGGCCGCCGACGACTGCGCCGATCCCTGCGCCGATGACGGTGCTTCTGGTGTCGCCTCCGATCGCCTGTCCGAGACCTGCACCGGCTGCCGCGCCGATACCGGTTCCGTAGAGCGCCCCTCGCTCGGCCTGCGTCTGCGGAGCGGCGCATCCGGAGAGGGTCAGAGAAAGGGCCAGAAGGCCGGTCAGCAAGGAAAGACCCTTCATCATTTGGAACTCCTTTGAATGAATGTTTTTGGTGGTTTAGAGAGAAACACGTACCATTATCGTAATTTTTTCCTCAAAGCGCAAGCAGTTCTCCTCATCCCGCAGTTGTATCAAGGGATTACCGCTTGAAGAGCCCTTTCACTTCATGGTAGTTTCATCTTTTGTTTATCGCCGCAGCACTCAAGGAGTCGCACATGAAGATCGGCAGAGCAGAGGTGGAACATGTGGCCCGACTGGCACGCCTCGCCCTTGATGAAGAAGAGCTCGACGCGCTCACGGCCCAGATGGATGCCATCCTCGGATACGTCGACCAGCTCGGAAACCTGAACACCGAAGGGATCGTTCCCACCGCTCATGCCGTGCCGATGGAGAACGCCTTTCGCCCCGACGAGGTCCTGGTCGGCCTCGGTGAGGAGAAAGCCCTTCAGAACGCCCCCGCCGCCGAAGGCCCCTGTTTCCGGGTGCCGAAGGTGATCGAGTAAACCCAGGTATCGGGTTCCGGGTGCCGGGTTTCAGGTAGATCAAAGGACGAGAATTCCTGAACCCGAAACCCGAAACCCTTTTGGATTTTGGAGCTTCAATGTCCCTGACCGATCTGACGATTCATGAACTGCACGAGCGCCTGGTGCGCCGGGAGGTCTCCTCCGTCGAGGCGACCCGCGCCTACCTCGAGCGCATCGCCGCCGTCGACGAAAGGATCAACGCCTTTATCACCGTCGATGCCGAGGGCGCCCTACGTCAGGCCGAAGCCGCCGACAGGCGCCTCGCCGCCGGGAAGGGGGGGGCGCTCACCGGCATCCCCCTCGCCCTCAAAGACATCTTTGTCACCGAAGGGGTGCGCACCACCTGCGCCTCGAAGATCCTGCAGAACTTCATCCCCCCCTACGATGGCGCCGCCGCGGCCCGCCTCAAGGAGGCCGGGGCGGTCCTGCTCGGAAAGCTCAACATGGACGAGTTCGCCATGGGGAGCTCCAACGAGAACAGCGCCTTCGGGGCAGTGAAGAATCCGTGGAACCTGCAGTGCGTCCCCGGCGGCTCCTCCGGCGGCAGCGCCGCAGCCGTGGCGGCGCGTCAGGCCGCGGCGACTCTCGGGACCGACACCGGGGGCTCCATCCGCCAGCCCGCCGCCCACTGTGGAGTGGTGGGGCTCAAGCCGACCTACGGGCGCGTGTCGCGCTACGGCGTCATCGCCTACGCCTCCTCCCTCGATCAGGTAGGCCCCATGACCCGGGACGTGGAGGACTGTGCGCTGCTGCTGCAGGCCGTGGCCGGCCACGACCCGGCCGACAGCACGAGCGTGGACACCCCCGTCCCCGATTACCGCGCCGCCCTCGGCGGCGATCTCAAGGGGGTGCGTGTCGGGCTACCGAGGGAGTATTTCATCGAGGGGCTCGACTCCGACGTGAAGGAGGCCGTGATGGGAGCGATCACCGTCTGCCGCGAACTCGGGGCCGAGATCGTCGAGGTGAGCCTTCCCCATACCGAATACGCGGTTGCCTGCTACTACCTGGTGGCTACGGCAGAGGCCTCGAGCAATCTCGCCCGCTACGACGGGGTGCGCTACGGGCTGCGGGTCGACGAGGGAAAAGGGCTTCTGGACATGTACATGAAGAGCCGGGCCGCCGGTTTCGGCGCGGAGGTCAAGCGGCGCATCATGCTCGGCACCTACGCCCTGTCCTCGGGGTATTATGACGCCTACTACCTCAAGGCGCAGAAGGTGCGCACCCTCATCCGGCGCGATTTTCTGGAGGCCTTCGAGAAGGCCGATGTCCTCCTCACTCCCGTGGCGCCGACGACGGCCTTCGGTCTGGGGGAGAAGACGGCCGACCCTCTGCAGATGTATCTGTCGGACATCTTCACCATCCCGGTGAACCTAGCCGGCTCCTGCGCCCTGTCGCTCCCCTGCGGCTTCACACCCTCGGGACTCCCCGTGGGGCTGCAACTCGTCGGCCGCCCCTTTGGCGAAGAGACGATCCTGCGCACCGCCCACGCCTACGAGCAGGCGACGGATTGGCATCGGCGCGTAGCGCCGATCTGAAAAGGTCCTTTTCATTCGTCCCACAGGGCCCATCTGTCCCATGGGACGAATGAGACGAATGATGGGACGGAAATCACCCGATCAGGATTTTTCATGAATTCCAAATACGAAATCGTCATCGGTCTGGAAGTTCACGTCCAGCTCACCACCGCCAGCAAGATCTTCTGCGGCTGCTCCACCCGTTTCGGCGCCTCCCCCAACTCGCAGACATGCCCTGTCTGCCTCGGGCTGCCGGGCGCTTTGCCGGTGCTGAACCGCCGGGCGGTGGAGATGGCGATCATGGCGGGGCTGGCGACGCGCTGCACCATCGCCGAGCGCTCGGTCTTCGCCCGCAAGAACTACTTCTATCCCGACCTTCCCAAGGGATACCAGATCTCCCAATTCGAGCTCCCCGTCTGCGTTCACGGGCGCCTGGAGATCGAGACGGAGGGGGGAGGCAAGAAGAGCGTCGGTATCACCCGCATCCACATGGAGGAGGATGCCGGCAAGCTCCTGCACCCCGACTCCCCGGCTGCGGGGAGCGTCTCCTATGTCGATCTCAACAGGGCCTGCACCCCGCTGCTGGAGGTCGTCTCCGAGCCCGACATGCGCTCCTCCGACGAGGCAGTGGCGTATCTGAAGAAACTCCACCAGATCGTCGTCTATCTCGGAGTGTGCGACGGCAACATGGAGGAGGGGTCTTTCCGCTGCGACGCCAACGTCTCCATCCGCCCCTGGGGGCAGAAGGAATTCGGCACCCGCGCCGAGATCAAAAACGTCAATTCCTTCCGTTTCGTGAAGCAGGCCATCGACTACGAGGTGGAGCGCCAGGCCGAACTGATCGAGGAGGGAGGAAAGGTGGTCCAGGAGACGCGCCTCTTCGATCCGAACACCGGGATGACCCGCTCCATGCGCGGCAAGGAAGAGGCCCACGACTACCGCTACTTCCCCGATCCCGACCTCGTCCCCCTTGTGATCTCTCCGGAATGGGTCGAGCAGGTGCGCCTCGGTCTTCCCGAGCTTCCGGAGGCCAAGATCGAGCGTTTTGTCGGCGAATACGCCCTGCCGCGCTACGACGCCGAGGTCCTATCGGCCGACCGGGCGCTGGCCGACTACTTCGAGGCGGCGGTTGCCGCGGGGGCGAACCCCAAGGCGGGCTCCAACTGGGTCATGGGAGAGGTCACCCGCGCCCTGAACGCCGAAGGGATCGACATCGAGCGCTCCCCAGTGTCGCCGCAGATGCTCGCCGGAATGCTCCGGCGCATCGACGATGGCACCATCTCGGGCAAGATCGCCAAGACCGTCTTTGACGAGATGTGGAAGAGCGGAAAGGAGGCCGACGCCATCATTGAGGAGAAGGGTCTGAAACAGGTGACCGACACCGGAGCCATCGAGGCGGTCATTGACGAGATCCTCGCCGCCAACCCCGGACAGGTCGAAGAGTACCGCAGCGGCAAGGAAAAGGTCTTCGGCTTCTTCGTCGGTCAGGTCATGAAGGCGAGCAAGGGGAAGGCCAATCCGGCGGCGGTGAACGAACTGCTGAAGAAGAAATTAAACATGTGAGGAGTGAAGGGTGAGGAGTGAGGCGCATAAGTCTTTTCTCCTTACCCCTCACTCTTCACTCCTCACGGAGTGACCCATGTCCATCAAACCGATCCTGTTCGAAAACGGTACGCTGAAGATGATCGATCAGCGTCTTCTCCCCACCCAGGAACTCTGGCTCGAATACCACGACTACCGCTCGGTCGCCGAGGCTATCAAGACGATGGTGGTGCGCGGAGCCCCGGCCATCGGGGTGGCGGCGGCCTTCGGGGCGGCCTTCGGAGCCCGGGACATTTTCGCTGACGACTTCGAGACCTTCTATCCCAGATTCGAGGAGGTCTGCGCTCACCTGGCCGCGACGCGCCCCACGGCGGTGAATCTCTTCTGGGCTCTCGACCGGATGAAGGAGACGGCCCGGACTCACCGCTCCCTCGCTCCCGACCGCATAGCCGAGCGCCTGCTGCTCGAGGCGAAAGCCATCGCCGAGGAGGACGATCGGCTCAACCGCACCATGGGGCGCTTCGGCGAACGCTTCATTCCCGAGGGGGCCCGCATTCTTACCCATTGCAATGCAGGTGCGCTGGCCACCGGCGGATACGGCACCGCGCTGGGGGTGATCCGTGCTGCCGTGGAGGCGGGAAAAAAGGTGGCGGTCTTCGCCGACGAGACCCGCCCTTTCCTGCAGGGGTCGCGTCTGACCGCCTGGGAGCTGATGAAGGACAACATCCCCGTCACCCTCATCTGCGACAACATGGCGGGCTATCTCATGAGCAAGGGGGAGATCGACTGCGTCATCGTCGGGGCCGACCGTATCGCCGCCAACGGCGATACGGCCAACAAGATCGGCACCTACACCGTGGCGGTCCTCGCCCGGGAGCACGGGCTCCCCTTCTACGTCGCCGCCCCCCTGTCCACTATCGATCTGGCGATTCCGGACGGAAGCGCCATCCCCATCGAGGAGCGTGACGCTCGCGAGGTGACCCACAGCGGCGAGCGCAATCTCGCGCCGGAAGGGGTCGTCGTTCGCAATCCAGCCTTCGACGTGACGCCGGCCCGGCTGATCACCGCCATCATCACCGACAAGGGGGTGGTCCAGGGCCATTACGCCGAGGGGCTCAGGGCGCTGTTCCGCAAGGGGTGAGCAGTGATTCGTGAAGAGTGAGGAGTAATTATCTCAACAAGAAACCAGCTTTGCTTTTCTCCTCACTTCCAACTCCTCACGGATTCAGAGCAGAGTAAATCGAACAGATTGCCGAGAAAGAGGAAGGATTAGCGCCCATGCCGATGGAAGCTCTTGCCCGCAAGCTTGAGGAGGCCTGCAAGGCCGGAGACGAAGCGGCGCTGGGGCGCCTGGCTGCCGAGCTGGGATTTGCCGACCCGCGCAAAAGCGGGGCGAATCTGCACCTGCTGGGCGACGGGGTGATCGACGGCTGTCTGCTGGCGGCGGTGGTGCGGTGCGCTATCGATGTCGCCGATCCCGACCTCGCCCTCAACAACCTGGAGCGCCTCGCCGGAACCGTTCCTGTCGAAGCGCTTCGCGTCGTCCTCTCCGAGTCCGAATCATGCCGGCGTCTGCTCACCGTTCTGGGGGCCTCTCCCTTTCTCGGCGGAATTCTCTGCCGGCGTCCCGACTATTTCCACGACCTCTTCACGCGCGCAGAGATCGAGCGAAGCAAGGACGAAGGGGAGATGCTCGCAGAGCTCGGCGCTTTCGTCCCCGACGGGGTCGATTTCGCCACTCTCCAGAAAGGACTTCGTCGCTACAAGAGCCGGGAGATCCTGCGCATCGGCAGCCGCGATCTCTGCGGTCTGTCCCCCCTGCCGGAGGTCACCGGCGAACTCTCCAGCCTCGCTTCTGCATCTCTCGAGAAGGCCCGCAGCGTCTGCGACGCTCTGCTGCGTCGCGAGTACGGCGATCCTTTCCTGGATCATCCCGGCGGAGGCGAGCCTGAGTTCACCGTTCTCGGCATGGGGAAATTCGGCGGCCGAGAACTCAATTTTTCCTCCGATATCGATATCATCTTCTTCTATTCCTCCGAAAAGGGGGAAACGGCGGGTCAACCCGATCCGCTGGGAGGGCGGCGCAATCGCGTCGGGCTGCACCAGTATTACTGCAAGCTTTCGGAGATGATCACCCGCGCCATCGGCGAGGTGACGGAGGATGGGTTCGTCTTCCGGGTCGACCTGCGCCTGCGTCCCGAGGGGAACAGCGGCGAGATGGCCAACTCGCTTCGCAGTGCAGAGGTCTATTACGAGAGCTGGGGTCAGAGCTGGGAGAGGGCGGCGATGATCAAGGCGAGGCCGGTGGCCGGCTCTTCGGCGCTCGGGGAGCATCTGCTCAAGAACCTCGAGCCGTTCATCTACCGGCGCTATCTCGACTACGGCATGGTCGAGGATATCAAGCTGATGAAGCAGAAGATCGACCGGAGCTTCACCCGCGAGCGCGAGGGGGAGCTCAACCTGAAGCTCGGCCGCGGCGGCATTCGGGAAATCGAGTTTTTCATCCAGGCGCTTCAGCTCATTTATGCCGGAAGACGCCCTGCCCTTCGAGAGCGCAACTCGCTCAATGCGCTCGCCGTCCTGCAGTCCGAAGGGCTGATCGAGGCCGACGACTATGTCATCCTGCGCGAAGCCTACACGTTTCTCCGCACCGTCGAACACCGCATTCAGGTCTTTCAGGAGCGCCAGACCCATAATCTTCCGACCCGGCCGGAGGAAATGAAGGCCCTGGCGCGCCGCTGCGGATACGCCGGCGCGCCTGCCTTCGAAAAAGTGCTTGCGGAGTACCGGGGCGCGGTGGAGGGGATCTATCGCGATCTCTTCTACACCAGCGAGGAGGCTGCAGAGGACGTCCGTCCCGAGATCGCCTTTCTTTTCGATCCCTCCGCCGATGTCGATCTGGTCAAGGACATCCTGGAGGAGAAGGGGTTTCGCAACCCGGACGGCGCCTACGAGAATCTGCTGGTGCTGCGCGACGGTCCCCCTCGCCCTCATCTCTCGCAGAAGGGGCGCAGGCTCCTGGAGCGCATCGCCCCGGTTCTGCTGCAGGCGGTCATCGATTCCCCGGAACCCGATATGGCCCTGAGCAACCTGGAGCGTTTCATTCTGGCGCTCCGGGCTCGGGCAACCTTCTTCGCCCTGCTGGCGGAGAATCCCGGAATCATCAAACTCCTTATTTCCCTCTTCGGGACGAGCCAGTTCCTCTCGCGCATCTTCATCCAGCACCCGGAGATTCTCGACTCTCTCGTTTCGCGCTCCTACGCCGTCATTCGGAAGGATGAGGAAACGATGGCTGTGGAACTGGATGAACTCCTTCGAAAGTGCAGCGACTACGAAGAGACGCTCGATGTTCTGCGACGCTACCGCAACGAGGAGTTTCTGCGCATCGCTCTGAACGATATCCAGGGGCATGTCGCGCAGGAAGAGGGGACCGCTCAGCTTTCCAGGCTCGCCAGGGTCTGCCTGAACCAGGCCCACCGGATCGCCCGCAGCGAGCTCGTCCCCCGTTTCGGCCTCCCCTTCACACGCGAGGTCGACGGGTCGGAACGCGAAGCGGCCTTCGCCATCGTCGGCATGGGAAAGGCCGGCGGAATGGAGCTGACCTACCACTCCGATCTCGACATCATCTTCATCTATGAGGGGGAGGGGGAGACGCGCCCCGTGGAGGGGAGCGATCCGGAGCGCTTTCGCCCCCAGACCAACGCGGAATACTTCGCCCGCCTCGCCCAGCGAATCATCTCCGTCCTGACGCTTCAGACCCGCGAAGGGTACGTCTACCAGATCGACACGCGCCTGCGACCTTCCGGAAACCAGGGGCCGCTGGTGACGAGTCTTGCCGCCTTCGAGCGCTATCACGAACAGTCGGCTCAGCTCTGGGAGCGGCAGGCTCTAACCAAGGCGGCGGTGATGGCGGGACCGGCTCCGCTGTCCGAACGCATCGCGACCGTGATCCGGCAGATCGTCTATGAGCGCCCGCTGCCCGATGGCCTCAAAGAGGAGATCTACCGACTGCGGGGGCGCATGGAGAGCGAGATCGCCCGTGAGAGCGAAGCGAGCTTCAACATCAAGACGGGGAGGGGGGGGCTGGTGGACGTCGAATTCACCGCGCAGTACCTGCAACTTCGACACGGAGGGACTCACCCCTCGCTACGAAGCGGAAATACGCTGCGCATCCTGAAGGCTCTGCACGAAGAGCACCTCCTGTACGATGCCGACTTTCTCGTGCTCGACGGAGGATACCGATTCCTGAGACGCCTGGAAAACAAGCTTCGCCTCGTTCACGACCAGTCGATTCATCAGCTCTCGGGCGAGCGCGCCTACCTGGTGAAGCTCGCCCGTCGCCTTGGATACCCCGACAAGCCGCGCCGTCCCGACGAAGTCCTCATGGAGGATTATCGCAGCACGACGGAGAAGATCCGCTCTGTCTTCGACCGGATCGTCGGACCGGGGACGCAGAAAGATGGTGGAGGATAAGTGCGGGCGAGGGGATTCTTCAACTTGGTTATCAAAACGCGAAAGGGGCGCCTGTGAGGCGCCCCTTTCGACCGTTCAGTGCTCCTGGAAATCGATGATGATGGCGGTGCAGTCGTCGCTGGGGTAGTCGGCTTCGCCGAAATCCTGCAAAGTGCGGAAAAGATCGTCGAGGAAGGTGAGGTGGTCTCCCGGATGGCGAAGCATCAGCTCGTAGAGTCTTTCGCGGCCGAAAAAAGATCCTTCGGCATTGATGCTGTCGGTCAGACCGTCGGTAAAGAGGAGGAACCTGTCGCCCTTGCGGAAATCGAACGTCCCCATGCCGATCTCGGGAAAATCGAAGAAACCGATGGGCGGTCCTGTCGACGGCAACGTCAGGATCTCTCCGGCGCGCCGAACGATGGGGGCCGGATGGCCTGCATTGACGAACTCCATCCGCAGCGTGCGCGGATCAATGATGCCGCAAAAGAGGGTGGAGGAGAAAAAGTGGTCGAACTCACGGGACCGGGCGGCGAAGGACTGCAGGAAGTAATTGCCCTGACGCACCAGTTCGACGGGGGAGCACGCTTCAGTGGAAAATCGGTGAATGAAGCCGTAAAGAAGTGACATGACGAGGGAAGCGTGCAGGCCGTGACCGGTCACGTCTCCGATGAAGATCGCCTGTTTCCCTTCCGGCAGGGTGATGAAATCGAAAAAGTCTCCACCGAGTCCCTGCGCCATGCGATTCTGCGTTCCAATGCAGCACCAACTGCACAGGGGCGAGGTCTTGGGCAGAAGGAGTTGCTGGACGTGTGTGGCCAGGTCAAGGTCAATACCGCAGCCGCAGTGCTTCTGCATGAGATCTCCGAATGCGAAAAGTGATGCTGAGAGTATCAGAGTTTAATAAAAATTTATCTTTTCGCCAGTTTGCTTTGTGCCTGTATCAAAGAATTTACAAAATCGAAAACCGGCAAATCCCCACCAGCAAGACTCCAGGACCAGGCGACGTGGTGGCAAAGAGTTTTCGCGAGAACATCAGAATTGCTTCAGGTTCTTGTCGAGAAGGTGACGCGGGTGAACATTGCCCATGGCGCCCAGCATGCTGTGTTTGAGGTGCGGATTCTCTTTTGCGAGGGCGCCGATGAGGCGTTTCATCTCTTTTCTCTTCTGATCGCTTTTTCCGCACACGGGGCAGGCGCAGCACACGACGGGAAACCCGTTCTGCCGGGTGAAGGTGATGATGTCTCCCTCTTCCACATAAACCAGAGGACGAATGACCGTATGCCGACCGTTGTCGGCGAGGAGCTTGGGGCTCATCGCCGCCAGGGTGCCGACATAGAACTGATTTAGCAGCAGCGTCTCGATGAAATCGTCGAGGTGGTGCCCCAGGGCGATCTTGTTGCACCCGAGCTCGTCGGCGAGGGTGTAGAGAACGCCACGGCGCAGACGGGCGCAAAAGGAGCAGTAAGAGGAGCCGGGACGTCGTTTCTCCTCGATGATGCGGTAGCATTCGGTCGATTCCATGCGGTAGGAGAAGTCGTGATGGCGCAGGTGCTCCTCGATCTTCTCCTTGCGGTACCCGGGAAAGCCGGCATCGACGTTGACCGCCACCAGTTCGTATTTCACCGGAGAGCGGCGGCGCAGGGAATCGAGAATGTGCAGAAGAGTGTAGGAGTCCTTCCCCCCTGAGACCCCCACGGCGATGCGGTCCCCTTCTTCGATGAGATTGAAATCGGCAATCGCCCTGCCGGTCAGTTTCTTGATGCGTCGGTAAAGACCGTCTTCGATCAGAGCCAAATCTTTTTGTTCCTTTCCAGCGAAGTTCTCACTTGAATCCGTGAGTAGTGAGGCG
>JARFUG010000060.1:11955-19517 GCA_029289095.1 Desulfuromonadales bacterium
CTCCTCACTCCTCACTCCTTCATTTTCTCTGTGCGCTCTGTGGCTCTGGGGTGAGCCTGTGTCTTGAATACCCTGATCGGCAATCTACTTGCGATCCGGAGGGGTGAAGGCGGCCAGGGGACCCTCCTTCGACTCGGGGGGGAGTTTATGGACCTTCAGGAGCTCGACCTCGAAAGTCAGCTCCTTTCCAGCCAAAGGGTGGTTGCCGTCGAGGACGACCGAATCATCGGTGACGCCAACGACCATGACGAGGAGCTTGTCGTCGTTTTCGTTGGTCACTTCGAGCTGATGTCCGACGATCAGCGGCAGATCTTCCGGAAACATCTCCCTGGGAACTTCTTCGACATACGCCGCATCGTGAGTGCCGTACGCCTTGTCGGGGGGGATGGTGAAGGTCTTCTTTTCTCCCGAATACATATCGGTCACCCCTTCGTCGAAGCCGGGGATGACCTCTCCCTTGCCGAGAATGAAGCTCAGGGGACGCTCCTCGGGGGAGCTGTCGAAAACGGTTCCGTCGGCGAGTCGGCCGGTATAGCGGACGGTGACGGTGTCTCCGCGGGAGGCTCGTATCATGGAAGGTCCTTTCAGTGGAAAAGTTTAAATTTACCACCAGGGGTATACGGGAATCAAACCAAAAAGGGCGTCTCACGCGACGACGCGACGACGCGACGAAAAGCAAAAGCCTGGAAGACCGGCATACAGGAGCCAGGAGGAGTTCAGGTTCCAGGATTCAAGATTGATGGTCTCGCAAAAAGCCAAATCTTTACCACAGAGATCACAGAGGACACAGAGAAAAAATAACTAAAATCAAAGGTTTACCTCTGTGTCCTCTGTGGTTAGGGCTTGAGTTTTGGCGATTTGATAAAGATTAGACTTTGGATTTCGGCTTCTGGCCTCTGCCTCTTAGCGTCGCGTCGTCGCGTCGTCGCGTGAGGCCGGTTTTGTTTTTGAATATGGTGTCATCACCGTTTTCAAAACCGTGCGTTGTCAGGCGTGCGGGGGAAGGGGATGACGTCGCGGATGTTCTCCATGCCGGTGATGTACATCAGGAAACGCTCGAAGCCGAGGCCGAACCCGGCGTGGGGGCAACTCCCCCATCGGCGTATGTCGAGATACCACGAGAGACTCTCGGGGGAGATCCCGGCCTTGCGCATTCGCTGTACCAGCACATCTGATCGCTCTTCGCGCTGGCTTCCGCCGATGATCTCACCAACCCTCGGGACGAGCAGGTCCATGGCCGCCACCGTGCGACCGTCGTCGTTCAGGCGCATGTAGAACGCTTTGATGTCGGCCGGGTAGTCGGTGATGAAGACGGGGCCTCCGACCACCTCCTCGGTAAGATAGCGTTCGTGCTCAGCCTGCAAATCGTTCCCCCAGGCGACGGGAAACTCGAAGGTGCGTCCCGATTTCTCGAGGCGCTCGACCGCTTCGGTGTAGGTCATCGTGCTGAACTGCGCCTTTGCGAGGGCTTCAAGCCGGGTGATGAGCCCCGGTTCGATCCTCTCGTTGAAAAAGGTCAGATCCTCTGCGCAGTTCTCAAGCGCGTAGGTGACGAGCCAGCGCAAAAAATCCTCTGCCAGGGCGCAGTCGGCGGCAAGATCGGCAAAGGCCATCTCGGGTTCGATCATCCAGAACTCGCTGGCATGGCGGCTGGTGTTGGAGTTCTCCGCGCGGAAGGTCGGGCCGAAGGTGTAGATGTCGCTGAAAGCGGTGGCGAAGAGTTCTCCCTGAAGCTGTCCGCTGACGGTAAGTCCGGTCTTTTCACCGAAGAAATCCTGCTGCCAGTCGACGTGCCCGCCGTCCGTCAGGGGAGGATCTTTGGGGGGGAGAGTGGTGACGCGGAAGAGTTCGCCCGCCCCCTCGCAGTCGTTTGCGGTGATGATGGGAGTGTGTACATAGAGAAAGCCGCGCTCCTGAAAAAAGCGGTGGACGGCGAAGGCAAGAGCGCTGCGTATGCGGAAGACGGCGCCGAAGGTGTTTGAGCGCCCTCTCAGGTGGGCGATGGTGCGCAGATATTCGAAGCTGTGCCGTTTTTTCTGAAGGGGATAGTCGCTGTCGGCAGCTCCGAGCACGGTTGCGCTGCGGCTCTGAAGCTCCCAGTTCTGCCCGGCGGCGGGGGAGGGGACGAGGTCTCCCGTGACGCTCAGACACGCCCCGGTGCCGCAGCGGGAAGCCTCTTCATAATTCTCCAGGTCCGTTGATAGGACGACCTGCAGCGATTTCAGGCAGGAGCCGTCGTTGAGCTCGATGAAGGTGACACCCTTCCCCCGCCGGATCGTTCGGACCCATCCCTTGATGGTGACGCCTTCCAGGGGGGCTGTCAGGGAGAGAACCTTTTTGACGGGGGTCCTGAAGCCTCTGTCATGCGCGGTTTCGCCCATTGATATCTGTTTCCTTTCGACGGTTGATAAAAAAGAACGGGATGGTCGACATTGCGGACTCGATCGTTCGGAGGCAATTATGCGCCATTCGCGTCAATGGTGCAACGATGCGAGTTGCCGCGAAGAGGTGCTCTGTTAAGCTTAATCCGATTATTTGTCTGTTTTGCCGACGGGAAGCCCTGCATGCCGAGCGATGCCGATCATCCCTTTCTGGAGAGTCTGCGGCGAAAAATCGTCGTGTATGCCGTTCTGTATACTCTGTCGGCCCTTTTGCTCGTCTCTTCTCTGGGAATTCTCCCCCTTTTTCAACAGCTCAAGGCATCGGAAGAGGATAGTCTGATGCAGGCGGCTCAGGCGCGGACCCTCGCAATAGATGAGTTTCTGGCCCGGGTTTCTGAAATAACCGTGCAGATCAGCGACCGGGAGTTCGTCCGCTCGTCATTGAACGCCTGGTATCTCGGCACTGTTTCCCGCCACGACATTCAGGCGAAGGTCAAGCAGAACCTTCAGGGGATCCCTCTGCTGTCCGAGGAGATCGTCGGCGTGAGCCTTCTCGACCGGCAAGGAACGCTCGTGGCTCGGGCAGGGCTCTCCATTCCCGAGCAGGCTCTCTCTGATCTTGCCGTGCGAAAGACAAAAACCTTCATCGCCGATCCGCTGGTGATCCGGGGGCGGCTCTATCTTCCTCTGACGACCCCCGTCTACAACGAGACGCAGGAGTGGGTCGGGACCGCCCTTGCCCTTTTCGCAACCCACAAGCTGCAGCGCATTGTGTGGGATCCGGCCGTGCTGCGCGAAGGTTCCGACGCCCTGCTCGGGCAGATGCGGGAAGGGCGGGCGGAAATTTTTTTCCCGGGCCGCCTGGGCGAAATCGAGGCCTACAACTTCGTCCTGGACGATCCTCTCTATGTCGGAGCGATGACGCACGCCGTGCGGGGGGAGGCAGGCGTCGTGCGATCGGAAAGCGACCGGAGAGCCGTTGCCGACATTATCGCCTACGCTCCGGTAGTCGAGGCGAACTGGGGGCTGCTGATCACCACGGACCAGAGGATCCTTTTTGCCGGGGTGAACGCTCTGCTCATTTCGGTCGGGGGACTCGTCCTTCTCCTTGCCGTTTGCGGCGGCGGGGGGATTTTTTTCCTTCTTCGCCCTCTGACCCGCGAGGCGCTTGCCTATTCGGCCCAACTGGAGCGGCTCAACCATCAACTCCAGCAGGAGAACGAAGAGCGCAGGCGCGCCGAGGAAGGGCTGCGGCGCAGCGAACGCGAGTGGGCCCAGACCTTTGAGGCGATCACCGATGCTGTGGCGATCCTCGATGTCGAAGGAAAGGTTCTCAAGATGAACCGCGCCAATATCTCCTTTCTCAGCTCCCTGTCCAGCAATGTCCTTTCGGAGAGGCGCTGCAAGGTCCACTACGGCCTGGAGGAATCGGACAGGATCTGCCCCTTCACCCAGATGAAGCAGTCGAAGAAGCCCGAGCACGGCGAACTGTACGAGCCTGGCAAGGACCGGTACTATCATATCTCGGTCTACCCCCTCCTTGCGGAGGATGGAACCCTTTGGGGCGGAGTCCACATCGCGCAGGACATCACCGAGCAGAAGAAAATGGAGAGTCTCAAGGACGAGATGATCTCCTCTGTGAGCCACGAGATGCGGACCCCCCTCACGGCGATGCTCGGGTTCGTCGAATTTCTGCTGGAGCAGGAGGTGGACCCGCAGCAGCAGCGCGAGTTTCTCGAGACGGTGCACCGCGAGACGGAGCGCCTCAACGATCTGGTCAGCAACTTCCTCGACCTGCAGCGCCTCCAGGCGCAACTGGAGACCTACCAGTTCGAAGCCGTCCCGGCATGTTCCCTACTGCAGGAGATCGCCCAGTTGTTCGCCGTCGCCTCGAAAAGGCATCCGGTGCGCCTCGACTGTCCCCCGAACCTTTCTCCTGTCCGGGGGGACTTGCGGCGTCTGCAGCAAGTTCTCAAGAACCTTCTCTCCAACGCCATCCGCTATTCCCCGGAAGGGGGGACGATCACGATCGGCGCCGACGAGGAGGAAGGGGCGGTGCGCTTCTGGGTGCGCGACGAGGGGATGGGGATTCCCCCGCAGGCGCTCAATCGCATCTTTGACCGCTTCTACCGCGTCGACGACAGCGCCCGGCGCATCCCCGGAGGGATCGGGCTCGGCCTGGCCCTGGTGCGCGAAGTGATCCGCGCCCATAAAGGAAGGGTGTGGGTGGAGAGTACGATGGGGCAGGGGAGTACATTCTACTTCACGGTGCCGGTGTATGGGGGCGGGGATGAAGGATGAGATGTTGGATTCATCCCTTATCCTTGTTTAGTTGTGCTCCCGCGTCTTCAGGAACGTCACGCTCGGCCACTGCTCGGCGACGTGCCCGAGGCGCCACTCCGAAGGGGCGAGATAGGTGAGATTTCCTTCGGCGTCGTGGGCGAGGTTGCCCTGGTTCTTCTTCTCGAACTCGGCGAGGACCTTTCGATCGGTGCAGTCGATCCAGCGCGCCGTGGCGTAATCGATCCCCTCGTAGGCCGCCTCCACCCCGTACTCGTCCTTGAGCCGGGCCATGATTACGTCGAACTGCAGCACTCCCACCGCACCGAGAATCCAGTCGCTGCCGAGAACGGGCCGAAAGACCTGCACCGCCCCCTCTTCGGCAAGCTGGGTAAGACCCTTGTCGAGCTGCTTGACCTTGAGGGGGTTTCTCAGACGCACCCGGCGGAAGTGCTCCGGGGCGAAGTTTGGAATGCCGGTGAACTTGAGGGGTTCGCGCGTCGAGAAGGTATCGCCGATCTTGATGGTGCCGTGGTTGTGCAGACCGATAATGTCGCCGGGGAAAGCTTCCTCGATATTGGTTCGGTCCTGGGCCATGAAAATGGTGGCGTTGGAGAGGTTCACATCCTTGCCGATGCGGTGATGCTTCACCTTCATCCCCCGGGTGAATTTACCCGAGCAGATGCGAAGAAACGCAATGCGATCGCGATGCGCCGGGTCCATGTTCGCCTGGATCTTGAAGACGAAACCGGAGAACTCCTCCTCGTAGGGAGAGACCTCGCGGGTGATCGTTTCGCGGGGGCGCGGAGGGGGAGCGAGTTCGACGAAGGCGTCGAGGAGCTCGCGCACTCCGAAATTGTTGATGGCGCTGCCGAAAAAGACCGGTGTCTGGTTCCCCTTCATGTACTCGGCTGCGTCAAAGGGGCTCGCCGCCCCTTCCAGCAGTTCGATGTCCGCGCGCAGTTCGTCGGCCTGGCTCCCCAGCAGCTCGTCGAGTTTCGGATCGGCGAGATCGCGAATGATGAGCCCCTCATGGGTCAGGCGATCCTCCCCCGCAGTGAAAAGGAAGAGCTCCTTCTTGTAGAAATTGTACGTCCCCTTGAAGCGCTTGCCCATGCCGATGGGCCAGGAGAGGGGTGCGCACTCGATCTGCAGCGTCTCCTCGATGTCGGACATCAACTCCAGCGGCTCGCGCCCTTCGCGGTCGAGCTTGTTGATGAAGGTGATGATGGGGGTGTTGCGCATGCGGCACACCTCCATCAGTTTGCGCGTCTGGGTCTCGACCCCCTTTGCACTGTCGATAACCATCAGGGCGCTGTCGACGGCTGTGAGAACCCGGTAGGTATCTTCAGAGAAGTCCTGGTGACCGGGGGTGTCGAGGAGGTTCACCTCGTAATCGCGATAGTCGAATTTCATCACCGACGAGGTGACGGAGATGCCGCGCTCGCGCTCCATCGCCATCCAGTCGCTGGTGGCGTGGCGTGAGGCTTTGCGGGCCTTGACCGCCCCGGCCATCTGGATCGCTCCGCCGAAAAGGAGGAGTTTCTCGGTGAGGGTCGTCTTTCCTGCATCGGGGTGGCTGATGATGCCGAAGGTGCGGCGGCGGTCGACCTGCTGCTTGTGCTCTTTGCTCACGTTTCTGGCCTTTGTCGATACTGCGTAATAGATGCTTTATGTTGAGTCTGTCGGACAGAACTCTTGATGGTCTCGCAAAAAGAACTCTTTTTTCACCACCAAGTCACGAAGGCGCCAAGAAATTCCTTTCAAAATAATAGCTTCCCTGGCGCCTTGGGGTCTTGGGGTCTTGGGGTTGGGTTTTTCGGGTAGCAACCAATCGCGAAGCATACCTCAACGGCGATGTGAAGGTCAATCTGCACGCTCTCGCAGAGCGGACAAAAAACACCCCGGAAGCAGGAGGGCACTTTCCGGGGTGAAAGAGGAAGCCCGCGTCCGGGCTCCCCTGGCTATCAATTCTGATTAAACTATACAGGAATTGATTTTCATTGTCAAACCGGCCACGGCCACAACCCGGAGCAAAAAAAAAACCCCGGAAGCAGGAGGGAGCCTACCGGGGCAAAAAGGGAGCGCCCGCGTCCGGGCGTCCCTGGCGAATTGTATTTTTACTATACGGCGCGGGCGGATTTTTGTCAAGTCGCTGTTTTTTCGTTGTTTTAATGGGAAATGTCTCCCTTTGCCAGCGAGTGCCGGGTGGGGAGTAAATCGTCGACTTCCCTCTTTTCTTGTCGGCATGATCGCCTTGCAGTATGCTTCGCCGATATCCAATCTACTCTAAAAGGATGCGTCTGCCGTGATCGTTAAATCTGCCGTCTTCGTCAAAAGCGCCGTGCGACCCTCTCATTTTCCGGATGAAGGTCTGCCGGAACTCGCCTTTGCCGGGCGCAGCAACGTGGGAAAGAGTTCGCTCATCAATACCCTGGTGAACCGCAAAGGGCTGGTGCGCACCTCATCCACGCCCGGCCGAACTCAGCTCATCAATTTTTTTTCCATCAACGGCGACACGCTCCTTGTCGACCTGCCTGGGTACGGGTTCGCCAAAGTTCCCCTTTCGGTAAAAAAGGAATGGGGGCCGATGGTTCGCAACTATCTGGCGGGGCGCACCACCCTGAAAGGCGTCGTCCTTCTCTTCGATATCAGACGTATCCCCCGGGAAGAGGATCTGCAGCTTCTGGACTGGCTTCAGGAGTACGAGATCCCGACCATTCCGGTCATCACCAAGGTCGACAAGGTCGGTCGCAGCAACCGTCCCCGTCACATCAAGGATATCGCCGAGGCGACCGGCCTTCCCGCAGACGTCTTCACTCTATTTTCAGCCTTGACCCGCGAAGGACGTGAAGAGATCTGGGAGCGCATCGAGGAAGCGCTTGAGCAGGAGCCGGTTGA
>JARFUG010000061.1:0-12733 GCA_029289095.1 Desulfuromonadales bacterium
AGCGAGGCGTACATCAGTACGTCGAGCGCCGCAGGGTGAGGGCAACGCCGCAGACGGGCGCTTTTCATCAGCCGGCCTACGAAGACGAAAAAAAACCCCCGGGCGGGGACCCGGGGGATCGCAAAATACCTCTCTTGGGGGAATCAGCCGATCTGGAGGAGGTTCATTGGCTGGGAAAGAGATATTTGCGGAAAATCCTTTTTATGATTTCTGAAGCGCCTGTAGGTGCGCGATTTTGGCGAACGCAAAGTCGAGCTCAATGAATTGCGCCCCTACGTCGGCGGGCTCCATGGCGTGAAAGGAATCTCCAGCGCCCTGGCGACCGGTTCGTTGCAGAGCTTTCCGCGCCAGGTGTTGATTCCCAGGCGCAGAGCCGGGTCGGTTTTGGCGGCAGCGACCAATCCCTGCGCGGCGATGCGTCGCACGTAAGGGAGCGTCCGGTTGGTCAGGGCAAAGGTGCTTGTTCGACTCACCGCCCCCGGCATATTGGCGACGCAGTAATGGAGCACGCCGTTCACGGAGTAAACCGGGTCGTCGTGGGTCGTGGGGCGCGTCGTCTCGACGCATCCACCCTGATCGACCGCCACATCGACGATGACGCTTCCGCCCCCCATGCGCTCCACCAGAGCGCGGTCGACGAGTTGGGGCGCTCTCGCCCCTGCAATCAGCACCGCCCCGACGAGAAGGTCGGCTCCCACAACTTCGTCCTCGATGTTCTGGGAATTCGACATCAGGGTGCGAATCCGGTTGCCGAAACGCTGATCGAGAAACTCCAGCCGATTCGGATCTATATCAAGGACGCTGACCTCAGCCCCCATCCCGACGGCGATACGCACCGCGTTGCCTCCAGCGGTCCCGCCGCCGAGTACGACGACTTTTCCGGCTCTCACGCCGGGCGCACCCGAGAGTAAAACCCCCTTGCCGCCGTTTTCCTTCTGAAGATAAAAGGCGCCGACCTGGACCGCCATGCGTCCGGCAATCTCGCTCATCGGATGAAGAAGCGGCAGCGTGCCGTCCTCGAGTTCGATCGTCTCGTAAGCCACACCGGCGACCTCACGTTCCAGAAGGGCGCGGGTCAGTTCAGGCAGCGGGGCCAGGTGAAGGAAAGTGAAGAGGATTTGCCCCGGACGCAGCAGCTCGCACTCGACGGCCTGGGGCTCCTTGACCTTGACGACAAGCTCTCCCTTGGCGTAGAGTTCAGCGACGTCACCGACGACCTGCGCTCCGGCGCTGCGGTACTCGGCGTCATCGAGGCCGCTTCCCGCACCCGCGCCCGTCTCCACCAGCACCGTATGGCCGTCCTCGACCAGTGTGCGCGCGCCCGCTGGCGTCAGCCCCACCCGGTATTCCCGGGTTTTGATCTCTTTCGGTACGGCAACGATCATTTTAGCGCCAATAAATTTATTTAGTAAAAATAACGAGCTGGATCGACCGAGTCAAGAGAAATCCATGTCGGTTTCACAAATACCAGACGACACTTTCATCCGTCGCTCCTTCCAGCTTCCCGCCAGGGAAGTCGGCTATCTGCGTTTTCTGGTGGAAGGGTACGACGGGCTCCTTTTTTTGCGGACCCTGGACGGCCGCGTGGCGACGGTGGAGATCTCGTACCCTCCCTCCCGGGAGGCTGAAGCCGCGGAAGTTCTCGCGGCCCTTCAGGCCGAAGTCGGACTCGCCGCCCCCCAGCCGCCGCCCTTCCCCGCAAGTTGATTCTACAGCAGTTGCTGCTGTCTGCAGAACTCCCCGAATTGGCTGCGCTCAGCCGCTCCGAAGACTACGTTCATCGCTGCGGACGCAGGAGCAACTCTCGATGAGGGAAACGAGCTTTTCGAGGCGAAGAGGTTTGGCCAAAAAACCGTCCATCCCTATGGACAGGCATTTTTCCCTGTCCTCCTGACGCGCGTGAGCCGTCAGCGCGAAGATGCACGTTCGCTCTTCCCGCTCACGCTCCAGGTTGCGGATCATCCTGGTCGCCTCGAGCCCGTCCATGTCCGGCATCTGCAGATCCATGAGGATCAGGTCGAAATCCTCCTCCCTCCATCTGTCGACCGCCTGGCGTCCGTTTTCGGCCGTGGCGACCTCCACTCCCTTTCCTTTCAGGGTCATTCTCACCAGTTCTCTCACGCTCGGCTCATCCTCTGCCAGCAGAATCCGCATCGGTTTTGGCGATTGGAGCGCTGCTGCCTCCCGGCTCTTCTCCATCTCTGCCTGAGCCGCTCTCAGGGGAATGGCAAAGGTGAAGGCGCTCCCCTCCCCCTCCCGACTTTCGACGCCGATGCTCCCTCCCATCAACTCCACCAGTTCTCTGCTGATCGCCAGACCGAGACCGCTTCCGGAATAACGGCGCGTCAGCGAGCTGTCGATCTGTGTGAAAGGGTGAAACAGTTTGCCGAGATCGTCCGCCGGAATGCCGATCCCAGTATCGCGAACGGTAAAAACCACGTTCTCGCCCGCCTCTGCAACGCTCAACCTAATTTCGCCCTGCTCGGTAAACTTGACCGCATTTCCGACCAGGTTGATCAGGATCTGCGAAAGACGGTCCGGATCCCCCTTCACTCGATCGGGGACCCGCTCTTCCACCTGCCAGCCAAGACGCAACCCCTTTTCCCGAACCTGGGAGGAAAAAATCTCCATCGCCTGCCGGATGCACTCCCGCAGAGCGAACGATCTCTCCTCGATCTTGATTTTCCCAGCCTCAATCCGCGAGATGTCGAGCAGATCGTCGATAAGTCCGAGCAGACGTTCGGCGGATGCGGAAGAGAGTTCGAGAAGCTGGCGCTGCTCCGGAGCGGAGGCCGATTCCTGCAGGAACTCAAGAGATCCCATGATCACCGTCATCGGGGTGCGAAGTTCGTGACTCATTGTAGCCAGAAATTCACTCTTGGCTCGGTTGGCTTTTTCAGCGGACTTCTTGGCCGAGAGGAGATTCGTCGCCATCGACGACATGGTCACGCCGAGACTTTGCACCTCCGCCGGCGCCTGGGGATCATCCATCTTCACGGCCTCCCCCTCTCCGAGCTTTCTGGTCGCCTGTTCGAGCCTTTGAAGGGGTCGGGCGATGCTTCGCGCCAGAACGATGGCCAGAAGCGACGCCAGTGCCGTGATCAGCACGGCCAGGGAAATGTCCCTGCGGATCGTCTCTCGAATTGGAGCAAAAGCGACATCCACCGGCCGCGCCGCCCCTGCGATCCAGTCGATTCCGGCGATCGGCACCCGTGCCGCGATCCACTTCCCTTCCAGGGTAACAATGGAAGTGGTGCCGGCCTGAGCCTCGCCCGTCTCGAGCGCCTGCTGCAGCAGGCGGTCTGTCTGGCGCCACTGCATGCGCTCCTCCCAACTCAGCGCAAGGGCGGGACTGAGGAAGACGGCCATCCCCTGCCTGTCGAAAAGGGCGATGCGCCCTGCCGAGGGCCGGTCCTGCAGCAGCGTAAGCTGTCCAACTTCCTCGGGTCCGATCGCTGCAACGACGACCCCCTGCAGCACACCTCCACTGTCCCTGGTCTCGACCGCAATAAAAAATATGGGAGAGTCCGTAACGCTTCCCCGTGAATGAAGATCGCTGATGACCCAGGGAGTTCCTGCGACGATCTGCTGAAAATAGGTGCGGGCCGAGAGGTTTCTTCCGACCAGAGCGGAAACCGTCGATGCGAGAATCTCTCCATCGGAGCCCACCCAGCTAAGATTGCGGATGGCGGGGGAGTGCTGCGCGCCTTCGATGAGAAGACTGGTCGCCTTTTCCCGGGTATAGGGGGCAAAGGTGAGAATCGCCTGCCCCGTGACGTGAAGGTGCTCCCTGTGTCCGCTCACATAGGCCGCAAATGCGGTGGCGATTCCCTGGGCGACCTCCGTCTCGCTCTGCAGCCTTATGTCGCGCAACGAGACGTACCGCTGAAGATTGGTCCAGGCCAGCACCAGAGCCATGGGAATCAGCACCACGCCAATAAGAAGAAAAAGGCGTGCCTGGATTCCGCCCGGAAGGATTTTGGGCAAATATCTGCTCACTTGACGTCCTTACATTCGAACGGAAGGATATCCGGGGGTCAGTCCAATGGCGACAAAAAAGGTCAGCAATTCATCCTTGGAGGCTCCACCGCATTATAGCAAAGGCCGGGAAAAAGATGTCGGAAATGCACGCACCCTTGCCGCGGGGCGGGGGCATTCAATGACGTGGCCCCCTCCAGCTTTGGGCGCCTGCCTCCGGTCGCCTCGCAAATACACGGAAGGGCATGAGAAGAGCCGTCACAACTCGGCCCGAACCCCGTGCCGACCAAAGAATTGACCGTTTTTACTGTTCTTTTTTAAATTAATCACTTAAGATGCGACTGCTTCTATTTTGTTTTGGAACAGACTGGCTCCGGAGTTCCATTGGGTTCTGATTCGGCGAAATTGGCATGGCAGCCACCACAGAGACATTCGATCGCATTCTGATTGCCACCGGCGATCCCTCAACCCGTTTTTCGCTTCGCTGCATTCTGCAGAAAATGCAGTACGAGGTAACGGCCGTCGAAGACGGCGGCAGCGCGTGGGATCATCTCCAGCGCCCGGATGCGGCCCGACTTGCCATCATCGACTCTTCCCTCTCCGGAATCGATCCCTTTACACTTTGTCGCAGAGTGCGGGCGATCCAGCAGAAACGCCATACCTATTTCTTTCTGCTGACGGAGCCGGACCAGCGCCACGACGTCGCCGAGGGAACGGAGACCGGAGTCGACGACTACATCACAAAGCCGCTGGACGCGGCCCAGATTCAGGCCAGAATCAGGTGTGTCCAGCGCATCATCGATCTCCAGGAAGAACTTGTCACAACCTCTGACAGTCTGCGCAGAGCCAGAGATGAGATCGACCTCATCAACCAATTGGCCCCCACCGCCCTTTTCACCGTCGATGCAGATCGAAAAGTCGTACACTGGAACCGCCGTTGCGAGGAAATTACAGGCCTTTCCGCCGGCGACGTTCTCGGCCGGACCTGCCCCTTCTTTGCCGCAGGGTGCGGGAGCGCCTGCGGGTTGTGCCGGACGCACGATTCGGATCCGTACTTCTCCAAGGAGGTCGTCTTCCGCCATCCCGTTGACGGCGAACGTCTTCTGGTGAAGAAAACCGCCGTCCTGCTCGACAAAACGGGAACTTCCTACGGGGTGGCGGAAACGCTGGAAGACTACACCGAACGAAAACTTCAGGAAGATCGCATTCACTTCCTCTCCTTCCACGATCCCCTGACCGGACTGGCGAATCGGTCTCTGCTCCAGGACCGCCTCAGAATGGCGACCGCGAGCGCTCGCAGGGCTCACCGCCAAGTCGCTCTGCTCCTCATCGATCTCGATCGTTTCAACAAAATCAACGACGTTCTTGGCCACAGCAGCGGAGATCAACTCCTGCAGGAGGCTGCCGCACGCCTGAGCCGCGCTCTGCGCGTCGAGGACAGTTGCGGACGTGCCGGAGGGGACGAGTTCGTCGTCATCCTCCCGAACCTTGTAGATTCCACCGAAGCCGCCCATGTGGCCCAAAGAATCAGAGAAACGCTTTCGCGCCCCTTTCATGTCAACGGACAGGAGATCCGTCTGACGGCAAGCATCGGCATCAGCATCTATCCCGAGAACGGCAACGATTTCGACTCTCTCTTCCAGGCTGCCAGTCTGGCCAGAAATCAGCTCAAGGAGGCCGGGCGCAACAATTACCACTTCTTCACCCCGGCGATGAACGTGCGCGCCACTGAGACCCTGACGCTGGAGCTCCACCTCAGGCGCGCCCTCGAAAGGGGAGAGTTCACCCTCGCCTTTCAACCCCAGGTCTGCATCGATACCGGGGAGATCGTCGCAGCCGAAGCGCTGCTGCGCTGGAGAAGTCCGGAACTCGGCGAAGTCCCTCCGGATCGCTTCATCGTCGTTGCCGAGGAACGCTGGCTCATCCTGCAGATCGGAGAATGGGTGCTGCGCAGCGCCTGCCTGCAGAACCGGCAATGGCAGAAAGAGGGGCTGCCGACCATCCCCATCGCCGTCAACATCTCGGCCCTGGAGCTGCACCAGCACGACTTCACTGAGAAAGTTGCCAATATTCTGCGCGAAACCGAAATGGATCCCTCTCTTCTGGAGCTGGAAATCACGGAGAACGTCGTGATGCTCGGCGCCGAGGAAGTCATCGCCCGGCTGCATCGCCTCAAAGAGATGGGCATTCTCCTGGCGATGGACGATTTCGGCACCGGCTACTCGTCCCTGAGTTACCTGAGGCGTTTTCCTTTCGACAAGGTGAAGGTCGACTGCTCTTTCGTGCGCGATCTCGACAAGAGTCAGGATGCCGTTGCGATCACCCAGGCGATCCTGGGACTGGCCAGGACATTGAAACTGCGGACGATTGCAGAAGGGGTCGAGACAATGAGTCAGTTGAAATTTCTTCAGGAACAGAAATGCGACGTCATCCAGGGATTTTTTTTCAGCCACCCCCTCCCTGCGGAGGAGTTCGCAACCCTGTTGAGCGAAGGACGGCGCCTGAAGGCGCAGACGGGGTGAGACGGAAGACGGAAGACGGAAGACGGAAGACGGAAGACGGAAGACGGAAGACGGAAGACGGAAGACGGAAGACGGAAGACGGAAGACGGAAGACGGAAGACGGAAGACGGAAGACGGGGAAGTTTGGATTTCGATCCGACAAGGTTCAAGGTCGAAAATTCAAGCCTCTCCAAAACCTAACGGAGCCTCAGGCCGAAATCGCGCCGTACTTCTTCCGGGCCTCTTCCGGGGTGATCAGCACCAGATGCGGCGGGCCGCCGTCCTTGAGGTGGGAGGCGGGGTGGGTCTTGTCCCAGAGGCGGCCGTCGCGCGGATCGCGGTAGAGGGCGTCGGGACCGGATGAGGCCTTTGCCACCTCTTCCAGACGGCGGCGCACCAGCCAGTCGATGCGCTCCCACGTCAGATCGCGCACCATCCCGCTCCCCAGATCGATCCAGTATCCGGTCAAAAGCGACTCTTCAGGGGACAGATCGTACTGCGGCTCGATGTCCTTCTTCCTGATTTCGTCCATACGGTCTCTCCTCTTCGTCCTGCCTTCAATCTTCCTTGAACCTTGACCTTTGGCCTTTGCCCATACTCCTCGGCCCTCAGTCCGTCTCCTGCGCCAGCTTCCAGGCTTCTTCCACCAGAGCGTCGGCCAGTTCCTCCTGCGGAACCTTGCGCACGAACTCCCCCTTGCGAAAGAGGATCCCCTCCCCTTCCCCTCCGGCGATCCCCACATCGGCTTCGCGCGCCTCGCCGGGGCCGTTGACGACGCACCCCATGACGGCAACCGTGATCTTCTGCGGCAGATCGCGCAGCCGCGCCTCGACCTCCTCGGCTACCGAAATCAGGTCGATGCGGCAGCGACCGCAGGTCGGGCAGCTCACGAAGACGGGGCCGTGCTCGCGCAGTTCCAGGCTCTTGAGGATCTCCCAGCCGACGCGCACCTCCTCCACCGGATCTCCGGTGAGAGAGACGCGAAGAGTGTCGCCGATGCCGTCGTAGAGCAACGTCCCGATGCCGACGGCGCTCTTGATGGTGCCGCTCCAGGTCGTTCCCGCCTCGGTGATGCCGATGTGCAGCGGATAGTCGACAGTTCGCGACAGCAGCCGGTAGGCTTCGACGGTTCGGCGCACATCGGACGCCTTGAGGCTCACCTTGATCTCCCGGTAGCCGAGATCCTCAAGAAGGCGGATGTGCCCGAGTGCGCTCTCCACCATCGCCTCCGGGGTCGGGTGGCCGAACCTGGCAAGGAGCTCCTTCTCGAGAGATCCGCCGTTGACCCCGATACGGATCGGCACATTGCGCTCTGCGCAGGCCCGAACCACCTCCTCCACCTTCCATTTGGCTCCGATGTTTCCCGGGTTCAGGCGCAGCCCGTCGACTCCGCTCTCCAGGGAAGCGAGGGCCAGGCGGTGGTCGAAATGGATATCGGCGATCAGCGGGATGGCGATGCGGTTTCGGATCTCGCGAAGGGCTGCGGCGGCTTCGGCGTCGGGGACGGCGCAGCGCACGATCTCGCACCCCGCCTCGGCAAGTCGGCGAATCTGGTCGACGGTGGCGGCCACGTCGCGCGTATCGGTGCTGCACATCGACTGAACGGAGACGGGGGCGCCGCCGCCGACGGCGACATTCCCCACGTGGATGCGGCGGGTGACGGAAGGCATGGGATCTCCGGATATCGAGGGGTTTCGGGGTTTTCAGCCGGCGAGTTTAACGGTCCGCGAAGAGGAAAGTCAAGGCCGGCAACGATTGACAGGGGGGCGAGAAGACATGTAATGTGAACGGCGCTAGTTTAAGCCCTTCTTGCTACTGCTATGGAGTAAACTCGGGACTGTCCCCGGCCCCATCGGGGGCTGTCCCAGATGTTTACGGGCTATGCAACTGTGGTGGTTCGCGCCGCAAAAGCCAGGGACAGCCCCCTGCGGGGACAGTCCCGGTTTTGCTGACATCCGTTTCCTTAAACTAGCGCCGTTCACATGTAATGTGCTCACTTACATTTTCATCCCGCAGGATAACGATATGAGCAGACCACCCCGGGCGCCTCGCAAACGCGTCCCTCCCTCGCGCCCCGAAGTCGAAATCGACATCGTGGCTCTTGACGACTCCGGCCTCGGCACAGGACGCCTGCAGGGGAAGGAGGTCGTCGTTGCAGGAGCTTTTCCGGGCGAACGGGTTGCCGTGATCCTCGAGCGCGAGGGAAGAGGCCGAAGCGTCGGCAAACTGCGCCGCGTCATCACGTCCAGCCCGCACCGCCTCCCATCCCCCTGTTCCCAGGCCCGCCAGTGCGAGGGATGTCCGCTCATCGCCATGAGCTACGACGCCCAGCTTCGCTACAAGGAGGGGCGGGTTCGAAGCGCTCTTGACGCATCCCCTTCGCTGCGCGACGTTCGCCTGAATCCGGTCTTCGCCGCAGAACACCCTCTCGGATACCGCACCGCCGCCCGTCTCGCCTTCACCCGGGTTCGCGGGCAAATCCGCCTGGGACTCCTGCGCCGTGGCACGAACGAGGTGACGCCGATCGGCGAATGCCCTCTTCATCACCCGCTCATCAACCGCATCGTCGCGGCGGTGTGCGACGAAGTTCAGCGCCAGGAGATCTACCTCTACAATCCCGTCACTCGCCGAGGACTCCTTCGCTATCTTCTCGTCAAGGTCAACCCCGTCCAGGAAAAAGCGATGGTGACCTTCGTCACCGCCGAGCGCAACTTCCGCGAAGCGGTCCATCTGGCCAAATGGCTGACAAAGAAGGTTCCCCAGGTCGTCTCCGTCCAGCAGAACATCAACCCCTCCGGTGGGGGGACTCTGCTCGGACGCGAAACGATAAAAGTCCTCGGCGTCCCCGATCTTCTCGATCAGATCGGCGAGGTCCGACTGCGCATCCATCCTGCCTCACCGGTCCACGTCAACCACGAACAGGGAGCCCGTCTTTTCGCCCTGGTGCGGCAATGGGCGGGGCTAACCCCCTCTGAGACGGCCCTTGAGCTCTATTGCGGCAGCGCAGCGCTCACCCTCCATCTGGCCAGGGATGCCGGCCGGGCGGTCGGGGTCGATCCGCAGCAGGAATCGGTGCGTGAAGCCCGCGAGAACGCCCGGCTGAACGCCCTTTCCAACTGCTCGTTCTTCTCCGGCGATCTCGTCGAAATCCTTCCGGAGCTGTCATTGCAGATCCCCTCGGCAGACGCCGTTCTCATCAACGCACCAGCGGCCGGCTGCGACAACGAAATCCTGGAGTCGGTGGCCGCCCTGTCGCCGCGCAGCGTGATTTACATCTCTCGGGATCCGAGGATCCTGGCCCGGGATCTCGGCGCTTTCGATCGTCTGGGCTACCGCACCGAAGAGGTGCAACCCGTCGATCTCCATCCCCAGACTCCCCTCATCGAATCGGCAGCCCGCCTCGTCAAACGGAGAAGTCCATGATCGTCATTTCAGCCGTCCTCCTCCTCATGGCCGGGGGATTTCTGCACTCCTTCGCCCTCATGTGCCGCAAGCTCCCGCCCGAGCGCCGCCCCGCGGCCTACCCGCGCCGCCGATTCGAGCAGATCCTCCTCAACGTCTCCTGGATCATCCTTGCTGCATCGGGACTGCGGCAGGCCTTTCTCCTCTCGATGACGGCCGGATTCGTGGCCATAGCGATCTATTTTCTCGTCCTCCCCTTCGCTTTCCAGCCGGCGCTGGCTCGCATGATGGGCTTCAGAAGCCTCAGGGAGTACGTCGAGACCACAACATCAAAGCCCGCAAAACGCAAGTGACTCAGCGCCCTTCCAGGGCGTCGAGACGCTCCTTGGCCTTGGGGGCGAAGCCCGAACGGGGATGCTTCTCGAGAATCTCGCGATAAAGCGCCATCGCGTGCTCCTCGTTGAACTGCTTCTCCTCCAACTGGGCCGTCTCGTAGAGTTGCTGTGCACGATCCTGGCAGCCCGTCAGAAGTAGAGCGGCCAGAATGATCAGAAATAACTTGCGCATTCCATTCATCCTTCCTTGAGAGCAAGAGTGGTCAAACAGCTAAACCGGAATCGACCGCCAAGGATCCAAGGCACCAAGTGAAGCATTTATTTATTTTCCTTGGCGCCTTCGTGTCTTGGTGGTGAGAAAATTTTTCCTCGAGCTGAGGTTTAGACAGATCAGCCAAAGGCTTGCCGCATCGCAAGTCGTGGCACTATACTACACTTTCTCCATTCCTTCATCGAAATGAGGCCTCATGCAGACACTCGACTGCCGTCATCACCAGTGCCCCCACCCTATCGTCGAAACCCGCAAGACCCTTCTCGCCCGCCCTGGAGCGCCGCTGACGGTGCTCGTCGGCGACGAAACGGCGCGAGAGAATGTCATCCGCCTCGCAAAACATATGGGATACGAGGTGAAGAGCGCCCCGACCGAAGGGGGGCACTCGCTGGAGATGACCCCTGCGTCAGTCCCTGAGAAGGAAGCGCAGGGCGTCACCGTCCAGGGTAAGACGGTCGCTTTCTTCACCACCGAAACGCTCGGCGCCGGAAGCGAGGAACTCGGCCGCATCCTGATGAAGAACTTCATCTTCACCCTGGCCGAAGCCGACAGCGTCCCCGATCTCATGCTCTTCATCAACGCCGGAGTCAAACTGACCTGTGAGGGGTCCGAGGTGCTCGAAGCGCTCGATCGCATCGCGTGCATGGGGACGGACATCGCTTCTTGCGGCCTGTGTCTCGACTTCTATCATCTGAAGGACAAACTCGTGGCCGGCCGCTCCACCAACATGCTGGAGATCGTCAATGCGCTGCAGAGCGCCGGGCGCATTATTCGCCCCTGACGACCAAGTAAAACAGAAAACACAGCGTAAACGCGTTACTTTCAACTTTAATCCATTTTTTCTATTGCAAAAACAAAACGCCGTGTTGTATGATTGGTCAGACCAATGACCAAAGGAGCGACACATGCGTATCAATCTCTCTCTGGAGCAGATCTTCGGCCGCAACCCCGCCGAAGTCGGACTTCTCCTTCAGGCGCTCGGCATCGACACCTCCCGCCCCTACCGGGCACAGGTTACCTTTGCAGGAGTCACCATCGAGCAGGAAATGACAAGGGAAGCGATTCCCTTCTGACATCCGGCACAATCTTCAACTTGCCAGCCCGAGGACGACCGTGCTATTTTGCCCCTTTCCATCCCAAACAAAATGGGAATAGGTAGCCGTCTGGTGACGCTCCCGGTCTTCAAAACCGGAGGGAGGCGTATCCCGTCTCCGGTGAGTTCGATTCTCATCTATTCCCGCCAATCATAAAGAACAAGGGCTTCGCTCGATGCGAAGCCCTTGTTCTTTTTTCAGCCGCTCAACTATTTCTCCCGCCTTCGCCAAGGCTTCGGCGGACAAGCACTTCATCCTTCCCCCCCTGTCCTCTCACTCTCACCCCCTTTCCATCTCCGTCGCATGATCCGCATGGGCCGGACGCAGGCCGAAGAGGGCGCGGATGTCTTCGAGCATCATATAGAGGCAGGGGATGAGGATGAGGGTGATGCCGGTGGCGAAGAGGATGCCGAAAGCCAGCGAGATCGCCATGGGAATGAGGAACTGGGCCTGCACGCTCGTCTCCAGGATCATCGGCGCCAGGCCGATGAAGGTGGTGAGCGATGTCAGGAGGATGGGGCGGAAGCGGCGCTCTGCTGCGGCGCTCACCGCACGTTCCAGAGCGACGCCGGACTCGCGGCGGTTGGTGTTGATGCGGTCGATGAGCAGAAGGGAGTTGTTCACCACGACTCCGGTCAGCGCCACGATGCCGAAGAGGCTGAGCATCGAGAGATTGAACCCCATGATGAGGTGTCCGAGAATCGCGCCGACAATGCCGAAGGGGATCACCGCCATGATGATGAGGGGCTGGGTGTAGGAGCGAAAGGGGATCGCCAGCAGGGCGAAGATGGCGAAAAGCGCCAGCGAGAAGCCGCTCTTCATGCTGCCGAGGGATTCGCGCCGCTCCCTCTCCTCCCCCTCGAGGTCGAAGGAAAGTCCAGGGTAGTCGCGGGCCAGTTCGGCCAGAATGCCTCGCTGCAGATCGGCCAGGATCTCCCCGGCGTTCCCCTCGCGGCTGTCGACGGTGGCGGTGACGTTGATCACGCGCTTGCGGTCGGTGCGATTGATGACCGAGAAGCCCCGCCCCTCTTCGACCCAGGCAGCCTGGGCCAGAGGGATCTCCCCCCCCTGCGGCGTCCGGATGCGCATCGCCTCGAAGTCCCACAGGCTGGTGCGCTCGGCTTCGGGGTAGCGCACCATGACCCTGACCTC
>JARFUG010000061.1:12833-19111 GCA_029289095.1 Desulfuromonadales bacterium
TGCACGTCGATGTTCGCCCCCATGCGCACCAGGTTCGACTTGAAGACGAGGGACTCGACGCCGGGGACCTCCCCCACCTTCTGCCGCCACAGGGCCGTAATCTCGGAGGCCCGAACGTCGCGCTCCTCGCTTCGGGTGAGAAAGAGGGCGAGATCGGCCAGGTGTGCGCCGCTCGTCGCCCCAGCCCCCGCGGGTCCCCCTTCGGCGATCGTCCCCCCGACGACGGCATACAAGTGACGAAGGACGCTCTGCTCCCCCGGTCTGCGCGCATCGATCTCGGCGACCGTCTCCATCCCCTTCTCCTCGACGAATCTTCGGACACGGTCGGTCTCGGCCACCGAAGTCCCCGGGGGCATCTGCACCGAGGCGGTGATCACGTCGCCGTCGACCTCGGGCATGAAGGTGAACTTGACAATCCCGCCGCCGACGATCCCCACGGACAGGATCAGCACGGCTACCGCGGTCGCCAGCGTCACGTAGCGCCACTCCAGGCAAAGGCGTAAAGCGCGCCGGTAGGGGCCTGAGACGAAGCGCTGCAAAGAGCCGCCGAAGGCAAAGCGCACCCGCTCCATCGCCAGGAGGACTCCGCCCGAGGCGGGATGCGGCCTGCCGAGGGCGAGGTGGGCCGGGAGGATGAAGAGGCACTTGATGAGCGAGACGAAGAGGATGGAGATGACGACCAGCGGGATCGCCTGGATGAACTTCCCCATCGTTCCGCTCACGAAGATCAGCGGCGTGAAGGCGGCGATGGTGGTGAGGACGGAGAAGACGACGGGGATGCCGACCTCGCGGGTGCCGTCGACGGCCGCCGCGAGGTACGGTTTTCCGAGCTGGCGCTGCTCGTAGATGTTCTCGCCGACGACGATGGAGTCGTCCACGACGATCCCCAGCGCCAGGATGAAGGCGAAGAGGGAGATCATGTTGATGGAGACCCCAAGGACCGGCATCAGAAAGAGCGTCCCGAGGAAGGAGACGGGGATGCCGAGCATGACCCACAGGGCGAGGCGGATCTCGAGAAAGAGCCCCAGGACGATGAAGATGAGGACGAGGCCGATGGCGGCGTTCTTCAGAAGCAGGTTCCGGCGGCTCTCGAAGAGCTCGCTCGTGTCGTTCCAGGTGGCGATCCGCACCGTCGGCGGCAGCAACTCGCTCTTTCGCTCCACGTAATCGTGGACGATGCGCGAGATCTGCGTCGGCTTCTGCTCGCCGACCCGGAAGACCTTCACCATCGCCGCCGGCTTGCCGTCGAAGGTGGCCGACGTGTCGGTCTCCTGGAAGGTGTCGCGCACGGCGGCGACGTCGCCGAGGCGCACCAGGGCGCCGTCGGGTTGGGTGAGGACGACGATGTCGGCGTACTCCGGGCCGACGTAGCGCCGCTCCTTGGTGCGCAGCAGGATCTCCCCCCCTTCGGTGCGGATCGTTCCGCCGGGCAGATCGAGGGAGGCGCGGCGCACCTTCTGCGCAACCTGGTCAAGGGTGAGATTGTAACGCCGCAGGTTCTCTTCGGAGATCTCGATGGAGATCTCGTAGGGGCGCACTCCGCCGAGGTCGACCTGGGTAATCTGCTCGAAAGCGAGGAGGTCGTCGCGCACGACTTCGGCCCATTCGCGCAGGCTGCGCTCGGAGACGTCGCCATAGACGACGACAGAGATGACCTCGCGCCGGGTGAGGAGCTTGGCGATCAGCGGCTCCTCGGCGTCAAGGGGAAAGGTCGTGATGCGGTCGACCTCGCTCTTGACGTCCTGCAGCACCGCGTCGGGATCGGCCCCCTCGCGGATCTCGACCAGAACCCGCCCCACCCCCTCGGCGGCTGTCGACTTGATCTGCTTGATCCCGTCGATCCCTGAGATGTTCTCCTCGATCTTGAGCAGGATGCCGTCCTCGACCTCCTCGGGACCGGCGCCGGGATAGGGGACGGTGACGGAGATCCAGTCGAGGGTGACCTCGGGAAAGACCTCCTGCTTGACTTTGGGGCCGAGGACGAAGCCGCCGACGACGAAGACGAGCATGAGAAGATTGGCGGCGACGTGGTTCTTTGCCATCCAGGCGATGGGACCGCTCATCTCACTCCTCCGTCGCGGCGGCTTCGGTGCGGGAGCGAAGCCTCATCCCCTCGGCGGCTCCGGCGACGGGGGTGAGGACGATTTTATCTCCCGAGGCGATCCCTTCGCCGATGACCACCTCGTCGCGGGTGCGGCGCACCACCTCGACGCGGCGCACGACGAGGCGCTCGTCGTTCATGACCCAGACCGTCCCGTCATCTCTCAGGGCGCCGGCCGGAAGGACCGCCGCGTCGGGCAGAGTGCGGCCATGCAGGACGACCTGAACGAAGGCGCCGACGGCAAGCTCGGGGCGCTCGTCGCTCCTCTTGAGTCCGTAGGGATCTTCGATGGAGACGACGACGCGGGCCATGCGCCCAAGCGGATCGACTTCCCCCAGTGAGCGCACGATTCTCCCAGGCCATTCGAAGCTCCGCCCCCCGGTCGCGAGGCGTACCGTCGCCTCGGACCCGCCACGCGAGCCGGGGCGGGGGACCTGGAGCCAGCCGAGTTCGTGCAACGGCAGAGGGACGACGATTTCCGCCTCGCCGGAGCCGGCAAGGACCGCCGCCGGGGCGCCAGTACGAACGATCTGCCCGAGGTCGACAGACCTCGAGAGGACGACGGCGTCGAATGGGGAGCGCACTGCCGTGCGCTCCAGGTCGAGTTCGGCCTGCCGCAACGCCGCCCTTGCGGACAGGAGTGCGGCCTCGGCATTTTTCATCTGCGGCTCAAAGAGAACGAGAGGGTTGGGGGCCTCCCTCCCTCCGGAGAGATCGAGGCGCTCCCACTCCTGCCTGGCCACGCGGGCCTGCCCCTCGACGGTCGCCAGATCGTACTCGGCCTTCGCCAGAGCGGCGCGGGCCTTGTCGAGGGCCAGTCGGTAGTCGGCCTCCTCAATCCGGAAAAGAAGATCCCCCTTGGCGAAGAAGCCGCCGGCGACCAGGTTCGGCGAAATCTCAACAATCCTCCCATTCACCTGGGGGATGACCTCCACCTGCCTGCGCGCCTGCACCGTCCCGGTGCCATAGACCTGCACTCGGCGCTCGCCACGCTCGACGATCATCGTCTCCACGAGGGCGCCGGGATTCTCTCTGGGCATCCTCTGGGGCTCGGGGCGGTTGACGATGAGCATCCGCGCCGCCAGAATCCCGAGGGCAAGTATGAGAATCGGCAGAACGATCCTGATGATCTTCGATTTGGCGCTCATTTGATGTTCCTCTTTGAAAAAACTTATCCACCGCAAAGCCGCAAAGAACGCAAAGGGAAAAGCTTTTGAATCTAAGATTCTTACTTTGCGACCTTTGCGCCTTTGCGGTGAAGGTTCATTGCCTGGCCCGATTTCGCCTCTCCAACTCCTCATCCATCCACTCTCCCCCAAGGGCACGGGCCAGGGTGATACGGTCTGAGACGAGTTGGCGCCGCGCGGAGAGGAGCTGACTCTGGGCGTCGAAGTGCAGCCCCTGGGCGGTCAAAACGGGAAGATAATCCGAGAGCCCCTGCAGGTAGCGATCGAGGGCGAGCCTCAGGGCCGCCGCGCTCGCCTCCTCTCTCGCCTCGAGGTGCCGCAGGCGCTCCTCGCTGGTGCGGTTTGCGGCCAGGGCATCCTCCACCTCGCGAAAGGCGACAAGGACACTCTGGTGGTAGCGGGCCAGGTCTTCGTGAAAGAGCGCGCGGCTGCGCTCGATCTCCGCCTCGCGCCGGCCGCCGTCGAGAATCGGCTGGGCGATCCCCAGGAGAAGGTTCCAGAAGATCGCTCCCGAGGAGAGGAGGTCGCCGAGCTCGGCGCTCGAAGCGCCATAGCTGCCGGTGAGGCGAAGGGCCGGGAAACGCTCGGCGATGGCGGCGCCGATGCGCTCATCGCTCGCCCGAAGGCGCAGCAGGGCCGCCTCCACATCGGGCCGCCGGGCCAGGAGTTCCCCCGGAACCCCGGCAGCGAAGGGGGAGATCTGCCACGGGATCTGCACCGGCTCTTTCTCGGCTGAACGTTGAGGGTAGCGTCCGAGGATGACCGCCAGCGCATGCTCTGCGGCGGCCAGCGCATTTTCGAACTGCGGACGGCGGGCAAGAGCCGTCGCGAGGTTCTGGCGCGACTGGTAGACGTCGAGGGCCGGGACGAGCCCCTCGCGGTAGCGCAGCTCCACCCGCTCCAGGGTATCGGCAAAGGCGGCAATCGTGCGGTCCGAGAGGGCGAGCTGCTCGCGCTGCTCTGCCACCAGGTAGTACAGATCTGCCACCAGGGCCGAGACGGTGAGGGTGAGGCCCTTCACATCCTGTCGCGCCGCCAGGGCGTCGAGCCGGGCGGCCTCGGTGCGACTTGCGAGCCTCTTCCAGAGGTCGATCTCGTACGATGCGGCCGCCGAGAGCCGGTAGCTGTCCGCCGTCGCCGGAGCGAAGGGCAAACCTGCAGGAGCGCTCTGGCGCCCCCGCCCCGCGGCGGCTTCCAGACCAACGGCAGGACGCTCGGCGGCCCCCGCCACGCGCAGAAGCGCTTCGACCTGCGCCAGCCGGGCATGGGCTTGAGCCAGATCGAGGTTGGACTCGAAAGCCTCCTCAACAAGGGCGTTCAATCGCGTATCGGCGAAGCTCTCCCACCACTTCCCCGTGTGGGGGTCTTCGGCGCTCGCCTTCTCGGAAAAGATCGGAGGAAGATCGACGGGGAGCGAAACCTCCTGGGGGCGGTGGACGGCGCACCCGGCCGAGAAAAGAATCGAGACGGCGAGGAGTGTCAGGCGCATGGAGCCTCCATGCCGGCAACGATGTAGTCGAGCAGAACCTGGGTCAGAAAAGCCGCGTCCGAAGGGGTCTCCACCCCTGGCGGAAGGATCTTGAAGCGCCCGTTCATGCACATGGTGTGGCCCATCGCCCCGATGGTGAAATGGAGACGCCAGAAGATCTGCGTGCGCGAAAGACGCGGGAGAGCCTCGCAGAGCGTTTCGTAGAGGAGCAGGAACAACGGCTCCATGTGCCGCAGGAAGATCTTTCGTATGGTGTCGTCGGGCTCGGCAAGGGCGCGTCCGACGAGGGGGAGAAACGATTCGGCGCCCGGCTCCATTTTGCAGAAGTGGAGGGTCGGCTCGATGAAAGCCCGCAGCACGTCGGCCGCCCCGGGGAGGACCCTGTCGCGCCGGGCCGCCTCGCGCACCGCTTCGAGTCTTTCCCGGCGCACGCGGTTCAGCGGCACCAGACGCCTTTCGAAGACCGCCTCGAGGAGCGCCTCCTTGGAGCCGAAGTGGTAGTTCACTGCCGCCAGGTTGACCCCGGCGGCGGAGGTGAGTCCCCGAAGCGAAGTGTTGTGAAAACCCTCGGCCCCGAAGAGGCGTTCGGCGGCATCGAGGATGCGCTCCTTTGTATCGGCCCGGCTCATCGAGATCTCCTTCCTGATACGAGCGATTAAAACAAACGTATGACACAAATGTCAAGGTTCAGAACCGCATACGGAAAAGGTGCTATAGTTTAATGATCGATCCTCACCCATCTGGATCCTGGGAGCGAACCGGCACAGGAAAGGAACGAGAGCACAGGAAAGGAACGAGACATGAAAGAGGGCAGAGCCCAAAGCGACGGGAAAGGGGCCGGCATTCAAGCTGAAAACAGAAATCGAGAACCGCACCGCAATGCGGATCGATACCCGGAGGAGACCGTCATCGACGCGCTGCTGGAGTCGGACGAAGGCGACGAGATCCCCCCGCCAGAGGAGGACATCTTCGCGCTCCCCGTCCTCCCCCGGGAGGAAGGCGAACCCTAATTCCATCTATGAAACTTCATCGCCTCGAGCGTAGCCAGTTCCTCCCGGTCACCCTTACCGAGGCGTGGGCGTTCTTCTGCGATCCGCGAAACCTTCCTCTCATCACCCCTCCCGCCCTCGGCTTCCGAATCACCTGCGAGGCGACCCAGCGGATGTATGCCGGGATGATCCTTACTTATCGCATCTCTCCTTTTCCCTTCTGGAAAACGGACTGGGTGACGGAGATCACCCATATCGACGAACCGCACCTTTTCATCGACGAGCAGCGCCTCGGCCCCTATGCCTTCTGGCATCACCAGCACCATTTCCGTGAAACGAGTGCCGGGACCGAAATGCGCGACGTCGTCCACTACGCCCTCCCCTTCGGCCCCTTCGGGCGCATCGGCGCACCCGTGGTCGCAAGACAACTGCGGAAAATCTTTGATTTTCGTAGCGAGTATTTGCTGAATCGGTTTGGAGGGGGAATTGATCCGGTTTGAGTTTCAGGTTTT
>JARFUG010000137.1 GCA_029289095.1 Desulfuromonadales bacterium
CTACGCACCAGCCGGTCGAACACCTCGCCGCCTTGCGGGCGATCCCGAACCTGACTGCCATCCGTCCCTGCGACGCCAATGAAACAAGGGAGGCGTGGCGCCTCGCCGTCGAAAATCGGAGGGGTCCGACAGCTATCGTGCTGTCTCGCCAGAATCTTCCCGTACTCGATCGCAGCATCTTGGGGGAGGCTGATGGAGTCCGTCGCGGAGGCTATGTCCTGGCCCGGGAGGAAGGGGAGCTTCGCGCTGTCCTGATCTCCACCGGTTCCGAGGTACACCCCGCCCTCGGCGCCAGAAGACTTCTGCAGCAGCAGGGGATAGGCACGAGAGTGGTCTCTCTGGCGAGCTGGGAAATCTTCGAAGCGCAACCCCCGCAGTATCGAAATGAAATCATCCCCCCGCAATTCCCCGTGCGTGTCGCCATCGAGGCAGGCTCGTCTTTGGGATGGGAACGATACGTTGGGGACCGCGGCGCCGTCGTCGCTCAAACCTCCTTCGGCGCCAGCGCCCCCGGCGAAGCGCTCTTTCGACACTTCGATTTCACCCCGGAAAGAATCGTCGAGACGGTCCTCGAGGCTCTTGAGAAAACCCAGGATTAAGTGTCCGGTAAATTCGATTTGACACGAAGGGTTTTCGTTATAGATTTAGTAGTAGATGAAACGCTGCATGTGCAGCTAAGTAACTGAATCATAACGCGAACCTAAATGGGAAACAAGAGAGGCTATGATGAAAAGAATAAGCATTTTCACTGCCCTGCTCTTCATCCTCGGCCTTGTGACGGCGGGGATGAGCGTGGCGGCTGGAGATTATCGCGGCGCGCAGGCGGGACAATTCGACGGGATGGATGACATCAGCACCTTTTCCCTGAACGATCGTCACGGGCAGAACATCGGCGAGATCGACAAAGTCCTGGTCGATGTTGAGCGCGGGCAGATCGGGTATGTCGTGGTCGAGTCCGCCGCCGGAGAGACGCATGTCATTCCTTGGCAGGCTCTCCAGGCCGATCCCCATGCCCAGACCCTGACGCTGCAGATGGACGCCGCCCAGTTCCGTCAGGCGCCAACGGGCGATGCCGAAGTCGTCCTTGATCCTGAACGGGCCGAGCAGATCCACCAGTTCTACGGCGTCGCCCCGCACTGGGACGAAGAGGAGGCGCGCCTCGTCGCCCCTCAGCCCCGTCCGGCGACCCCTGAGCAGAGGGAGGTTCCTCCGATCCGTTCCCTCGATTAAGGTCTGCCTTGATGCAAAAAGGCCTGGGCTGATCGCCACGGCCTTTCAGTTCAGTGAGAGGACAGCTTATGAAAAAAGCCGGACCCCCTTGGGGTCCGGCTTCATTTCATGACAGGGTAAATCTTTGATCAGAAATCGATCTGCCACTTGGCGCCGGCGAAGTAGTTGTCGCGGCCACCGGCATGAAGAGCAGCGGCGGGCGCCACGTTGTAATAGGCGACCTCGGGAACGATGACGAAGCCTTTGGCGATACGGACGGGGTAGTTGGCGAAAGCCATCCACTTGTCGCGGTCGCTGCTGAGCCCTTCGGGCTTGTCGTAGGCGTAGGCGCCGCCAATGTTGGCACCGGCGACGGCCACGTTGAGGGAGGCGCCGGCGTTGTAGACGTTCCTGCGGTTGTCGGCCTCGAAACGGGGAGCTGCAACGGCCCGATCAAGGAGAAACGCGCCGGCGTTCTGGCCGCCGTGAGCGGTGAAGGTGACCTTGGCGGCGCCGAGGTCGATGTTGCTGATGAGGTAGGCCATCCCGGCGAAGACGTCGAAGTCGGCCTGCTCGTACCAGATGCCGGTCACGCCGACGTTGTAGTCGAAGCCGTCAACCTTGTTGGCGAAGCCGACGACGAGCTGGGGCATGTAGACGTTGTTGGCCTCACCCACGGGGTTGATCCCTACGGGGTCCATACCGGCGACATAAAGGCCGCTGCCCAGGGTGTAGCGGATCTGTGCGCGGCGGCTGGAGTAGGGCACGCCGAAGCCGAAGCCGCCACGATCGTCCATGACGACGCTGGGGAGCAGGTAGTTGTAGGGGGTTTCGGCCTGACCGACGAGGAGGGTGCCGGCGTCGAACTTGTAGGTGCCGTACAGAAGACGCAGGGTGATGTTGCCGGTTCCGATTCCAGCTTCGAACTGTCCGCCGAGGGGACCGTCGGAAGCGCGGAAGCCGAAACGGGCGTTCCCCTGGTTGCGGAAGCGCAGGTCGGTGTCGTTGCCCGCGCCCTGGAAGGCGTCGACATGCTCGTAGAAGGTGGCGAGTCGTGCCGACCCGTAGACGGTGACCTCTTTTGCAAGAGCCGGAGCGGCCATGGCGGCCATGGCGGCGCATGCTACAAAAATCTTGCCGAATTTGTTCACTTTTGCCTCCTGAATCAAAAATTTAGACGAATGGAAAGCTAACTGGAACAGTACGAACCTCGTGGTGCTAGAAATCGAATTTCATACACCCAATCTTTTCTGACGGATCCACCCTCCCCTTCGGGTTTCGGGCGCTTCACACCAGAAATTCCGGCCGGTCTCTCTTTCCTTCACCTCCTTTCCTCTGAATCGGATCACCATTGTGTTGACAATGCGACTGACACATACAGATTCATAAGAGTTTTTCAATTCCATTCAACAATGGCGCCAAACCTGACCTATGGATTCTCATCCTCCTGCGCGATAACGGCTCCGAGCCAAAAGCCTGAAAATCATTGCCATTTCCGGATTCGAGACACTGATTCCTTGAGGGTTCCACAGCACGGACCGGGGTATTTATCGAACTTACGGTGTAGAATGCGTGACACATTTGTGTCAAAGCGGCTACACCCGACGTTATTTTTTTTCGCTCTTCATCCCGAGAATCAGGCGCCTCAACTCCTTCTCGCCGATCACGCTCCCGTCACGACGGATCTTGAATTCCTCATCGATGACGAGCACTCTGGGGATGACATAGACGTTGTACGCCCGGGAGGCAAGACCATTGTCGATCAGAATGGCATGCGGGAATGAAAGCCCCTCCCTGGCATGATACTGTCGCACCATCTCCCGCGTATCCTGGAGATAGACCGTCACCACCGCGATGTTGTTCTCCGCGAGGAATTTCTCTCCCTCACGAAACTCCCTCATCTGCTGCGCGCAGGAAGGACACCAGGTCGTGGCGAGCTTTAGAACAATGATTCGGCCCTGGAAGTCGGAGAGGCGGACATCTTTCCCCTCCAGATCTTGCACCTGAAAGTCTGGAGCCGTCGTGCCGACATCGAACGCTGAGGCCGAAAAAACAAGGATAAGAACGAGCAGGCCGGCAAGAAAAGCATGAGAAAGAGCACGGGCCTTCATGAGGTGGTCCTCTCACTCGAGGTGCTGAAGTCGGTCTCCTGCATTGCCGCTCTCATGAAGAAACACACGGCGTTCTAAAAACTTTACTTTAACGTAGTTATTTTAGAACACGCTGTCAAGGCTAAAAATTACTCCCTTAGTTCAACTCTGTC
>JARFUG010000062.1 GCA_029289095.1 Desulfuromonadales bacterium
CTCACTCCTCACTCCTCACTCCTCACTCCTCACTCCTCACTCCTCACTCCTCACTGTCCACCTTTCTACAAAGCGCATCGTCCGGCGACTGCGTGCAGTCGGCGAACCGTATCTCACCGAGAAAGGTTCTCATGTAGGCATAGTGCCAGGGATCGATCTCGGGGTCATCGTGCAGGAGGTCGACGGCCTGCATGATCGTTCGCGACCAACGCAGGGCGTTCGGATCGACTTTCCTGCTCCCTTGCGCGAAATAGTAAGCGGCGAGAAGCCGGTCGGGGGTGAAGGTCAGACTCTCCGCGTGCGCTCTGATCTCTTCAGGCGTGGCGCCTTCGGCGACCGTGAAAGCGACGACGCGACTGTTCTGGAAATCTTCGTAATAGCCGATCCGTTTGATGGTCGCGGTGTCTTCCTGAACGGTGGACGGCTGGGTGCAAGCGACCGTCGCAAGGCCCAACAGAATGGCGCATAACACGGTGCGGCGTTTCATTCGTATTCTATCTCCCCTTGTTTGATGTCTCACAAAAGATTTTTTTATCACCACCAAGGCACGAAGACACCAAGAAAATGCTCTATAAGACAACACTTTTACTTGGCGCCTTGGAGCTCTTGGTGGTGGGTTTTCGGCGAACCCGAGTCCCGTCGGCGTCGCTATCCCTCTTCCCCGAGGGGAGACGGCGCCAGCGACTCTCTTCGCGTCTGTCTGGCCAGGGCTCTTCTGCCGACCCACAGCAGCCCGGCGGTTGAGACGACGATGAACACCAGGGGGAAGAGCGCATGAAGCCCTTCGAGGGTGGGGTTCAGCAGGAAGGTCCAGATTTCGGAGGCGTCCTTGCCGAGCATGAAAAAGATGAAGGTGCGCGGGAACATGCCGATCATCGTCGCGGCCATGAAGGGCAGGAGGCTGAGCTTGAGAACCGAGAGCGCCACGTTCGTCATGGCGAAGGGGAGGACGGGCGAGAGGCGCGCAAAAACGATCATGGGAAACCCGTCCCGCCGGATCTTCTCGAGAAAAGCGCCGACTTCGGGATTCGTTTCGAAGGAGGTGCGTGAAACGAAGCGGCGGGCTGCACCTCCGAATTTCAAGCCGAGCACGGCGGCGAGAGGATAGGAGATCAGAATCCCCGCAAGGCCGTACCACCCGAAGAAGTAGCCGCTGATGACGGCGATGAAGGTGGTCGGCGTCAGGGCGAATGCCATCGCCGGGACGGCTGCCAGGTGGAAAAGGAAGACGATCTGCGGCGTCTTCTCCGCCAGCAGGTGCTGGTTTGCCTGGAAGAGATAGAGGAAGGAGGAGGAGACCAGAAGGGGCAGAACGGCGAAAAAAAGGAGCAGGAAGAGAAAGTTCCTGTTTTCGCGGAGGCTCTGGAAGACGGGGCGGCCGGTGATCTTTTCCTGAATGCGCATTCTTTTTACTAACACGCCGAAGAAGCGGGGGTCAACCCAAAGCGGACCTCACCTGGACGCCGCGGTCGTCTCGACGATGGCGTCGTAAGCGATTCCGAGCAACTCCTCCAGAATCGAAAGGGGAGTATTCAGGGGGGGCATGAAGTAGACGACGTTCCCCAAGGGGCGAAGAAGCGCTCCGCGGGCAAGGGCGCTGCGATAGACGCAGAGCCCACGTCTCTCTTGCCAGGGAAAAGGGGTTTTCGTCTCTTTTTCCTGTACCAGCTCGACAGCGGCTACCATCCCGCCGCGGCGAAACTCCCCGACGTTTGGAAGCGCCTCGAACCGGGGAGCCCAGCTCTCGAGGAGCGCCATCGGTTCATGGAGAGATTCGATGACCCTTTCCTGCTCGAAGATATTGAGGACCTCGACGGCCAGGGCGCACGCGAGGGGGTTGCCGGTATAGGAGTGGGAGTGAAGAAAGGCCTTCATTGAGACGTAATCGTCGTAGAACGCCTGGTAGATCTCGTCCGTCGCCAGCGTGACCGCCAGGGGGAGATAACCGCCGGTGATCCCTTTGGAGAGGCACATCAGGTCGGGGGAGACCCCCGCGTGCTCATTGGCGAAGAGCCTGCCGGTGCGACCAAAGCCGACGGCGATCTCGTCGGCGATGTAGTGAACGGCAAAACGGTCGCACAGCTCACGCAGACGCCGCAGGTATCCGGCAGGATAGATCCGCATTCCGGCGGCCCCCTGAATCAGCGGCTCGATGATGATGGCGGCGATCTCGTCATGCTTCTCCGAGACGAGTCTCTCCATCGCCTCGAAGCATTCGATGTCGCAGCTCTGGCGATTGCGCCCGTAGGGACAGCGAAAACAGTCGGGGCCTTGCACCCGGAAGCCGTCGAGGAGGATGGGGCGGTAGACTTCGCGGTACAGGTCGCATCCGCCGACGGAGAGGGCGCCGAGGGTCTCGCCGTGATAGGCGTCGCTAAGCGAGACAAAGCGGGTCTTCTCGGGCCGGCCGCTCTGCTGCCAGAACTGGAAGCTCATTTTCAGAGCGACCTCCACTGCGGCCGATCCGTTGTCGGAGAAAAAGACCTTGTTCAACCCATTCGGCGCCAGGGCGCACAGCCGGGCCGAGAGTTCGACGGCCGGCTCATGGGTGAAGCCGGCAAAAATGTGGTGGGCGATGCGTCCGGCCTGATCGTTCAGGGCGCGGTTGAGGCGCGGGTGGTTGTGCCCGAAGAGATTGACCCACCACGATGAGACGCCGTCGATATAGCGACGGCCATCGACGTCGATGAGATAGGGTCCCTCCCCCCGGGCGATGGGGATGGGGGGGAGCGTCTCGTGATCCTTCTGCTGGGTGCAGGGGTGCCAGACGTGTTCGCGATCCAGGCGCAGCAGTTCGGCTTTATCCATGATTCCTTTTTGGGGCTATGCCTCGAATGCCGAGGTTGTGCAGAAGCCAGGCGAGGGTCGGAAGGGCGCCGATCTCGTCGGCCAGTATTTCGATCCTTCGTCGCTCCTCCCCTTCAATGCGGGGGAGCACCGCCAGAAGATCGCTCGAAGCGAGGGAGGAGAGGGCGTGAGGGGCTTCCGCCTCGGCAGCGTCCGGGCGGGCGGGCATGCCGTTGATGACGAACCCCGTCACCGGCATCTCCATCGTGCGGGCGGCCATGACCGTAAGAAGAGTATGGTTGATCGTTCCGAGCTGCGGCCGGGTCACAATCAGCAAGGGAAGTTCGAGAGCCCGCACCAGGTCGGCGATGAGAAACCCGCCATTGATAGGGACCATGAGGCCGCCGGCCCCCTCAACAATGAGAAAATCGCACCCGTTGCTGCGCTGCTGCACAGCTTCGACGAGGGCGGCAGGCTCGATGCGAACCCCCTCGCGTTTGGCCGCCTGCGCCGGCGCCAGAGGCGCGCGAAAGCGGTACGGGGAGATGCGCTCGGGGGAAGAAGCGTCGCCTGCGGCCCATTGCAGAAGAGACGCATCGGGACCGAGGAGGGCTGGGTCTTCGACGCCGGTCTCGACCGGTTTCATTACGCCGACCTTGAGCCCCATGCGGCGCAGAAAGAGGGCGAGGGCCGCAGCGACCGCCGTCTTGCCGACCCCCGTATCGGTGCCGGTGACGAAAATTCCGGAGATCTTTTCAACAGGCATGGACCTTCACCTCCGCGTCTCGAAACATCTGCATGTCGGTTTCCCGGTCCCGGCCGACGGTGGTGAGATAGTTCCCGACCATGGTGCCGCTTGCGCCGGCCATGAAGATCCACGACTGGAACTCTCTCAGGTTCTTCTCCCGCCCGCCGCAGACGCTGATGCGCTTGTCGGGCAGGACATAGCGGAAAAGGGCAATGGTCCTCAGACAGTCCATGGGGGTCAGAGAGTTTTCGTTTTCAAGGGGGGTTCCCGCGATCGGGTTGAGGAAGTTCAGCGGTATCGAGTCGACATCGAGCTCGCGCAGGGTCATGGCAAGTTCGACACGCTGCTCGAGGCGTTCGCCGAGGCCGAAAATCCCGCCACAGCACACCTTCATACCGGACGCCTTGGCCAGGCGCACTGTCTGGACATCGTCCTCATAGTCGTGAGTGGTGCAGATGTTGGGAAAATGCGATCGGGCCGTCTCCAGGTTGTGATGGTAGGTCACGCACCCGGCTTCGGCCAGCGCTCGGGCGGTGGCGGCATCGAGAATGCCGAGAGAGGCCGAGGGATCGATGGAGGTCGTCGCACGGATTTGCCGTATCGCCTCGAGGATGCGGTCCATCTCTTCTCCCGGACGGATGCGGGTGCCGGCCGTGATGATGCCGTAGCAGTGGGATCCTTCCGCTTCGGCCTGGCGGGCGCCGGCAACGATCTCTTCCAGGGGTTTCAGGGGGTAGACCGGAGCCGCCGTTTTGTAATGGGCCGACTGGGCGCAGAACGAACAGTTCTCTGCGCAGCGCCCCGATTTGGCGTTGATGATGGAACACAGCTCGACGACGTCGCCGAAACGGGCCTCTTTCAGCCGATGAGCCCCTGCCAGGGCGAAGCTGAGATCGGCTCCCCGGGCGCCGAGAATGGCGAGCCCCTCCTCTTCGGTGATGCGATGTCCCTCGAGGACCCGGTCGCTCAAAGTACGGAAAAGATTCATTGATATTCCTCTCCTGAGTCGAAATTTCGTCGCCAGAGTACAGAAGAGGAGAACCGATTGTCAACCTGAAGATTTGAATCGGGTTGACAATATCCTTAAAATTACCATGTCTGCGCTGGGGGTTTCACATATCTTATTGACACTTTTGTTTTATTGGTGGTAAAACACCTTCTCATTTCGCTCAGGAGGCATTTCGGTGGTCAAAAAACTCATCGGCAAGAAATTGAAGATGACCCGGCTGAAAAATGATATGACGATCCAGGAGCTCGCCGCCCGGTCGCGCGTCTCGTCCAACATGATTTCGCGCATCGAACGCGGTCTGACCATCCCTTCGGTCGAAATTCTGATGAAACTCGCCGCGGCATTCGGAATGAGCATCAGCTATTTCGTTGAGGAAGCCGAGAAGGGGATGACGGTCGTTCTGACGCGCAAGGGAGAGGGGGAGCCGATCTTTTTCTTCGAAGACAAGCATCAGATCACCAGCCTGACCCAGGGGATTCGGGATCCTGGCTTTTCCGTCTTCTACGATACTCTCGAGAAGGGGGTCGACAGCGGCGAGGGATGCATGGTGCATACCGGAGAGGAGTTCGCGCTGGTTCTGCAGGGGAAGATGAATTTCGTCATCGACGGGGACGACTATCTTCTCGACGAGGGGGATTCGCTGACCTTCAAGGCCTCTCTTCCCCATCGCTGGGAAAATCTCTACGATGGCCAGACGGTTGTCCTCTGGGTAGTTTCGCCTGCTCCCAGCGTGTCGCAATAAAGACAGGGAACGTTGTTCGGTCGCCCCGGAAGTTACCTTCGGAGAACATTGAATGCGCATCAAGAAGATAGTCGGCAAAAAGCTCAAGGCCATTCGCCTCAAAAGCGACATGACGATCCAGGAACTGGCTGAAAAATCGAAAGTCTCCTCCAACATGATTTCGCGTATCGAACGCGGCCTCACCATCCCTTCGGTCGAAATTCTCATGAAGCTCGCCGGAGTCTTCGACAAGAGCATCAACTATTTCGTCGAAGAGGTCGTCACGACACACGAAATCGTGCATACTTTACCGGGTGGCCGCGATACCACCGTCTACGAGGACGAGCGCAACATGCACACCGAGTCCTACACCTCGGGGCTTCGCGATCCACAGTTCACCTCGTTTTTGTGCACCATTCCCAAGGGGGGACACAGCGGCGTCCAGAACATGTATCATCCCGGCGACGAACTGATCGTGCTGCTCGAAGGCGAGTTGCGCGTCATCATTGCCGACGAGGTCTATCTTCTTAAAGCGGGCGACAGTCTCTCCTTCAAGTCGCACCTGCCGCACAAGTGGGAGAACATCGGCGATCGAGAAGCCAAGGTAATCTGGACTCTCTCGCCGTTCACCACCATCTGAAAGGGCGCTTTCGTGAGCTTCTTCAGCAGACTTTTCGGCAACTCCGACCCTCTCGATTCCCTGCGGCGCGCCCGGAATCGCGGGGCCTGGGCCGACCTTCTCGCCAGGGGCGAGGAGATCGATCCGGAGAAACTTGATCCCGCCGGAAAGCAGGAACTCGCCTCCCTGCTCAGCAATGCCGGCGATGCCCTGGCCCAGATCAATCTCGAAGAGATGGAGGCGTGTCTTCGGGCCGGCGACACCGCTCGAGCTGCCGAACACTTGTCGCTGGCGACAGAGAAAGCTCGAAGCGACGCCATGCGTCAGAGGGTTGCAGGATGCTCTCTTCCCACGGGCGGTGTTTCAACGGTCATACCTGCGGTGGCGACTCCGGCTGCGGCCGGCTGCGCCGGCAGTTGCTCTTCCGGGCACGCCGCTTCAGCACAGGAGATCGAGGACGACCTGGACGACGACACCCGCCTGGAGTTGATCCTTTCTTCCTACCCACCGGCATGGCGGGAGCGTTATCTCGGCATGGGGGGTCTGCTGCGCTCGGCCTTCTTTCTTTCGCATGAAGGGGAGGAGAAGGGGGCTCTCAAATCGTTCGACTCCGTACCGGACGCGGAGCGGGACGATCTGTTCTTTTTCGAACGTGGCGCCCTGTTGGCGCGCATGGGAGATGGGAACAGGGCTCTTGAAGATCTGCAGAAGGCCATCGTGCTCAATCCCGACCATCTTCTTGCACACAAGGCGCTCATCGATCTGGAGCTCGCGGCAGGGAAAACAGCTTCTGCCGAATCGCGTCTCCGGGCCCTCCTGTCCAACCCCGAAGGCGAAGTCTTCTGCCACGGTCGCCTGTGTGCCATCGAGGCGAATCGCAACAACCCTGGGAGAGCAATCGAGCACGGTCTTCTCGCCGCACCCGGGGGCGACCCCCAGGTTCTCCTCATGACCGCCTCGCTCCTCGAGAAGGCCGGCAGGCTCGGCGAGGCGGAAGCGTTGCTGAGCAGATTGCCCGGGGGCGGGTGCAGCGGGGCGAACCTCGCCCTGGCCGAATTCTGGGTGCGACATTCCCTTCATCCAGATAAAGCGCTCAGCGCATTCAAGGGTGCGCTGCGGCACGACCCCGGCAATTCGCGCTGGCTCCTTCGCATTGCCCAGATATACAACGCTCGCGGCTGGAGAAAGGATGCCGTGCCGTTGCTGGAGAACGTCGTTTCCGATGCCGGACTCGATGCCGGACTGGCCCAGGAGGCCCACGACCTTCTCATTATTTGCCGAAGCAATGGAAATGCTTGAATTTTTCCCGCACCATCGGTTGACACGCTTCCTGCCCGAAGTATAGTTGAACTCAGAGAAGATGGAGTTCCGCCTTCTTTTTCGGGAGGTAAGAGATTCTTCTTACTTGATTCTACCGGGAGGCGTCATGAATAAATCGGAATTGGTGGAAGCCCTAGCGCACCGGAAAAATCTCACCTACAAGAAGTCCGAAGAAATCGTCAACACCATCTTTGACTCCATGGTCAAGGAATTGAGCCACGGCGGACGCATCGAAATCCGCGGATTCGGAAGCTTCATGGTGAAGGACTACAAGTCCTACATGGGACGCAACCCCAAGACGGGAGAGGTCATCGAGGTCAAGCCGAAGCGGCTTCCATTTTTCAAAGTAGGCAAGGAACTGAAGGAAAGAGTGAACCGGGACTCCTGATGTCGGATCGGGAGTCCCCCTCGAACCGACGGGTCTGATCGGCGCCAGGGACCGGAAGAACTGAACTTCTTCTCGGAGTTGTCCCTGGTGTCTTCACTTCTACCTTCCGCTCGTTTCTCCAGAGGTCGAGCATGCTGCGTTCCCACAAGGGACGGATGCCACAGGTCGCCCCTTCCGCTTTCGTCGAAGACAGCGCCGTCGTAATCGGAGAGGTTTCCATCGGCGAAGACTCGAGCCTGTGGTTCAATGTCGTCGTGCGGGGGGACGTAAATTTCATCTCGATTGGCGCCCGAACCAACATCCAGGACGGAACTGTCGTTCACGTCTCACATCAGACGCACCCCACCATCATCGGAAACGAAGTCACCATCGGCCACAATGTCACTTTGCACGGCTGCACCCTGAAGGATCGCTGCCTGATCGGCATGGGGGCTCTCGTCCTCGATGGAGCCGTCATCGGCGAAGAGTCGATGGTTGCAGCTGGCTCGGTTGTCGCCCCGGGGACCCGGATTCCTCCCCGAACGCTTTTTATCGGCTCGCCCGCCCGCTTCAGGCGTTTGCTGACCCAGAGCGAGATCGACCATCTGAAGGAATCGGCCGACAACTATGTCCGGTACAAACAGGTGTATCTCTTCGGTTGATTTTCTTCGCCCGGAATGCTATCAAAGCCTCAAGGGAAACGACTCTTGCCAGGCGCCCACCAAGCAAAATGAACACGAACAAGGTCGAGAATGAACAAGTCGCTTGTTGAATTCGTCGCAAAATTAAGCCTTTTCAAAGGACTCTCCGCCCAGGAGATCGAACTGATCGTCCCGCTGCTGGAAGAGAAAAATCTCTCCGAGGGGACGACCGTCTTCGTGGAGAACATGCCGGGAGAATCGCTCTATATCGTTCGCGAAGGCACGGTCCAGGTTTCCAGGATGATCTCCGAAGGAAGAGAAAAGACGCTGGTCATTCTCGGTCCGGAAGATTTCTTCGGCGAAATGGCCATTCTCGACGGAGGAACCCGATCGGCAACGGCTCGCGTCGTCGAAAACGCCTGTCTGCTCCGCATGCGCAAATCCGATTTCGACACACTCTGCACTCAGGAGCCCCGGGCGGCTCTGAAATTCATGCACAACATCATCAAGGCTTTCAGCAGACGGATCCGTGAAAACAGTGAAGAATATCACAAGATGCTTCTCTGGGCTCTCGAAGCCCAGAAGGATGGCTGATCCGCAACAAATGCGCTTTCTTTCTTCCCTCCGTTCCGCCTTTTGCCTTTCCAATTGAAAAATCGACCCCCTTGCTGTATAGTCAGCGGCGCTCTCACGGGGATTAAACCGCCCGCAATTTCCGTATCCGACTCGAAGAAGAGGGGATGATGTCTCTTTTTTACAGCCAGACCTTCCTGTTTACGCTGTTCGGTGGATTGGGAATCTTTCTCTTCGGAATGAAGATCATGTCCGAAGGGCTCCAGAAAATTGCAGGGGATCGTCTTCGCCAGATCCTGGCCGCACTGACGAACAACAGGATTATCGGCACCCTCGTCGGGATCGGGGTCACTGTCATCATTCAGTCCTCGAGCGCCACCACCGTCATGGTGGTCGGGTTCGTCAACGCCGGCCTGATGTCGCTGGTGCAGGCGATCGGCGTCGTTCTCGGCGCCAATATCGGCACGACCGTAACCGCCCAGATCATCGCCTTCAATATCGCACATTACGCGCTTCCTGCCATCGCCCTCGGCGCCGGGCTCAAGCTTTTCTCCCGCAATCGCCGGTGGAGTTATGTCGGCGAGACGATCCTGGGGTTCGGCTTCCTCTTCTTCGGCCTCACCCTGATGCGTGAAGCTTTCATGCCCTTCAGGGGGAGCGAAGAAATGCGTCAATTCTTCTTCCTGATCGGCGACAAGTACTATCTCGGCATCCTGGTCGGCGCGCTGGTCACCGTGGCGGTCCAGAGCAGTACGGCAACTCTGGGGCTGACGCTCGCCCTGGCATCGAGCGGCCTGATCTCCTACGAGGCGAGCGTGGCGCTGATCCTGGGCGAAAACATCGGCACCACCGTCACCGCCAATCTTGCCGCCATCGGCACCAACCTCGCAGCACGTCGCACCGCTCTCGCCCATTTTCTTTTCAACAGTATCGGCGTCGTTTACATGGTGCTGCTGCTCCCCGTCTTCATGGCCATTGTCACATCACTGACCCCCGGAGATCCCGACTTCGTCATTCAGAATGCGCAACAGGCCCAAGCCTACGGTGCGGCGATCGGCGACAAGCCTTTCATCGCCAGGCATATCGCGAACACCCACTCTCTGTTCAACGTCATCAACGTCCTCATCTTCCTGCCGTTCATCGGCCTGCTGGCCAAGTTGACGACCTATCTGATTCGCGGGAAAGACGAAGAGTTCGAATTTCATCTCAAGTACATCGACAACCGGGTTCTGAATACGCCTCCCATCGCTCTCGGCCAGGCCAGGGCAGAAACCAGGCGCATGTCCCAGATCTGCCTTGAAATGGTCGAAGGCACCACCGCCTTTTTGAGTGATCTCGACGAGAAGCGCATACCGGAACTGGTGAAGAAGGAAGAAGCGGTCGACATGCTGCAAAAGGAGATCACCGACTTCCTTGTCGCCCTCTCCCAGAAATCGATTACGCAGGAGATGTCCAAGGATATCGCTTCGATGATGCACATGGTCAACGACCTGGAGCGCATCGGTGACCATTGCGAAAACCTCTGGCAACTCGGACTTCGTCAAAAGGCAAATCGCATCGCCTTTTCCGAAACGGCAGCGGTGGAGATCGCCGAACTCGCAGAGAAGGCGAGGGAGTTTCTTGCATTCGTTCTGGCGGCGGTCGACCGCCGGGACACCTCTATCTTCCAGAAGGCCACCTTCCTGGAGGACGGCATCGATGAACTGGAAGAGTCTTTGCGAAACAATCACATTGCACGTCTCAACACAGGGGAATGCGGTGTCCAACAGGGTCTGATCTTCATCGACATGCTTCACAATTTCGAAAAGATCGGCGACCACACCTATAACGTAACCAAGGCGCTGATCGGGGCCAAGTAGTGTTCGCTTCGGTCGATGTCGGGACAAACACCGTCCGCCTGCTGATTGCACAGGTCCGCAACGATACCATCGAGCCCGTGCGTATCTTCCGGCACATTACCCGTCTCGGGGGCGGGTTCAGTCCCGAATCGGGTCTGGCTCCCGATGCTGCCGAACGCACCCTTTCAGCCCTTCGACAGATCGCCGTTCTCTGCCGGGAGGCGGGTGTTACACGTCTGAGAGCGGTCGGAACGGCGGTGCTTCGTCGCGCTCCCGACGGAAACGCCTTCGCCGCACGGGTCAGGAACGAGACGGGTCTTCCTCTCGAGATCATCGATGGAGATGAGGAAGCGCGCCTCAGCGCCCTGGGAATCAGAAGCGTCCTCGATCCGGTCCCAGAGATTTCCCTCATCGTCGATATCGGCGGCGGAAGCACCGAATTCGTCCTGACCAAAGGGTCGGACATTCTTTTTGCGCGCAGCTATTACCTCGGCGTCGTATCGTTGTGTGAATCGCACCCCCTGGCGTTTGAACAGGGCGATCAGATCGCCGGAGTCCTCGATCATCTCTTCCGCGACCTGGCTCGTGACGGTCTCGACATCCTTGCTTCTGACGGTACAGTCGTCGGTACTGCCGGAACGGTCACGACCATGGCCGCCCTGAAACTGCAGATGCGAGAGTACGATCCGCACAGAGTCAACAATCTGCAGATAACCCGGAGTGAACTTGACGAACTGCTAAAGATGCTGGAGCCCTTGAGCATCGAAGAGCGCGAAGCGCTCCCGGGGATGGAGAAAGGGAGGGGCGATCTTATTCTTCCCGGAATCCGAATCGTTCGCGCCGTTCTTGAGCGCTTTGATCGCAACGCTCTTACGGTTAGCGACGCCGGTCTGCTCGAGGGGGTCATTTTGTCTCTTGATCGCAGGTAGCTCCGCTACCGTTCCCTTCCGTAACGCAAACCCTGTGTTTTCAGGCGGTTCGCAGCCGCCCAATTTTTCCCAGAAAGATGGATACTGCACATGGAAAAAGCCATTCTCTCCGGTAATGAAGCGATTGCCCGCGGTGCTTTCGAAGCGGGGATCCGTGTCGCCTCGGCGTATCCCGGCACTCCGAGCACCGAAATTCTTGAAAACGTAGTGAATTATCCAACCATCGACGCATCCTGGGCTCCGAACGAGAAGGTGGCCCTCGAGGTTTGCATCGGCGCTTCCTTTGGCGGCGCCCGCGCCCTTGCGACGATGAAGCATGTCGGCCTGAACGTCGCGGCCGACCCTCTTTTCACCCTGTCGTACATCGGGGTGCGCGGCGGGCTCGTCCTGGTTGTTGCCGACGACCCGGAGATGCACTCCAGTCAGGACGAGCAGGACAGCCGCAATTACGCCAAGTTCGCCAAGGTGCCGATGCTCGAGCCGGCCGACAGCGAAGAGGCGCGCCTGTTCACGCGCCTGGCCTTCGATATCAGCGAGCGCTTCGACACCCCCGTTCTCCTTCGCTCGAACACCAGGATTTCACACGGAAAATCGATCGTGAACCTGCACGATCCAGTCGAGGGACTGCCGGAGCCGTGTATCGTGCGCGATCCAGCCAAGCTCGTCATGCTTCCGGCCAACGCCCGCCGCCGTCACCCGCTGGTGGAGAAGCGCATCGTCGACCTGGAAGCATGGGCCTGCGAGCAGTCCTTCAACCGGATCGAAGAAGGGGAGGGCGACGTTGGCATCATCACTGCCGGCATTTCATACCAGTATGCCCGGGAGATCTTCCCCAAGGCGCCCCTTCTGAAGCTTGGGATGGTCTACCCGCTGCCGAAAGACCTCATCCGCGAATTCGCTGCCCGCTTCAAGACCTTGTATGTCATTGAAGAACTCGACCCCTTTCTCGAAGAGGCCATCAGGGCGATGGGCATCTCCGTCATCGGCAAGGAGATCTTCCCGATCTGCGGCGAGTTCACCCCAGGCAGGGTCGAGGCGGCCGTGACCGGCAAGGAGCCCGCCGCCGCCTACTCCTGTTCCGAGGACCTTCCGGGCCGGCCGCCGAACATGTGTCCGGGGTGCTCGCATCGGGGGGTCTTCTATACCCTCAAGCAGCTCGGCGCCTTCGTGACCGGCGATATCGGTTGCTACACTCTCGGCGCTCTTCCCCCCATCTCCGCCATGGACAGTTGCGTATGCATGGGGGCGGGTATCAGCAATGCCACTGGCCTGGCCAAGGTTCTCCCCGCATCGGAGCGCCCCAAGGTCGTCGGCGTCATGGGCGACTCGACCTTTCTCCATACCGGCGTCAACAGCCTGATGGATCTTGTCTACAACCAGTCGACGGCCACCATCCTGATCCTCGACAACCGTGCGACCGGGATGACCGGGCGGCAAGACAACCCCTCGACGGGATATACCCTCATGGGTGACCCGACGCACGTCGTCGACATCGAGGCGCTGTGCCGCTCCGTCGGGGTGAAGCACGTCCAGGTGATTGATCCCTACGACATAGATCTGGTGCGTGAGGTCCTTCAGACCGAGATGGCGCGACCCGAGCCCTCCGTCATCATCGCCCGGCGCACCTGCATGCTGGAGCGCCGCGGCGGGGCCGAAAGAAGGCCGCCCCTTGCGGTCGATCCCGAGAAATGCGTCTCCTGCCGGGCCTGTCTCAAAGTCGGGTGCCCCGCCATCGAGTGGGAACGCACTGCCGACGGTAAAGGAAAAGCGGTCATCAACGCGCTGCTGTGCGTCGGCTGCGGACTGTGTCAACAAACCTGCAAATTCGATGCGATGGGAGAATCCCGTGGAAAATAACGTGAAGAACATCCTCCTCGCCGGCGTCGGCGGACAAGGCACACTGCTCGCCAGCGAAGTCCTCTCCGAGGTCCTGATGATGGCCGGCCATGACGTCAAGAAGAGCGAAATCCACGGCATGTCCCAGCGCGGCGGCAGCGTCACCTCACACGTGCGCTACGGCAGCCGGGTCTATTCACCCCTGATTCCGGAGGGGAAGGCCGATATTCTGTTCGGCTTCGAGCTCCTTGAGACGTACCGCTATCTCCCCATGCTGCGCAAGGGTGGGGCGGTCGTGGTGAACAATCTGAAAATTGCACCTGCCCCCGTGGCCTCGGGTCTCGTCGAATATCCGGATGACATTCCCGGCAAACTCGCGGCGGCGGTCGCCGACACCACCCTTGTGGACGGGATGGAGCTTGCCCTGGAAGCAGGGAATTACCGGACGGTCAATACCGTTCTGCTCGGCGCCCTCTCCAACCGCATGGAAATTGAGGAACAGATGTGGATCGAGGCGCTGAAAAAACTTGTCCCCGAGCGTTTTCTGGAGGAAAATCTCAAAGCCTTCGCCCTTGGAAGGGGCGTCAAAGCTCAGGATCTGACCAAGGCGACAGCCATCGGGAGTTGATGATGCTCTGGAATGACGAGTTCGAGACGTTGCCCCGCGAGGCGATCGAGTCGCTGCAGCTCAAGCGGCTGCAGCAGACGGTGCAAAGAGTCTATGCGACCGTTCCGTTTTATCGCGAGCGCTTTCGCGCGGCCGGAATCGCGCCGGCGCAGATAAAGTCTCTGGACGATCTGCGCAGGCTCCCCTTCACGCTGAAGCAGGACATGCGGGAGAACTACCCGTACGGTCTTTTTGCGGTTCCTCTTGATCAGATCGTCCGCATTCACGCCTCGTCCGGCACGACCGGCAAGCCGACAGTCGTCGGTTACACCCGGCGCGACATCGAAACCTGGGCCGAGCTCATGGCCCGTTCCTTTGTCGCAGCCGGAGCCCACCGCGGAGACGTCATCCATAACGCCTACGGCTACGGTCTTTTCACCGGAGGGCTCGGAGCCCATTACGGCGCGGAAAAGCTCGGCGCCTCCGTCATTCCCATGTCCGGCGGCAATACAAAAAAGCAGATCATGATCATGCGGGACTTCGGCTCCACCGTCCTGACATGCACGCCGTCGTACAGTCTCTATCTCGCCGAAGCGGCGGCGGAAGAGGGAATCGATTTCCGCACTCTGAAACTCAAGGTGGGGATCTTCGGGGCCGAACCCTGGAGCGAATCGATGCGCCAGGAGATCGAGGAAAAACTCAACCTGAAGGCCATCGATATCTACGGGCTCTCCGAGATTCTCGGTCCCGGCGTCGGCATCGAATGCATCGAGGCCCAGAAGGGACTCCACATCTGGGAAGATCATTTCATCCCAGAGATCATCGATCCCGACACCTGCGAGGTCCTGCCGCATGGTGAACAGGGGGAGTTGGTGATCACGACCATCACCAAGGAGGGGATACCCATGATCCGCTATCGGACCCGGGACATCACCCGCCTGATCTCGGAACCGTGCATCTGCGGCCGCACCCACATGCGTCTTGCCCGCATGAGCGGGCGCTCCGACGACATGCTTATCGTCCGCGGCGTCAATGTTTTTCCCTCCCAGATCGAAAGCGTTCTCGTGGGAATCGACGGCGTCGAACCCCACTATCAGCTCATCGTCGACCGCGAAGAGAACCTCGACACCCTCGAGGTGAAGGTCGAGGTGAACGAACGCACTTTTTCGGACGAGATCAAGGTCATGCAGGTGCTCTCGGCCCGGATTCAAAAAGAGATCAAGGATCTTCTCGGTGTCACCTGCAAGGTGCGACTGGTCGAACCCAGAAGCATCGCCCGCAGTGAAGGCAAGGCCCAGAGGGTAATCGACAAGCGGCCCAGGTAGCGTCATATTCCAAAGGGGGCAATATGAAAGTCGAACAGATCTCCATTTTCATCGAAAACAAGTCGGGACGCCTCGCCGAGGTCACTCATGTTCTCGGCGTCGCCGGTGTGAACATCCGAGCTCTTTCTCTTGCCGACACCTCGGATTTCGGGATTCTGCGACTGATCGTCGACAAGACCGACCTCGCCAAGTCGGTCCTGAAGGAGAAGGGGTTCACCGTCAACAAGACCGAGGTGGTCGCCGTCGAAGTCCCCGATCGTCCCGCCGGCCTCTCCGGGATCCTTCATGTGCTCGACAAGGCGAAGGTCAATGTCGAATACATGTACGCCTTCGTCGAGCGCTGCGGCGAGAACGCCGTCATCATCTTCCGCTTCGACGACACCGAGGGTGCGATCAAGGTATTGACCGACCGGGGGATCACCGTCCTGTCGGGCGAACGCGTCTATGGCATGTAATCATCCATTGCGAACAAGTGGTTAGATGAAGATTGCGAGAAATGACATGAGGCTTGGCGAGGGGCGCATCTGGGATCCTTTGAACGAGTGTCTCGGAAGAGAAGAGATCCGGATGCTGCAGTTTGCTCGTCTTCGCGACACTCTGGACCGTGTCTGGCGCAGCGTCCCGCGCTATCAGGAAAAATTCAGGGAGGCCGGGATCGTCCCCCGCGACATCCAAACCCTCGAGGATCTCGCTCAACTTCCCTTCACGACCAAGGAAGATCTCAGACTCGGTTATCCCTACGGCATGTTCGCCGTACCGATGCGGGAGGTGGTGCGCATCCATTCCTCCTCCGGAACAACGGGAAAGCCGACCGTCGTCGGGTATACGCGCCAGGACCTGCAGACCTGGACTGAACTGGCGGCCCGCTTCATGACCGCTGCGGGGGTCACCGAGGACGACATCGTCCACATCGCCTTCGGTTACGGATTGTTCACAGGCGCCTTCGGCCTTCACTACGGGGCCGAACGCATCGGCGCATCGGTCATTCCCATGTCGAGCGGCAATACCGACAAGCAGGTGATGATCATGCAGGACTATCGCTCCTCGGTCCTCGTATCGACACCCTCGTACGCCCTGACCATTGCCGATCGCTTCGAGAGACTCGGGATCGATCCCGCTTCGCTGGATCTGCGCGTCGGTCTGTTCGGCGCCGAACCGTGGAGCGAGGAAATGCGCCGGGAAATCGAAACACGCCTGGGCATCATTGCCACCGACAACTACGGCCTTTCAGAGGTGATGGGACCGGGCGTCGCCGGGGAATGTACGCACAAATGCGGCATGCATATTTTCGAGGATCACTTTATCCCCGAGATCATCGATCCCGACAGCGGAGAGGTTCTTCCTCCCGGTTCGGTCGGTGAACTCGTGCTGACCACCATCTCCAAGGAAGCGTTCCCGATGGTGCGCTATCGTACCCGTGACATCACCCGCCTCGACTATGAACCGTGCTCCTGCGGTCGCACCTCGGTGCGTATGGCCAAGACGATGGGGCGCTCCGACGACATGCTGATCATCAAGGGGGTCAATGTCTTTCCGACCCAGATCGAGGAAGTCCTCTTTCAGGTGGAGGGGTGCGAACCCCATTACCAGCTCATCATAGACCGAATCGGCAGTGGAGACGTTCTGGAGGTGCAGGTCGAGGTTCACGAGAACATCTTCTTCGACGAGATGAAAAAGCAGCGCGAGTTCATCGATCAGGTCGAGAAGAAACTCTTCTCCACGCTCGGCGTCGGCGCCCGGGTCAAGCTGGTCGAACCCTCCTCGATGCCCCGCCACGAGGGGAAGGCAAAGAGAGTGATCGACCGTCGCTCGCGTTGACGCACCGCTTTTGCAAAGCGTGTAAAATCAATGGTTTGCAATCGAACCCCTGGTCAAAAAAAAGAGAATTTTCCCTTGACAATCCAACCCCGATACACCATAATCCCCACTCGTTGACTGACGGGGCGTAGCGCAGCCTGGTAGCGCACCAGCATGGGGTGCTGGGGGCCGGAGGTTCGAATCCTCTCGCCCCGACCAACGAGAAAAGAGCCGCAGAATCGTTCTGCGGCTCTTTTTTTATCGTGCGCCAGACTGCTTCTCCGACTCAGGATCGGCTGAAAAAGGTCCGGAAGAGGGGGGAGACAAGGTACGCGAGGGCAGCGATATACGCCATGATGAGCGGAGCCAGGTACTGTTCGCGCCTCACGCCCAACGCCAGCAGGAAGAGGAAAATCCCCAGGGCGAGAACCCTCACGAAATTGGGCACTTTAGGCAAAATCGAACGTCCGAAATGCGGATAGGGGACCCGCGACACCATCAACAGGGCCGTGGCGATGACGATGACCCCGATCAGGACCTCGCTGCCCACCAGAACACAGGTCGTCCCGGCAAGGAGCGCGCCTGCCGGTGAGGGCATCCCGGAGAAGGTTGCAACACCTCCAAGAATCCCCTGCTTGCGCTTTTCCACCACGAAACGTACCAGTCGGTACACGACCGCTCCCACGTAGACCACCCCGATCAGGACGCCGACCCACAACTGGGCAAATGCCGTGGCCACGATGAGCCCCACGGTCACCCCGAAGCTTGTCCCGTCGGCGACATCGTCGAAAATTTCCCCCCTGGGGGTTGAACCCCACTTCTCAGCAGCTCTTCCGTCGAAAAGATCGAGAAATTGTCCAAGAAAAACAAGGCCGAGCGCATACACCGGGGGATGTCCGGCAAGGATGACCCAGACCCCGATCAGCCCGCACACCAGGTTCATGATGCTCAGGATATTGGCGTACCAGTAATTGGGGATGAATTTAAAGGCTGTCGAGCAGAATGCAAGACAGGTGCACACCACAAGAAGGGGGCCGATGGTGCGTCCGAGCAGGGGCAGGGGACCATAGATCCATTCAAGGCCCACCACGATCAGGAGCACAACCACGAGAAAGGTCTTGGCCTTGCCGAAGAGGTTCGCCGCTTTGAGCTTGGTGAAGTGACGCGAGACCTGGCCGGTGACATCGAAAGCAAGGAAAAGACCAACAAATACCGGGCTGAGCCATCCCAGCCACGAAAGATAGATCAGCATAGGGGAGTACATGAGCTTGTCCGAGAGGGGATCGATCGATTCTCCCTCGCGCGTGTGCAGGTCGCACTTGCGGGCGATGTCGCCGTCGGTGATGTCGGTGATCATCCAGAACGTGAAGAACAAGAAGCTCAAACGCGGGAAACCCATGTGGAGCAGGGTGACTGAAACAAAGCCCATCGGATAGCGGGCGCGGCTGATGGAATTGGGGTGAAGCCAGCGGTGCGAACGGACCCAGGCGATCTGACGGGGGGTCTGCAGAAACCGGTAGACGGCAAAACGTTCGACGCCGATCATGAGGAAGACCGGCAAGGCGATTTCGATCAGAATGGCACTATAAGTATTCATGGAACCCCGAGACGTTGAGGATGAGCCGCACCCTGAGGCGCGACCGTCGAGGATTAAAGCAGAACACAGGTCAGCGTCTGCTTATCTCACCCCCGGCACATCTGTCAACCCCAAAAAAAGGGGACAAGGACAATTCGCTTTCGCTCCCCCTACATAACGTCGCATAAGAAATATTATGTAAACCAAAATCGAGAAAAAGCCTCTCGGGGGGACTGTCAAACGAAAGGCGGCTTCCAATTGGGCGTTTCGTGGTCATGGGTCGT